>CP060636.1:3509288-3879051 GCA_014337235.1 [Eubacterium] hominis | reverse complement strand
GAATTCGCTTATAAATTAATAAATCAAGGAAAATACTGTAAATGAAAGGGTCTAAAGATTAATTCTTGAAAAAATATGTTAGCTACTTGTTTGCTACACTCCCTGATATAATTGATTTAGATAGTAGAACATTGTATCGTATAGTAGAAGGAAAAGTAATATTCTGAGGGAGTGTAGACATGTCGAGTAAGAAAAAGACGATAAAAAAGGCAAATGGCATGGGTAGTGTCTATAAGCTGAAAGGAAATCGTAGACGACCATGGGTCGCATGTGTCACGACAAGTATTGAACAAAGTGAATCTAAATATAAACAGAAACGTAAAATTATCGGATTTTATGAAAGTCAGGAGGCCGCAGAATTTTCTTTATGGAAATATAATCGAAATCCCGTTCTTTTTGAAGAACTGCAAAAGCTGGGTGCATTAACTTTTGAAAATATCTATGATCAATGGTCAAAAATGAAATATAAAAATTTAAGCCAGAATGCGGTAAATGGATATAAGGCTGCATATGCCAAATGTGAGGCAATTAAACATATGAAAATCGCAGATTTAAAGACGATGCATTTTCAACAGATCATGGATGAAAGTGAGCTTTCTGTGGCGAGTGATTTAAAATTAAAAAGTCTGATGGTGTCAGTATGTGAATATGCGATGCAAAATGATATAATCACGAAAAATTACGCAAAATACGTCATGATCAATCGGAAAGAAGAAACTGAAGATATCCATAAACCTTTTACTGAAGGTGAAATCAAAAAGTTATTCCGTCATGATGAAATACCATTTGTGGATACGATTTTGATTATGATTTATACAGGGTTTCGCGTTGGAGAATTATTTGAGATAAAGAATGAAGATGTTAATTTAAAGACGATGACAATCACAGGTGGAAGTAAAACAGAAGCAGGAAAGAACCGTATGGTGCCATTACATAACCTGATTGTGCCATATGTTATGAAGCACTGGAATTCAAAAGATGAGTATTTATTCCGTCATCCAAAAACCAATGAAAAAATCAATTATCATCATTATCGTTATATGTACTTTGATCCTATCATGAAGAAATTGAATATGGATCATTTACCACATGATTGTCGTCATACTTTTGCGACACGTTTATCTAATGCAAATGCGAATGCAACAAGTATCAAAAAGCTGATTGGGCATTCATCTTATGCCATGACGGAAAAGATTTATACGCACAAAGATTTAATTCAATTACGTAAAGCAATCAATGCTCTTGATTAGTGTTAGCTATTTGTTAGCTACAAGATAAATAGTAAAAAAACATCTATAAAAAAGCAATGTCCTTTACCGGTAAAATATAGTATAATAATGACATTAGAATTGAGGTAAAAATTATGAGTACATTATCCATTTTGATTATAGGAATTATTTTAATTGGAGTCTTTTCCCTTGATATGATCAGAAAGTCAAAACTGAAGATGATCAATGCATGTTTAGAAGCTAAAAACTATGATGCTGTGATTTCCATGGCAGAAAACAAATGGAATCGTAAAATGTTGTTATCACATACATGTGATTTATATTTATTGCGGGCAAGCTTTCTGAAAATGGAAACTTCTGAATTTCTGTCAGTTTTGTTTAACGTATATAAAAATGAAGTAAATGAAGAAAATAAAAAAGATATAATGGAAACATATTATCATTTATATCTATATCAGCAAAATGAAGAGGCGGCACAGGCTATTTTGGACAAAATCATGAATAGTACGGATGTCAATTTTAAAAAAGTAAGCCAGTATGCTTTTGATGTCAATTTTCATAAGAACAGTGAAGATTTAGAAGAAATGGAAGCATTGGTTGAAACACTTCGTTCATTTGAACTTGGCGCATGCGCTTATTATATTGGAGAACAATATGAACAAATGGGAAACTGGGAGATGGCGCAGGCATATTTTCAAAGCTGTTTAGGATGTTTTAATGAATCCCATTATTATGCAAAATCCGCAAAAGAACATGTAGAAGAACTTACACACAAATTAGCTTAATCATAAAACGAGAAATATCATACATCTGTATGGTATTTTTTTTGAGTGTATATGAATTGACGAACAGAGATACACAAGTTATGATATAAATGTAATAATAAAAGTTACAGTTAAGAGGCGATGATATGGCAGATAAGATCATGTATCAAGTAACACAAGCAGTAAGCGTTTCGCATTCATGATAAAGATATCGAAGGATGTCTTTGGGAAGGAGTATTTTTATGAATACAAAGGAACATACAGTTGTAAAGCAACGTGGAGATTATGATGTAAGTTATTTGAATTTCAGTGTTGACCAGATGATTATTGATTTTATGAAGCAGGAGGAAATTGATGGATTAACGCTGTCTATTGTGCAGGCACCTTATATTCCAAGAGTTGCGGGATATGGATGCAGTGATATTAAAACAAAACGTCTGGCCAGTGTAAATACCATGTGGCCAATTGGCGCCATATCTCAGGCATTTACCGCAGTCGCTATCATGCAGCTGTATGAAGAAAAACAATTGGATCTACAAGATTCTATCAGAAAATGGATACCAGAACTGCCTGCTTTTATGAATGATATCACCATATTAGATGCCATGCATCATGCAAGTGGCTGCAGTGACTATACAAAAGCACAAGCGTATACAGGTAAGGAAAACTTTGAAGAAGCGATGATGCTTGTAGAAGATAAACTGCATTTTATGCCAAATGAAGATGTTGAACAAAGTGCCACAAACTTCTTGGTATTAAGTGAAATCATTGAACGTGTCACTCATATAAGCTATCATGACTTTATCTGGAAACATCAAATTGATTATCTTGGTTTAAAACATACTGGTTTCTATGAGGATTTAGATGCATTTCATCATGAGGACATTACAGAAAATAATCCGGTTCATCAATTGTTTAAATTGCACAGTGAAATGATTGATCCAACAGAAATAGCAGAAAGCTATGATCAGGATGGAAATAAAATCGATGTGAAAAAGGCAAACGGCATGAAAGGTTATCATGATTTGTGGGCAAGTGCACAGGATATTTCTTATTGGGATATTGCGCTTGCTGGTGGTGTATTGATTCATGAACCTCAAAATCGTCGTTTGGTATATGGACCATGGACTTTGGCTAATGGAAAAGAAATACCGGCTGTTGCAGGATGGCAGTTTTATAATCATCGTGGATTGATGGATATCAAAGGCAGTATTCCCGGTTATTCAATGTTTTTGAGCCGTTTTACAGATCCAAACGAACTGGTATGTGTAACCTTGCTTGCGAATAAAGAAGGTATTGATTTCACTAATCTGGCAAGAAAAATTGCAGGCGCATTTGGAGATTTATTATCTACGAATTATGATGATCAACATCTATATTTGATGGAAAGTCAGTTTTCTGTATCTGAAACGATAGAACGATTAGAAAAAGCGTTAAAGAAACGAGATATTCCAGTATTTGCGAAATTCGATCATGCACAAAATGCAAGAGATGTACAAATGGATTTAAGAGAAACAACGATTCTGGTATTTGGTGCTCCATCTGTTGGTACCCATTTAATGCAGGTGGATCAAAGCATTGCGTTGGAGTTGCCATTAAAAATTGGTGTTTGGCGTGATGAGGCAGGAAGCATCTGGCTAGGATTTGTAAAGAGTCAGAAACTAGCTGCACCATATGGTATGGAAAATCATCCAATAATTCAAAAGATGCAGAAACTTTTAGAAGATCTGGTTCGTGAAGCTGCGAACATATATTAAGGAAAGGAGAAATAGATATGTTAAAAGAAGGCATGCAGGTATATTTTCTAGTAAATGGTTTTGCAATGAGTGGAAAAGTAATTGACCTGAAAAAAACAAAGGAGCATGAAACATTCAGTATTGAAGGCTATGGAGGTTGTGGTGGTCTGCATATTTTAGATTCTTCCCAAATACATCATACTATTTTCTTAAGTGAGGAGGAAGCAAAGAAATATCAAGATCAGGAACAAATGTATTTAGATGGTCATTGTTAATGCTTAGATGAGCAGGATATGAATATTTCGTTTCATATCCTGTCTTTTATATAAAGGAAGGAAGTGATTCTATGGGAAATTTATTAGAATTTTATAAAACACGTTTTGATTTTATCATGTCATTGGTGATGGAACATTTACAGATATCTTTTATCGCAATTGTGATTGCAAGTGTGTTAGGTGTATCCTTGGGTGTATTTATCCATCAAAAGAAACGTTTATCACCGATTGTGTTAGGAATTGTCAGCTTTTTATATACGATACCATCTATTTCTATGCTGGGGTTTTTGATTCCGGTAAGTGGAATAGGAAATAAAAGTGCCATCATTGCTTTAAGTATTTATGCATTATTGCCAATTATTCGTGCAACCTATACGGGTTTAGAGAATGTGGATCAAGATGTTGTGGAAGCAGCCAGAGGTATGGGAAGTAGTGATCTACAGATATTGTACAAAATCAAACTGCCACTTGCGATGCCCATCATTATTTCTGGTTTTAAAAACATGAGTGTTATGACGATTGCATTAGCCGGTATTGCTTCATTCATAGGCGCAGGTGGTTTGGGAGTCGCAATTTATCGAGGGATTACAACAAACAATATGACGATGACATTTGCCGGCAGTCTGGCAGTTGCCATTTTAGCATTTATGATCGATATACTCATTGGCTGTTTGGAAAGATTTTTAAGGAATCGCCATCACAGTAAACAGTTGAAAAAACGCGTGATGCTCATAGTACTTGTTGTTTTTATGGTATTGGGAGGATCCCTGTTTTATACCCCTAAGAAAAAAGCAGTATTACAGCTTGCCACAAAACCAATGAGTGAAGAATTTATCATTGGCGAAATGTTGAAATTGTTGATTGAAGATCGCAGTGATATACAGGTGGAAATTACCAAAGGGGTTGGTGGAGGCACCAGCAACATTCATCCTGCACTTGTCAAAGGTGATTTTGATTTATACCCAGAATATACAGGTACATCATGGAGTTTTGTGCTGAAAGAAAAGACAATTCCACAAGATGATGTCTTATATCAGAAATTAAAGCAGGCATATCATGAAAAATACCAACTGGCATGGATAGGATTATATGGATTCAATAATACTTATGGCATCGCAGTCACAAAAGAAACAGCAGATCAATATCATTTAAAAACATATTCAGATCTTGCGAAGGTATCATCAAAGCTTTCTTTTGGTGGAGAATATGATTATTATGAACGAGATGATGGCTATGATGCCATCGCAAAAGAATATCAGCTTCATTTTGATAAAACCATGGATCTGGATATCGGCTTAAAATATGATGCGTTATTAAAAGGACAGGTAGATAGCATCATAGTATTTACCACAGATGGACGATTACATGATCCTGATATTGTATTATTACAAGATGATCACCACTTCTTTCCATCCTATTATGCAGGGACTGTGATAAGGGAGGATGCGCTTATCAAATATCCTGAACTAAAGGATATCTTAATGCTGATGGATCATTTGATCAGTGATGAGGAAATGGCTGAAATGAATGATCAGGTAGAATCTTTTAAACGAAATGAACAAGAAGTCGCAAAAGAATTCCTGGAGAAAAAAGGCTTGCTGGAGGTGAAGCATCATGAGTGAAATAAAAGTGGAACATGTGGAAAAAAGTTATGGGACACAAAAGGTTGTGAAGGATGTATCCTTATCTATTCATACACATGAACGTGTTAGCATCATTGGCGGCAGTGGAAGTGGAAAAACAACGCTGTTGAAGATGATCAATGCACTGATTCTACCAGATCATGGCTCTGTCTATATTGATGGAAGGAATATCAAAGAAATGAATCCTAATATCTTGCGTCAGGGAATTGGTTATGTCATTCAAAGTATTGCTTTGTTTCCGCATATGACTATTGAAGAAAATATCGCTTATGTTTTACACCTGAAGAAAGAAGATCATCAAAGCATTCAAAAACGAATACTTGAATTGTTGAAAATCGTGGATTTAAAAGAAGAATTACTGCGCCGATATCCTGATGAACTAAGTGGTGGGCAAAAACAGCGTGTTGGAATTGCTAGAGCATTGGCAGCACACCCGGGTGTTGTATTAATGGATGAGGCATTTGGTGCTGTAGATGAAATTACCCGCCATACCTTGCAAGAAGAATTATTGAAAATTCACGCAAGAGAACCATTTACTTTGCTCTTTGTGACACATGATATCAAAGAAGCACTGTATTTGGGAGAACGTGTGATTGTCATGAAGGATGGTGTTGTGGAACAGTTTGATACAGCACAGAATATAAGAAATCATCCCAAAACTGCCTTCGTGAAGCAATTGTTGTCATATATGTAACACAAAATGAGATGTAATTGTGACTTTTTTCATAAATCAATCGAATGCGTTACCAATTTTTACGTAAAAAAGGTATAATAAGAATAGAATATGTGTTCGTGGTAATGTGGAGGAAATATGGGAAAAACAGATAATATGATAGATGTTCTAGATCGTTTAAAAACTGGCATTTATGTAACAGATTTAGAAACAGATGAAATTTTATTCATGAATCAGCGGATGAAGGCTATCTTTCAGCTAGAGCATCCAGAAGGAGAAATCTGTTATAAAGTATTACAGGATCATAAAGAAACACCATGTGAGTTTTGTCCTAAGAAGAAATTAATGCAATCAAAAGATCGGGATGGTTATATCATATGGAAAGAGCATAATACCAAACTAGATAAAGATTTTGAAAACTATGATTGCTTAGTAACATGGCTTGATGGACGCAAGGCACATCTTCAACAATCTTTAGATATCACAGATTCTGTAGAGTTAAATAGAATGGCCAGCTTAGATGATTTATGTCAGGTATTTAATCGTCGAGCAGGCAAGGAATTATTGCGTCAGACGTTAAATAAAGCAAAACAGGAAAAAGAAAATGTACAACTGGTATTGCTGGATGTCGATAATCTAAAGATTGTAAATGATCAATATGGCCATCGAGAAGGCGATTTTCTTTTAAAGACGCTGACTTCTGTTTTAAAAGAACAGTTACAGGGATCAGATTTTATGTTTCGTCTGGGTGGTGATGAATTTGTAATCGTCAGTACTGCTATGGATGAAAAACAGATAGCGCATTTTATGTATAAGGAAATGCAGCATGTACAACAATTGAAGAAAACATATCATAAAGACTATGAAATGTCTTATTGTTATGGCATCTATACCGTTACATGGGATGATACTTTAGATATTGACGATATTATTGCGAATGCAGATGATATCATGTATAAACAAAAATTAAGAATTCATAAAACCCGAATGGCAGAGCGTGAAAATCCTTTCCGTCATGAGAAAGAACATAAAGAAGAATTTCATTTTGACAGTAATCTTTTGTATGATGCATTATTGAACAGTACAGATGATTTTATATATATTTGTGATATGAAAAGCGGGATTTTCCGTTACTCACCAGCACAGGTAAAACTGTTTGGCCTGCCACAGGAAATTATTGAAAACCCATTGCCTTTATGGAAGAAAATCGTTCATCCAAAAGACTGGGAGCGCTTCTATAAATCTAATATGCAAATAGGTGAAAATCAAATGGATTATCATTCTGTGGAATTTCGTGCAAAGACAGTGGAAGGCGAATATATCTGGTTAAAATGTCGTGGACAGCTTATGCGTGATGAATATGGGGAACCAAGTATTTTTGCGGGCATCATGACACAGCTGGATCGTCAAAACAAGATTGATCCATTGACTCATTTATTAAACCGCCAAGAATTTGATAAAGCGGGCGCACAAAAATTAAAAGATCGTGCAATTGAAACACTGAGCGTTGTTGTTCTTGATATTGATGACTTTAAAAATGTAAATGAACTATATGATCGCTCCTTTGGGGATATGGTGTTGAAAGCAACTTCGCAATTGATACAGTCAAGTCTGCCTGGAAATGCCAGTTTATACAAACTGGATAATGATCAAATGGGTGTTTTGATAGAAAACGCGCAGGCAAATGAAATTCAGGAGATGTATCAGATATTACAACGTCAATTATTACACCAACAGCTGCAGGAACGTTTTCAATGTGTGATACAGATATCCGCAGGCTGTGCGATATCTATAAGTAAACAGCAAGATTTTCAAGAATTATATACCTTTGCGGATTATGCATTACAGTTGGCAAAAAACAAAGGGAAAAACCGTCTGTGTTTCTTTGAACCACAGATTCTAGAAAACAAATTACGATCTTTGGATATCCTGCGTTCGCTTCGTGAGTGTATTGCGGAAAACTATCGTGGTTTTTCTGTCGCATATCAGCCACTGATAGAAACTAGTTCAGGAAGAATGATGGGTGTAGAAGCATTAATGCGTTGGAATGGCGGTAATCTAGGCTTTGTGCCACCAATAGAATTCATACCAGTCATGGAAGAAAATGGTATGATAGAAACCATGGGATTATGGGTGCTAGAACAGGCAATGCATGCCTGTAAAAAATGGATGGCAGTAGAACCGGAATTCTCTGTCAGTGTAAATGTGTCAGCTTTACAAATACTAAAAGGCGATTTTCAAGAAAAAGTAAAACAAAGGATGGATGCACTGGCATTTCCATCTAAAAATTTGATTTTAGAATTAACGGAAAGTAACACAGTTGGCAATATGCAGATCATTCAGGATATGTTTGATGATTTAAGAAGTCAAGGCGTAAGACTTGCGATGGATGATTTTGGGACAGGTTACTCTACATTGGAAAACCTGAAAAAAGGAGTCAGTGATGTTGTGAAAATCGATCAGGCCTTTGTGAAAGATATCCAGAAAAGTGAATTTGATGTCTTGTTTATTCAGTTTATTATCGCAATATGTCATTGTGTTGATATTCAGGTTTGTTTAGAAGGTATTGAAACAGTAGAAGAACTCGACTTTGTTTCTGATCTTGAACTTGATTATTATCAGGGATATCTGTTTGGAAAACCAGTGAATGAAGAAGAAATCACAAAACGATTAATAGAAGAAAAGACTATGGATGAATGATGGTGTCAATCATGCCATAGTCTTTTGCTTTCTGCGCATTCATATACGTATCACGATCACAATCGTTACGTATGGTTTCAGGTTTTTGGCCTGTTTGCGTTTCTAAAATATGATATAGTTTTTGTTTAATATACTGCATATGTTCAGCTGCAATTTCCATATCACTAGCCTGCCCCTGCATTCCACCAAGGGGTTGATGAATCATAATTTCACTGTTTTCAAGAGCACAGCGTTTACCTTTTGTGCCAGCACATAATAAAATTGCAGCCATACTTGCACAGATGCCCATACAGATGGTGGAAACATCACAATTGATGAAATTCATAATATCAAAAATCGCAAGACCAGCGGTAACACTGCCTCCAGGAGAATTGATATACATTTGAATAGGCGCATTGCCTAAAGAATTCAGATATAGCAGCTGGGCAGTTATACTAGATGCCATTGCATCATCAATTTCACCGGTCAATATGATAATACGTTCTTTTAATAAGCAGGAATATAAATCATAAACACGTTCACTGTTTGCATTTCGTTCAATAATAGTTGGTACAATCACCATAGCGTAGTCCCTCCCGATATATAAGAGTATGCACAAAGGCATTCATTTAATACATCTTAGACAAAGCATAAAAAAAAGAGTATCATGTAAATACGACAGGAGGAAAGCGTATGCGTTATATCAAACTTTTATTTCAAATGACACTTTTACTCATTTGTGCGCATTTGCCATGGATCATCGCACAATGCACATTTTGGCAGATTGCAGGTATGTTGATATTGTTGCTAATCAATATCGTATGGGGGATATTATCTGTCATAAAGAAAAAACATAAACGTATACAAATATTAATGAAAGGCCGCAAAATGATCGCATATGGATTATGGGGCTATCTGTTGTCCATCATTATCATTTGGAAGGTTCCTATGAATATAGCATGGTATATTGCGGATATCATCTGGATGCTTTGTTTCTTATATCTATATATTCTGTGTGGGGCAGGGTTGATTTTTATTTTCAGCAAACGGTTAAGAATCATCAAACGAGGATTGATCTGTCTTGTATTATTCATTCCTATCGTTCATATTCCGGTATTATGCTATCTTCGCTATAAAGCAAAAGAAGAATGGGATCATGAGCTATATATGGTCGATATTCGGGCATTACGCGCAAATAAACAAATATGCGCAACCCGATATCCAATATTGATGCTGCATGGTGTAGGCTTTCGTGATTTTAAATATGTAAACTACTGGGGAAGGATTCCTAAAGTATTAAGTGAAAATGGAGCCATTATTTATTATGGAAATCAGGAAGCATTTGCGACTGTCGAGCATAATGGGAAACAGATTCAGCATCGTATTCTTGAAATCTGTGAACAACAGCATTGTGATAAAGTAAATATCATCGCACATTCCAAAGGTGGACTAGATGCACGTTATGTGATTCATGCCTGTGGCATGGGAGAACATGTGGCATCATTGACAACGATTTCTACTCCACACAGAGGATGTCGTTTTGTGGATGTTTTGATTAAAATTGTACCTGATGGTATCTATCGGCGTTTATCATCGATCTTTGATGGTTTCTTTCATCGCATTGGTGATGAATATCCTGATTTCTATACAGTCACACATCAGTTTTCCACAACATGGGCAAAGCAATTCAACACAGATATCAAAGATGATCCAAATGTCTATTATCAAAGCTATATGAGTTTCATGCATGGTGCCTTTTCTCATATACTATTAACGATTCCATATCTGTTTATCAAACTTGTGGATGGAAAAAGTGATGGTCTGGTTAGTGAGGAAAGTGCCAAATGGGGAAACTTTCGTAAAACTTTTGAGAATGAACATTATCGTGGAATATCACATGGGGATATCATTGATCTGACCAGAGAAGATTATAAAGGATTTCAGGTATGTGAAACCTATGTGGATATTGTAAAAGAACTGAAAGATAAAGGATATTAGAAAGTAAGATTACCCGGGAAATACAGATAAAGGATTGATAACGCTTTCACAGAAATTATAAAATATATGGAAAATGGTAGAAAATATGAACATAAAAGCTAAATTTATGAATGATGTTTTCATGTTTGAAAAGAAGTGCTTGTAAAATACAGAAAATTTGTAAAAAAAAGCGTATCGTGAAATAATTCTCAATTGACATTTAGGTAGGAAGTACGTATAATAAGGGTGGTTAAAAAGGAGGACTTTGAAGATGACAGTAAAAGTTGCTATTAATGGATTTGGACGTATCGGACGTCTTGCATTCAGACAAATGTTCGGAGCTGAGGGATATGAAGTAGTTGCAATCAACGACTTAACTTCTCCTAAAATGTTGGCTCACTTATTAAAATACGATTCTTCACAGGGAAGATACGAAAAGGCTGACACAGTAGTTGCTGGTGAAAACTCAATCACAGTTGATGGAAAAGAAATCACTATCTACGCTGAAGCTGATGCTAAAAACTTACCTTGGGGAGAATTAGGTGTTGACGTAGTATTAGAATGTACAGGATTCTATACATCAAAAGCAAAAGCTAGCGCACACATCGAAGCTGGAGCTCGTAAAGTTGTTATTTCTGCACCTGCTGGAAATGATTTACCAACAGTTGTATTTAACACTAACCACGATATCTTAACTGCTGAAGATACAGTTATTTCTGCTGCTTCATGTACTACAAACTGCTTGGCACCTATGGCTAAAGCATTAAATGATTTGGCTCCTATCCAGAGTGGTATCATGACTACAGTTCACGCTTACACTGGTGATCAGATGACATTAGACGGACCTCAGAGAAAAGGTGACTTACGTCGTTCACGTGCAGCTGCAGTAAACATCGTTCCTAACTCTACTGGTGCTGCTAAAGCTATCGGTTTGGTTATCCCTGAATTGAACGGTAAATTAATCGGTTCTGCTCAGCGTGTTCCAACTCCTACAGGATCAACAACTATCTTAGTTGCTGTAGTTAAAGGAAAAGTTACAGTTGACGAAATCAACGCTGCTATGAAAGCTGCTGCTAACGAATCATTCGGTTACAACACTGATGAAATCGTTTCAAGTGACATCGTTGGTATGCGTTTCGGTTCTTTATTCGATGCTACTCAGACTATGGCTATCGAAATGGAAGACGGAAATACTCAGGTACAGGTTGTATCTTGGTATGACAACGAAAACTCTTACACTAGCCAGATGGTTAGAACAATTAAATACTTCTCAGAATTGGCTTAATTCTAGAAATAAAGTAAGTGTTTACCAGGCAGAAATGCCTGGTTTTTTTGTGCAAAGGGGTTTTCAAATCATCATTTCTGGTGTAAACTATCAACAGATATATCGAGGTGAAAATCATGGCATTAAAAACAAAATTAAATACAAATGAAGAAGGCAATAATGGATTGGATGTATTGGATGATTTAGATGCAGTCTATGTGGATGGTTTAAAAAAGAATGGCTTAGATGAAGATTTTTTAGCGCAGTTTGCGGCAATCAGTAAAGAGCTGGAAGAAAAGAAAGAAGAAAACAAGTAGAAACAATTGAAAATAATGGCATATTTTGGTATAGTATAAAAAAGTCAAACTGATGACAAAGGAGAAGTAGACAGTTACTAAACAGCGATTTTCGATGATGGTGAAAGCGAAAAACGACTTGTTGAATGCACCTTTCAGGGATTTTTCGATAAAGTAGAAGAATACGTAATACGGCGTTAACGTGTAAAAGTGGAAAGCTTCTTTCAAGTAAAGTGGAACCGCGCGTTATGCGTCTTTACATTAAAGAGCTTTTTTTATTTCACAAGGAGGATATGGATATGAAACTATTTAACAGTATGGATCAAAAAATTGAAGATTTTAAACCAATGCAGGAAGGCAAGGTCAATATGTACGTATGTGGACCTACCGTATATAACTATCCACATATTGGAAATGCAAGACCAATTGTGGTATTTGATACATTAAAACGTACTTTTCAGGCTTTAGGCTATGATGTAAAGATGGTATCAAACTATACAGATGTGGATGATAAAATCATCAAGGTCGCTAAAGAATGTGGCGTTACAGAAAAAGAAATTACAGATAAATTTATTAAAGCATATAATCAAGACCGATTATCATTGCATGCAATGATGCCAGATGCAGCACCTAAAGTTACTGATACAATGGATGCGATTATTGCTTTTATCAAGCTGCTTGTTGAAAAAGGCAATGCCTATGAAGTAGATGGCGATGTTTATTTCCGTGTAAACAGTGTACCATCTTATGGAAACCTGTCCCACCAGCAAATCGATGATTTAATGGTAGGTGCCCGTATTGATGAAAACAGCAAAAAAGAAAATCCATTGGATTTTACTCTGTGGAAACGTACAGAGGAAGGAATTAAATGGGATTCACCATGGTCTGTAGGGCGTCCTGGATGGCATACAGAATGCGTTGTGATGATCAATCAGGAATTTGATGGAAATCTAATCGATATTCATGGTGGTGGTATGGATTTAAAATTCCCTCATCATGAAAATGAAATTGCACAAAGCCGTGCAGCATATGAAACACCAATCGCAAATTACTGGGTACACAATGGTATGGTAAATATTGATGGTGAAAAGATGAGTAAATCGTTAGGTAATGTCATCTGGGCGAAGGATATGATTGCGAAGATTGGAGGCAATGTACTTCGCTGGTTAATGCTGGGAACACATTATCGCAGTCCATTAAATATTAATGAAGAAGCAATTGAAGCTGCTAAGAAAGAATTAAACAAGGTACAAACTTCCTTGAAACAGGCATATGTGAAACTGGGCCTTTCGGATAAAGAAGTAGATGAAGCATATGATGAAGCACTTTATGCACCTTTTATGGATGCCATGCAGGATGATTTAAATACGCCAAATGCATTTGCGGCAGTATTTGAAGCGGTGAAGGTATTAAATCAGACAATTCGTCAACGTGATGTTGATTTTGAAAAACTTGCTTTACAAACACGTGCAATCGAAAAGATGATGGATGTATTAGGAATCGATATTCCAAGATTAACATTAACGCAGGAAGATAAAGAACTTCATCAAAAATGGAAAGCAGCAGTCAAAGAAAAAGATTTTGATACAGCAGATGGCTATCGTAAAGAATTGATGGAGCGAGGAATCCTTTAATGGATATTAAAGAATACAATGGAACATCACTTGCCTATATCGGCGATGCCGTGATGTCGCTGTATGTAAGAGAAATGTTATTAGAACTGGGCTATCAAAAGCCAAATGTCTTACAGAAAAAAAGTGTCGCATGGGTAAGCGCAAAGGCGCAGGCTGATTTTTTGATGAAATTAAAAGAGAAAAACTTCTTCACAGAAGAGGAATGGAATATCATACTGCGTGGCAGAAATACGAATATTTCCTCTCATGCGAAAAACGCCAGTGTACAGACCTACCGCTTATCCACAGGACTGGAAGCACTTTTTGGCTATTTGTATCTTACGAAACAAGAAACACGTCTAAACGAGCTTTGGCAGGCGATAAAAGAAATTGGAGAATAGGACTATGACACAATATGTATATGGAAAAAATGTTGTCAAACAACTGTTACAGGATGATAAAAAAATATATGAAATCATCATGGCAGAAGGCATTCGCGATACAGAATTAGTGGATGCTATCAAACAAAAAAAGATTCCATTAAAAACAATGGGTAAGAAAAAGATGGATACCATGCTGAGTGGCAATCATCAGGGAATTGCGGCTAAAATTGACGACTATAAAACATATGAATTAGAAGAAATATTAGAAAGTGTACCAAAAGGGAAGATGCCTTTATTGGTATTATTGGATGGCCTGGAAGATCCACATAATTTAGGCGCAATCTTAAGAACCTGTGATTGTGTCGGGGTGGATGGTGTAATTATTGGAAAACATCGCAATGTAAAATTAACACCAACGGTTGCGAAAGTAAGTACAGGGGCTATTGACACAGTAAAAGTCAGCATGGTAACCAATCTGACACAGACAATCAAGTATTTGAAAAAGCAGGGCTTCTGGATCGTAGGGGCAGACCTTGAAAATTCCAGAGATTATCGTGAAGGACAATATGATGTACCACTTGTTTTAATCATTGGCTCAGAAGGCTTTGGCATTAGTCCATTAGTTGCGAAGAATTGTGATTATTGTGTACGTCTTCCAATGGAAGGCAGCGTCACAAGTTTAAATGCCAGTGTTGCTTGTGGAATACTGCTGTATGAAATCCACAGTAAACGTCATCCGTTATAAAGTAAAGTGAGGTAAATAGATGCAGATAGAGGAACTCAATGACAACGAACTGATTTACATGATACGCCAGAGAAATGAAAAAGCATTTGCATTTCTGGTTAATAAATATCAAGTTGAAATAAGAAGATGGCTGCGTCATATTTTACGTACGTACCCAAGATATCAAGATCAGGAAGATTTTTATCAAATCGCCTTATTGAAGCTTCATGAATCAATTGACGACTACAAAGCTGATCAATCAAGTTTCCATAATTATTATTTCAAGGTTTTAAAACATACAACCGTGGATATGATTCGTTCAATGAACACCTATAGTCGAAGACAGGATAAGTATATGGTCAGTTTAGATATGCATATTCAGGAGGGTGAAACAAATTATCGATTGATGGATATGATTGTGGATGAAATACCTGCTGAAGAAGATGAACAGGAAGAACATATCAAAGAAAATGTGTTATATACACAAAAACGATTGAATCCATTAGAAGTTGATATCCTGAGCTTAAGAACGCTTGGTTATTCTTATGATCAGATTGCGGAAAAATTGAATATCCCTAAGAAAAAGGTGGATAATACCTTATGCAAGATACGAAAGCGAAAGAAAAGACGATACGTTGATTGACTATCGTCCCACTTTATGATAAAGTTAATAAGCACGAAAACGAGGTGTTTTTATGAGTGATAAAGTAATATTGACATGCACCGAATGCTTATCAAGGAATTATACAACAACAAAAAATAAAAAGACCCATACAGAACGTATCGAATTAAAGAAGTTCTGTCCAAAATGTGGAAAACACACGATTCACAAAGAAACGAAATAAGGAGTGATCTGAATGAAATGGTTTAGTATCAATGGTATCATGACAGAAGCAAAAAGAATCCGCTGGCCAAAGATGAAGGATTTGGCAAAAGACAGTATGACAGTAATTGTATTCACAGCAATTCTGGCACTTTTCTTTTTCTTATGTCAGCTTGTATCTTCAGGTTTCCTTTCATTAATCGGAATGTAATGCGAGGAGGATTTTATGGCACAGGAAATTAAAAAAGAATGGTATGTAGTTAATACGTATGCTGGACACGAAAATCGTGTAAAGGAAAATCTACAGCGACGTGTAGAAACGATGGGATTACAGGATTATCTGTTCCGTATCGTTGTAGCAGAAGAAAAAGAAATCGAATACAAAAATGGTAAAGAAGTTGAAAAGACAAATAATCTTTTCAGCGGTTATTTGTTTGTGGAAATGATCATGACAGATGAAGCATGGTACATTGTACGTAATACACCAGGTGTAACAGGATTTATCGGTTCAAGTGGTGGTGGAGCAAAACCATTCCCAGTTGCGGAAGAAGAAATGGAATCTATTTTACGCCGTTTAGGTATGAGTGAACGCAAGGTTCAGGTTGATTTTGAAGTTGGAGATCGTGTTCGCGTATTGAATGGTGCTTTTGCGAATGTAGAAGGTACAGTTGAAGCATTGGATGATGAAAATCAGACAGCAACAGTCTTAACAATTCTGTTTGGTAGAGAAACACCAACAGATTTAAGTTATGCTGATCTGGAAAAAATCGATTTATTGGAAGAATCTAAATAGATTCTTCTTTTTTTTGACATCTTTTGCATAAAATCCTTTATATACTGCATCATAGGGAGTGATGAACATGAAACAAAGGATCGGTTTGATCCTTGCATTAACAGGAGCTATTTTATTGCTTCAACCAGATCTGGATGTACAGATCATTCTTCAGGATATGACACAGCTTGCGATGATGTACTGGCCAATCGTATTAATTTTGATTGGATTACTTCTCATTACACCCAGAAAGAAGAAAAAACGAACATCACGTTAAATGTGTGAAAGTGTGTTAGATTGAGCAAACTTCTTTCGCAATGAAAAATGCTGTGTTATACTGTGATTAGATAAAGGAGGATACATATATGTCAACAATTACAAATGTACACGCTAGAGAGATTCTCGATTCTCGAGGAAATCCTACAATTGAAGTAGAAGTAACAACAGCAAGTGGTTTTATGGGCAGAGCGATGGTACCAAGTGGTGCCAGCACAGGAGAGCGTGAAGCCTTAGAATTACGCGATGGAGATAAATCAAGATTTTTAGGAAAAGGTGTTTTAAAAGCTGTAGAAAATGTGAATGATATTTTGGCAGATGTGGTGATTGGTTTAGATGTAAGAGATCAGGCAGCAATTGATCAGGCATTGATTGACGCAGATGGTACAAAGGATAAATCAAAATATGGTGCTAATGCCATCCTTGGTATTTCTTTGGCAGTTGCGCATGCTGCTGCAGAATATTATGATCTTCCATTATATCGCTACTTAGGCGGTATCAACGCAAAAACGCTTCCGGTACCAATGATGAATGTATTAAATGGTGGAAGTCATGCAGATTCTTCTGTAGATTTCCAGGAGTTTATGATTATGCCAGTTGGGGCATGCAGCGTGAAAGAAGCTATTCGTATGGGTGCAGAAACATTCCATGCGTTAAAGAAAGTATTAAAGAATAAAGGTCAGGTCACAGCGGTTGGAGATGAAGGTGGATTCGCTCCAAATCTGGAAGATAATGAAGCACCATTAAAATGTATCATGGAGGCAATTCAGGCAGCTGGATATGTACCTGGTGAACAAATCTGTATTGCGATGGATGTGGCAGCAAGTGAATTTTATAATACCGAAACCAAAATGTATGATTTAAATAAGTCAGGACAGGGTTCTAAGACAACAGATGAAATGATTGCATGGTATGATGAACTTGTGGAAAAATATCCAATCATCTCTATTGAAGATGGTTTAGGAGAACGTGATTGGGATGGCTGGAGAAAACTAAGTGAACATCTAGGTAAAAAGATTCAATTAGTTGGTGATGATTTATTTGTGACCAATCCTGCTATTTTACAGGAAGGTATTGATAAAGATATTGCTAATTCTATCTTGATCAAGGTTAATCAGATTGGCACATTGACAGAAACTTTTGATGCAATGGAGCTTGCGAAAAAACATGGATATACAGCCGTTGTTTCACATCGAAGCGGTGAAACAGAAGATACAACCATTGCGGATATCGCAGTAGCATTCAATGCAGGGCAAATCAAAACAGGTTCTATGTCAAGAACAGATCGTATTGCGAAATACAATCAATTGATCCGTATTGAAGAAGAACTAGGTGATGTAGCTGTATTCCCAGGAAAATCTGCATTCTACAATATTTATAAACATTAGTATCCATAAGACTGAACAGAAATTATGCTCAGTCTTTTTTTGTATGCTTTTTTTACAGAATAACGGAATTATTTGAAAAAAAATCCCTATTATTCTGAAAATCATGTATAAGATAGTTAAACATATATATGACAATTGGGTAAGATTGGTGAGCGTATGAAAAATGGAGAACAGGATAGGCAGGCATTAGCAGTTACATGTGGAAATGTAATCGTATTACTACCAATTCAAATGGTAAAAAAAGTTTATGCCATGGAGCAGGTAAAGGGAAAAAATGAAAATCAGTATCTACTTGAGGGAGTAGAATATTCTGGTTATTTTTTGTATGAATTATTGAAACAGGATAAAGAAATGGTGAATTATGCAATATTAATTCAATGTGATGATTGGGACTATATCTTGTTTGTCGCAAAAGTGTTAAATGTTATATTGTTGGACGAACCATGTACATTACCTTTTTACATGCAGCGTCCACCTTTTTCTTATATAGAAACCTGTTATCCATTGGATACACAAAAAATCGGATATCAATTAGATCTTGATGAACTGCTTCATCAGCATCAAATCATAGATAGGGAGGCTGTATATGGAAAATAAACAAAAACGAATGGATGCCTTAACAAAATTCTATTTGCCGTGTGCAGCGGATACACAAATGGATCGCTATCTGAAAAATGGTGCAGGAGATGGCGTGGATACGGCATTATTGATAGAAATTGATTATAAACAATTCATGAGTGAGGAAGAACTTGACAACAGTATGATGGTCGCAGAGGCTGCTTATTCTTTAACGAAGATTTTCGACAAAACAGATTTATTTGTAAGAGTAGGGCCAGCTGCGTTTTTTGTTTATGCAGTAGGATATCTTAATGAAGAAGATATGGAGCGTAAATTAAAACAGCTGATCAAGCAATATCATCAACTGAATTGTGAACATGCCGAACATATGCAAAAACATATGCATGTAGGAGTTTATCATGTGCAAAAGGAAACGGGATTTATGGAATTGCTGCATAAAGCTAGTACATGTTATGAAGAAGCATTACATACCCATGTATTATTCTGTATGGACACGGATCAACCATACCCATTGAATTTCCCAAAGCCATTTGCGACATCGAAAATCAATACCAAACTGGCAGACATGGAATTTGCGGCAGAAATCATGTATGAGATGTATGATGGAAAAGATATGATTGAAACGATTCCACTTATTTTGAGAAAAATATGTGCCTATTTCCATACACAGTATATCTATGAAATAGAACGGGAAGATGATGCATATAAAGTGTTATATGAATGTCGTCCGGAAAGTATGCTGGTGGAAAATGAAAATTTAAATACGTTGCCGCTGTTTGTCGGGGACAATTATCAAAATTGTTTTATGTATGAAGACATATTAGCATGTAATCAGTTATCGGATATGTTTCATTATGATTCCTTTGTTGCACTACGGGAGAAGATACGTGGCGCAAGATCATTGATGCAGGGAAAACTGCAGGAAAACAGAGCATTCATTGGTTATATCTGCATGATTGACTGTGAAAAGGAACGGATATGGACAAGTCAGGAAATTGCGACTTTCTTTCTATTGATTAAAATCATAAATACTGCGATTCTACAGATGCGTATGCTGCGTCAGCATCATCAAAAATCCAGTCAGGATACCTTAACAAAAGCATGGAATTTGAAGAAGTTCTATCAAAAAGCTGTAGAAAACATGAGCGTGGGAAATCAGAAAAAATATGCATTGATCACCATGGATATCAAAAACTTTAAATATATCAATTCGGAATATGGATATGCTTATGGCGATAGAATTCTGGTCGCAATTGTGGAAATCTTGAATCTGTATATGGAAGATGAGGAATGCTTCGCAAGAATTGATGCGGATATCTTTATTTTATTGTTAAATTATGAAGATATAGAGAAATTGAAACAACGCTTAAATTTATTAATCAAAAAAATCGAACGTTATAATATACGCTATGATCTTATTACGAATATCAGCTGTATGCTGGGTATTTATCTAATCAACGATATCACCATGGATATTGCACAGATGATTGATTATGCCAATACCGCAAGAAAATCAATTAAAGATTCTCATGAAAGCTGTATTGCATTTTATAATGGAAAACTGGAAGAAAAATTTATCAGAGAACACCGCTTATCTTCCATTATGCGTCAGTCTTTGAAAAATCATGAATTCATTGTATTTTATCAGCCTAAAGTCAATATCTATACAAATCAATGTGTGGGAGTTGAGGCATTGGTCCGTTGGAGAAGGCAGGATGGCAATATGATCTATCCTTCTGAATTTATTCCATTGTTTGAAAAGAACCATTTCATTATTGATTTAGATATGTATGTATTAGAACAGGTTTGTATACAGATCAATACATGGATCAAACAAGGGAAAAAACCATTGCCGGTATCTGTCAATATTTCCAGAGTAGATTTAAAAAACAATGATATCGTTAAACAGATTGTAGAAATATGCGATACCTATCAGATCAATCGCAGTCTGATCGAATTAGAAATTACAGAAAGTGCTTTCCTTGAGAATGAAAGCATTGCGATAGAGCGTTCTAAAGAGTTGAAAGCAGAAGGCTTCTTGTTATCTATCGATGATTTTGGTACTGGTTTTTCTTCTTTAAGCTTATTAAAGGATTTGCCAATGGATGTATTAAAGCTGGATCATACCTTCTTTCAGACACAGATGAATAAACGAGAAAAAATTATTCTAACCAATATTATCCGTATGGCAAAGCAGCTGGATATGACAATTGTTTCAGAAGGAATTGAAACAAGACAACATGTAGCTTTCCTAAAAACCATCGGTTGTGAAATTGCACAGGGATTTTATTATGCTCGCCCAAATGAAATCAATCAGCTTGATTTATGGGGAAACTTTGAAGGAGAAGATGTATCATGAGTGAACATTTGTATATCGCATGTCATCTGGGAGAAAAAATTATTGCAGTTCCAGGAGAACAAATCGTAGAAGTCATACCGGCATGTGAGATTACACCACTACCTATTGCGATTCCTCATGTAAAAGGCGTACTTCAACGAAACAACAAAGCAGTATTGATTTTGGATGAATCCCTACCATTTTTTGGGGAAAGCAGAGAAGCATTAAAATATTTTATGATTTTATCATTGGGTAATGATGAAATCGGTATTGGTGCACATCGTATTGAAAGAGAAATTGCTGTTAGTGATCATACATGGGTACATCAGCCTGATGAGGTATTTGAGTTTTCATGTAATATAAAGGGACATAGGATTTATCGTTTAGACATTAAAGCATGGGGAGGTGATGGTGTTGGTTAAAATCAGGGATGATGAGTTTCAATATTTATGTGAATTATTGTATCAGTCTTATGGATTGAATATGCGTAAAAAACGCGTGTTGATTGAGTATCGTCTTATGAATATTCTGCAAAAGTATCAGGTCAATAGTTTTCAGGAGTATTTTTCATTATTACGTACAGATAAAAGTGGAAAGATGAAAGAAGAAATGTTAAACAAGTTAACAACCAATTATTCTTTCTTTATGCGAGAACCTCAGCATTTTGAATTTATCAAAAAAGAAATATTACCCAAACTCTGTGTGAGTAAGCCATTTTCTGTTTGGATCGCAGGATGCTCTTATGGACAGGAATGCTATACCCTGGCGATGATTTTAGAAGAATTACGTTTGAGTGGAATGGTACTTCCCCCTATCAATATCTATGCGACAGATATCAACACCGTTGCTTTAGAACAGGCAAAGACAGGGATTTATCCTAAAGAAGCTATTGCGAATCTACCAGAGTTATGGAGAAAAAGGTTTTGTCGCTCATTAAGCGATGGAACGATTCAGTTAAAAGAATGTATCAGAAAGCAGGTAACATTTGAATATCATAATATTATGGAGCCTTATGATAAACGAAAGTTTCATCTGATCATGTGCAGAAATGTATTGATTTATTTTGATGAACGTTCACGAAACAAGATTTATCAACGCTTTTATAACAGCCTGCAGCCAAAAGGATTTTTGATTTTGGGAATGGCAGAAATGATCCTACAGAATCATGTATTATTTAAGTACCATGGAGCTTCTATTTATCAGGTAAAGGAGAGCGTACATGGTGAATGATATTCATGTTCTGCTTTATCAAAAAAATCATGGAAAAGAAAATCTTTTATTTGATATTTTATCGCAGGAAAAGGGCATTATGGTACATAGAATCACAGTATTATCTAGTTTAAATCGTTATCAAAAATTATATTCCAGCTTATGTGTTATATATGATGGGGAAATATTAACATCATGGGATATCATCGAAATAAATAAAATAAAAAATGCAGAGCTGCCTGTGCTGGTGCTGATTAGACAAGTCAATAAAACGGTATATGCACATGAACTACAGGATTTACAGGTTATCTATAAGCCAGAACATGAAACTGTATCCTTTATCCGTTCTTTGATTGTGAAAATCAAGTTTCTAAGCATGCCGGCAAAACAAAACGTATTAGAAGATTTACATAGTACCCATATCATTGTGATTGGTGCTTCTACCGGAGGACCAAGAGCAATTGAAACAATATTAAAAGTATTTCGGACACAAAGTTATGGGGTAATCATTGTACAGCATATGAATGATGAAAATTTACAGGGATTTGCGGACTATTTAAATAAACAATGTTCGTCGCATGTGGTAGGTGCCAGAGAAAATGAGCTGGTAAAAAATGGTGTTGTATATATCGCAAAAGAAAAACGCCACCTTACGATACAACGGCAAAAAGATGGATTTCATTTACATTATACCAATAGTCAGAAGATAAATTGTGTATGTCCATCTATTGATGTATTATTTGAATCTGTCGCAAAAGAAGCAGGATGCCTTGCTTGTGGTGTCTTATTGACTGGTATGGGAGAAGATGGGGCAGCAGGATTAAAGGCAATGAAGGATAAAGGTGCATTTACCATCATACAGGATAAGGACAGCTGTGATGTATATGGTATGCCGAAAGTTGCGAAAGCAATGCAGGCGCATTGTATAGAGCTGCCATTACAACAGATTGGTTCATTTTTGAATGGACTGGATGGTCGTTTTAAAAGAAAAAATAAGGAGATCGCAAATGAAAGAGAAAATTATGGTCGTAGATGATGCTTTATTTATGAGAAAACTGATTAGCGGCATGCTGAAGAAGCATGATTATGAGGATATCATATTTGCAAAGGATAGTGTAGAAGCATTAACACAATATCAGGCGCATCATCCTGATGTTGTCTTATTGGATATCACACTTCCCAATGAATCAGGAATCACAGTATTAAATGAAATATTAAAGCTGGACGAAAATGCGAAAATCATCATGTGTTCAGCGATGGGACAGGAAAAAGTAATTGCGGATGCTTTACGTAAAGGAGCCAAAGATTTTATTGTGAAACCATTTCAGGAGGAACGACTCATCCGTACCATTGCTTCTATTACAGAACAATGAAAGCATATAAAGAAAACATCATACAGGATATTGTAGGAGAACTTGGAAATGTTGGGATTGGCTCTGCCGCAACCTCCCTGTCCTCATTACTGGGCAGACAGATTTTAACCACAACTTCTCAGGTCAATATCATTGATGAACAGACATTTATCCAGTGGAAAGATGCATACGAACAGACGATTGGTATCCTTTTTCCACTTGAAAAAGAATTAAATGGCTTTGCGTTGTTTTTGATGGATGAAAAAAATATTCGTGAGGATATCGCTTCTATTCATGGAATCGATGAACAATCAGAAAATGATGAAGTATTGGAAGTATTAATGGAAATAAGTAGTATTTTGATATCGTCATATCTTTCGGCGGTAGCATCCTATTCCAATCTGCATTTGAAGATTCGACAGCCGGCTATTTCAAGGGATATGAAAGAATCTATAATCAACGAAGCATTATCCAATATGCTGATGCTGGATGATGAGGCCATTTATTTAATACACAGTTTAAAAATATCACATACATACGATTTAATTCTTATGCTTTCTAGAAAAAGCATCTTACAGGTACTTACGTATTTGGAGGTGAGGGAATGAAAGAGATAATTGCACATCCGGCAGAACTGATCATTGCGAAAGATGATGAAGTGATCACATCCTATGCACTGGGAAGTGGAATGGGTATCTGTATCTATGATACGATGAAGCATATTGCTGGCTTTATACAAAGCCTTCTGCCAAAAGCCAGGCAACAAAATGACAATGATTTAAAGTATATTGATACCGCTTTTAAACAACTTTATGAGCTGATGCTGAAGGAAGGCTGCCAGCATGAACATCTGGTAGTGAAACTGGTAGGTGGTGCAACACTGTTTCAGTTTCCTGATGAAGTTGTAGCAGACATTGGCCGCGCCAATACCAAAAGTGCTTATCACATGCTGGAAGAACTCAAACTGCCGCTTGCCGGAGAAGATGTTGGTGACAGATATGGAAGAACATTACATTTTCAAGTGGAAGATGGTCTGGTTCATATCATGACGAAAAATAAATACTTATATACTATTTAAGGAAGGAAAACGTGAAATGAACAAATTAAAAAATATGAAAATTACAAAAAAACTACTAATATCCTTTATTGTGATTGTGATATTATATCTGGCAACAGTGTTTACTGCACTTTATGGTGTGCGTAAGATTACCGGCAACTTTGATGAATTCTATAACAAATCTTATCAGATTGTGAAAGAGTCTATGGATTTTCGCTTAAATCAATACATTGTCGCAAGAGATATGCTGCTTATTGTAAATGAAAAAAATACAGAAACAACAGCGGAAGAATTAAAAGAAGCCAAAACCAGTATGGCAATCGTTGATCAGGCAATGGAAAATCTGATGAAATTAAATGGTGAAAATGACATGATGTCAGAATTAAAACAGTTGCATGGAGAACTGGTAATTCCAAGAGAGAAAGTCATGACCCTTTTAGAAAATGAAAAATATGATGATGCGATGAAAGTTTATCAAAATGATTACAGTCCTAAGGCAGTAGAAGCAAGAAGCTTTTTGAGAGATCTGGAAACAGAAACCAAAAAGGCCGCAGATGCTTATTATTTATCAAGTAATCAAAGCGCATCTGTCATGTTGATCAGCCTTGTGGTATTAAGTATCGTGACCCTGCTTTTAACATCAGCTTTATGGTTTATTATCGCAAGAAGTATCACAAAACCAATACAAACTTTGAAAAAAGCTGCAAAAGATCTATCAAATGGAAATTTACATACAAAACTGGAATATCATTCACAGGATGAATTAGGATCCCTTGCGGACAGCATGCGGGAAACGATTACAACATTAAGCGTCTATGTTAATGAAATAGAAAAAACGATGCTGATGATTGGAAAAGGTAAGCTGAATTATCAGGCTGGAGTGGAATTTAAAGGTGATTTTATCACACTAAGCGAATCTTTGAACCAGATATCCTCTTTATTGAGTAAATCTATGTTACAAATTGCCAATAGTGCTGAACAGGTATCCGGTGGTGCCCAGCAGATATCAAATGGTGCCCAGATGCTATCTCAGGGAGCAAGTGAACAGGCTGGTTCTATTGAAGAACTTGCGACAAGTATCAATGAAATATCTGAAAATGTAAAAAATAATGCAGATGATACCGTAGCAGCAAGTGAACTAGCAGATGTCGTAGAAAATGAAATCGTTGCCAGCAGTCAACAGATGGATCGTGTTACAGAAGCAATCGAAGAAATAAAACAAAACTCCATGGATATCACAGGTATTGTAAAAGATATTGAAGATATCGCATTCCAAACCAATTTATTGTCATTGAATGCAGCAGTAGAAGCCGCAAGAGCAGGCGATGCAGGTCGTGGCTTTAGTGTTGTTGCATCAGAAATTAGAAAATTAGCAACCAAGACGACGGAAGCCAGCAAGACAACTGCAGAACTGATTAAGAAATCAACAACTTCCGTTGAAGAAGGAAGCACCCTGATATCCTCCGCAGAGCAATCAATGAAGCATGTTGTGGAAGGAGCACGTGAAGTCGCAAATAAAATTGAACGTATTTCACAATCCAATATCCAGCAGGCAAACTTTATTATTCAGATTCGCCAAAGTATTGGCATGATTTCAGATATCGTACAGGGAAATTCTGCGACATCAGAAGAAAGTGCCGCAGCCAGTGAAGAATTAGCAGCACAGGCACAGCTGTTAAGAGAGCTGGTAAATAAATTTGAACTTCGAGATGAGGAAGGACTAAATGTATGAACAAAACCATATTAATTGTCGATGATGCAGTATTTATGCGTATGAAGCTAAAAAAGATCATAGAAGCATCTGGTTATCAGATCATAGAAGCAAAAGATGGATTACAGGCATTTGAATTATTCAAAGAACATAAGCCGAATCTGGTCATTATGGATATCTCCATGCCAGAAATGGATGGATTGACTTCTTTACGTTATATGATGGAGCATGATAACAGTATTCCTGTAATCATGTGTTCTGCCATCGGTCAGGAATCAAAAATATTAGAAGCAGGAAGACTTGGCGCTAAAGATTTTATCGTCAAACCATTTAAAGATAAAGAAATAGAAGAAGTATTAAACTGTTTTCTTGAAGAAAATGGGAGGTAGACGGCATGCTGCAATCATATTCTGATTTAGATGAAGAAAAAAGAGATATGTTAAAAGAGCTGGGGAATATTGGTACCGGAAATGCAATCACCTCCTTATCGCAGATGATTGATCAGCCTTTAGAAATGGAGATTCCCAAAGTATGTATCGTACCATTTCAAAAAGTACCGGATATGCTAGGGGGAGCGGAAACGATACAGGTTGGTATTTTATTAGAAGTATCAGGGGATTTAAGTGGTACATTTATGTTTCTTTTGAATGAAGAATTCGCTAAGACAATCATTGAAAAGCTTGTGGACGCCAAAGTAGAAGATATTTTTGAGTTAGATGAACTTAGTAAATCTGCTATCAGTGAAATAGGAAATATTATGTGTTGTTCCTATATCAACGCATTATCATTACTGCTTCATGTGGATATTCACGTATCTTTACCAGCAGTATGCTGTGATATGGCAGGTGCAATCTTAAGTGTACCAATGATTAAATTTGCACACTTGGGAGATGAGCTTTTGTTTATTGAAAATCGTTTCCAGCTGGATGATGTTCCTGTTGTCAGTCATATCCTGTTCTTCCCGGATTTTGAATCCCTGAATTTTATGTTTCAAACCTTAGGATCATTGTATGAGTAATCTTTTTACTGTAGGTATTGGAGATGCCTGCATCATAAAAATGCCTGATGTACTTGTGACCTACGCATTGGGCTCCTGTGTGGGGGTATGTCTTTACGATTTTCGTAATCATATTGCAGGAATGGTTCATATTCTTTTGCCATCACGACATGATATACAAAACAGTAACGAATACAAATTTGCGGACAGTGGAATTTCAAAGCTGCTGGAGCAGATGCTTCAACAAGGTGCAAATAAAAAAAGTATTGTTGCGAAAATTGCAGGCGGGGCAGAAATGTTTTCTACTTATGGACTACAAAGTAGTGGAATCGGACTTAAAAATGTGGAAGCTGTCATCAAAGTATTAAAAACTGCAGGCATACCAATTGTGGCACAGGATACAGGTAAAAACTTTGGACGTTCGATTTGGTTTAAAGCTAAAGATGGCTCCTTAGAAGTAAAAACAGTAAATCATGGTACGTATGTAATATAAAAGAAAGGAAGGTTGAGGCTGAAATGAAAAAACCGAAACTTTTAATAGTTGATGATAGTGCATATATCTGTGCACAGATAAAAAAGATATTCGAAAATGAAAATATAAGCCTTGAAGTTGCGAATAACGGCATAGAAGCTCTGGAAAAAGTCTGTTCATTTCAACCTGATTTAATCCTTTTGGATGTTGTACTTCCTGATATTGAAGGCTATGATCTATATCAAAAAATAAAAGAAATAGATAAAAATTATGCTGCTATTATTTTTCTGACGTCAAGAGCTCAGGAAAGTGATGTAGTAAAAGGATTTTCCTTAGGTGCATGTGATTATATCAATAAACCTTTTCATAATGAAATATTGAAATCCAGGATCAAGGTGCATTTAAAAGAAAAACAGCAAAATGATGATTTAAGGAAACTGAATGAAGAAATGGAAGCGAATATGCGAAAATTAAATTCCATGGCTTTTCGTGATTCCTTAACCGGTTTATTCAACCGTCGCTATGTATCCGAACGCTTAAAAAGTGAATTATTAAGCAGCAGATGCCAGATTGGCATGATGATGTGTGATGTTGATGATTTTAAACATATCAATGATTATTATGGACATGAAATCGGGGATATCGTCTTGATTGGTATTGCAAATATTCTGGAGAGTGCTGCGGATGATATGAGTGTGATACGCTGGGGTGGAGAAGAATTTTTGATATTCTTGTTTGGTAAATCAAAAGAGGAAATCTATCAGATCAGCGAACATATACGCAAAAGCATTGAAGCATTTCCTTTCAGCAGCGAGGGGATTCGTTTCAAATGCACCATATCTATTGGTCTGGCACTTTATGAACCATCCCTTCACTTTGACGATAACTTAAAACATGCGGATGAAGCGTTATATACTGGAAAACGCAGTGGAAAGAACTGCTCCATCTGGTATGATGGCATTTATAAATGAAAGCAGGAAAATGAGCTATGACGATATTTGATGATGACCAGAAATCAATGCTGGATGTATATTTATATGAAACAAACCAATTATTTGAACAATTGGATAAAATACTAATTGAATCGGAAAAGCAAGAAACAATCAATAAAGAAGACATTCATTCCATATTTCGTATTATGCATACCACCAAAAGCTCATCATCCATGATGGGATTAGATGGTATTGCGGAGTTGATGCATATTGTTGAAGATGCATTTGTAGTGTTAAGAGATGATGAATCAAAATTAGCTTATTGTAAAAGTGAACTGTTTGAATTATTATATGATGTATCTGATTTTATGCATGGGGAACTAGAGCATATGAAACTTGATAACTATATGCCAGCAAGTCCTGAGGAATTGATTCATACTTCCAGAACCATTCAGAAAAAATTAATGAAGGAACCAAATGAAGTAAAACAGGAAGTCCTGCCCAAACCATCCCAACCAGATACAAGGATAAATGAACAGGATGTATTCATACGATTGCGTTATGAAAAAGAATCCAGTATGGAAAATATCCGTGCTTATATGATCATATCACAGATCATACCTTATTGTGAAAAGCTGGAAAGTATTCCACAAAAACTGGAAAATAATCCGGATGCGGCAAAATTTATTAAAGAATTTGGATTTTTTATACGTTTTCAATCTACAAATCGCAAGAAAGTATTAGAAATGCTGCATCGTGCATTGTTTGTAGAGTCCTGTAAAATTATTCAGCGTGATGAATTTATGGCGATGCTGAATCAAAAAAATAAGAATGATGAAGATAATGTATTATCAAAAGATAAACGAAATGAAGAAATATCATCATCTGTTATTCCCGTACAGGTAAAAAAACTGGATAAAATGCAGAATTTATTAGGAGAACTGATGGTTGCGGAATCTGTGATGATGACAAGACTGGAACAGGATAACGATCGTGAATTATCATTCATGTTTGAACGAAGCTTTCATAAAGCCTTTATGGAGCTTGAAGAAATTGTGATGAGTGCTAGATTGATACCGATATCAACGATCGTTCCAAAACTAAATCGTGTGATTCGTGATATATCGCACAAAGAAGATAAAAAGGTGACTTTCGTTGTTAAAGGGGAAGATATAGAAATAGATAAAGAGATTGTTGATCATTTATTTGACCCTTTGATGCATTTATTAAGAAATGCGATTGATCATGGGATTGAACCACCTGAAGAGCGTGTAAGAATTAATAAGCCATTACAAGGTGTTATTAAACTGACAGTAGAAAATAACAATGGAGAAATCACAATTCATGTTGAAGATGATGGACGTGGACTGGATGTAGAAAAAATTAGAAATACGGCAAAAGAAAAAGGCCTGATAAAAGAGGATCAGGAATACAGCGAGCAGGAGATCTTATCTATGATCATGATGCCTGGATTTTCAACCAAAAAGCAGGCAAATGAGATATCTGGGCGTGGAGTAGGCATGGATGTTGTAAAAAACATGGTGGATCAGTTTCGAGGAAATGTCAGTTTATCCACCCGTCTGCATCATGGTACCAGAATTACCATGCATTTGCCGTTAACCTTGACGATTGTGGAAAGCATGCTGTTTATGGTTGGGGAACATAAGTTTTCTATTCCATCTTACAATATTCTGCGTTATTTTCCATATGATATAGATGATGGAACTGTGCAGGAAGATGAAAATTCTGCGACTTTCTTCTATAATGGAAAAGCGATCCCTTTGATAGATTTAAATGAATTTTTCGGGATAAAAAAAGCTGCACCAGCCACAAAAAAGATTATTATCTATATTCATTCTTCTCAAAGAGAGGCTTGTATCGTCATGGATAAAATTATTGGATATCAACATATTGTAGATAAACCATTACCATCCATCATCAATATTGATTTTAAAAAAGCAACGGGTATTTCGGGTTGTAGTCTTTTAGGTGATGGAAGTATCTGTATGTCCTTGAATATTGAATATCTGCTGGATCGTTGTTTAGGAAAGGAAGTGGGTGTTTATGAGTGATCTTCTATGCTTTTCTGCATTCAACCGCTTATATGGCATACCGCTAGATTATGTCATTGAAACCTTTGAGGAACAGAAAGTAACGCCAGTTCCATGTTTACATTATGCATTTACTGGACTATGCAGTCACAATGGTATGATTTATCCTGTGATTTCCTTCTCTCATCTTTGTGAAAGAGAAATTCCATTAACAAGAAAATGTATGATACTTGTAGAACTGGAACAGGATCAATTTATCTTACAGATGAATGATGTTCCTACAGTGATTTATGAAGATGAGATAACCGTCAGAACCAAATATCAGAAAAATGACCGGCTGTTAAAGGTTGATGAGTTATGCCAAAGTAAATATGGTATCGTTTATGTTGTGGATATTAAAAATATTATTCATGACTTAAGCAGGGAACTTCTAGATGACAGATATGTGCAGGACTAATTTTTTAAAGTTTACTTTTGAGATAAAAATGATTGTAATTCTGCTAGAACTCTGTTATAATGAATAAGCAATATCGTAAGAAAGGAGGATTATTATGGGCATTTTAGATATTTTGTTAATGATTTCAGCGGTCGTACTAATAATACTCTCCTTATTACAGAGTGGAAAATCAGATGGTCTTAGTGGTGCCTTTACTGGTGGTGAAGGGCTAAACCTGTTCGCTAACGTAAAGGAACGTGGCGCAGAAAAAGTAATGTCTAATGTGACATTGGTGACAGGTATCATCTTCTTCGCTTTGGTATTAATCATTCGTATTATGAAATAAAGACCGTATATGGTCTTTTTTATTTACTATACTAATATAAAGAAAGGAGGTATGATCGATGGATATACGTCAAATCATACTGGACATCGTGCAGAGTCAAAAATATAAAGGAATGGATGCATCACATCTATCCAGAGAATTAAAAATGGAAGATGCAGCTTCCTTTACAAAACTGATGAAATGCTTAAATGAATTAGAAGCTGAACATGTCCTTGCAAGAGATCAGCGTGAACGTTATTTCACAAGTGAACATTTAGGGTATGTAACAGGGACTCTGCGTATTAATCCGAAAGGCTTTGGATTTGTGGAAACCGGAGAGGAAAGCTTTTATATCGCAAGAGAAGCACTTCATTTAGGTATGGATCAGGATAAAGTATACGCAAAGACCTGGAATAATTATGATGGAAGTGTAGAAGGCGAAGTCATTGAGGTTTTAGAACATAATACCAAGACTTTGGTAGGTGTTGTAAAAATTCGTGAGAGTGGTGAGAAATATTTTCTGCCAGATACAGAAATGCTGAATCGTCGTATAAAAATTACAAACTTTCAGGATTTCCGGGTTGTGCATGATTCAAAAGTATTGGTGGCAATTGACAGCTATGGTCAAACAATTAAAGCCCATATCGAACGGGTAATCGGATATAAATATGATCCAGGTGTAGATATTTTATCTATTCTTTTAGATCATGATGTCGTACCAGAATTTAGTGAAGCAGTCATGCAGGAAGTTAAAAGTATTCCTGAAGAAATTGATCAGGAAGAAAAGAAAAACCGAGAAGATCTGACTTCTTTATTGACCATTACCATTGATGGCGATGATGCAAAGGATCTGGATGATGCTGTTTCAGTAGAGAAAATTGAAGGTGGATATCGATTAGGAGTACATATCGCAGATGTATCACATTATGTGAAGGAAGGCAGTGCGATAGATAAAGAGGCATATCATCGTGGTACCAGCGTCTATGTTGTGGATCGGGTTGTACCAATGCTTCCCCATGCATTATGTAATGGCATTTGTTCATTAAATCCAAGAGTAGAGCGTTTGGCAATGACGTGTATGATGGATATTGATAAAAAAGGCAATGTCATGAATTATCGGATTTTCCCTTCTGTGATTAAAACCACAGAGCGAATGACATACCGCAAGGTTAATGACATACTGGCAGGCGATGAAACTGCGCAAAAGGAATATCCGCATTTATTGAAAATGTGCATGCATATGAAAGTTCTTTCTGATATCATCCGCAAACGCAGAGAAGGACTTGGTGCCATTGATTTCGATACAAAAGAAGCAAAAATCATTGTAAATGAAAAAGGCAAACCAACAGATATTATATTACGTGAAAGAGGGCAGGCAGAGCGCATCATAGAGGACTTTATGATTGCGGCGAATGAATGTGTTGCTACACATGTAAAATGGCTGGAAACGCCTTCTATGTATCGTATACATGAAGCACCAGAACCTAAAAAGGTGCGCGAATTCGCAAGAATTGCCAAGACACTGGGATATACGTTCCAGGGTGGAATACAGTCTGTTTATCCCGCGCAGTTTTCTAACTTATTGAAAGAAGCGAAAGGACAGGAGAACTATTCTGTTTTGAGTAGTTTTATGTTGCGTAGCATGCAGAAGGCAAGATATGATAACCGCTGCTTGGGACATTTTGGGCTTGCATTAAAGGAATATTTACACTTTACTTCCCCAATTCGACGTTATCCAGATCTTGTTGTACACCGTATGTTAAAAAAATATGTCTTTACACAATGTGAAAATCCAGATAAAATGAAAAAGGATGAAGCATGGTGTGAAGATGCCGCAAATCAGGCAAGTGTTCGTGAACGAATCGCTGTAGATACTGAGCGTGAAGTTGATGATATGAAAAAAGCGGAATATATGGAAAAATATATCGGCTGCACTTATGATGGTATTATCAGTGGTATTACAAAATTTGGAGTATTTGTAGAATTGGATAATACTGTAGAAGGTCTTGTTCATATTTCTACCTTGATTGATGATTATTATCATTATGATGACAATATGAAAGCATTGATTGGTGAGCATACAGCTAATATTTATCGTATGGGTCAGAAAGTGCGTGTGAAATGTGTTGGCGCAAACCGCTTTAAACGTGAGATAGATTTTGAGATTTTAACAAAAAAGAACAAAAAGAAGAAAAATGATATAAAAGAGCTGCCTAAACAAAGAATACGTAAAAAGAATCGCGCATAAAGTAGTAAAGGAGGTCGTTGTTTCTTATGAGAAAAGTGATTACATATAATCGAAAAGCCAGTCATGATTATTTTCTGGAGGAGCGTTTTGAAGCTGGACTTGTTCTACAAGGTACAGAAATCAAAGCAATTCGTAAAGGTCATGCGCAGTTGAAGGATGCTTATATCAGTTTTAAGGATGGAGAAGCATACATCAAAATGATGCATGTACCGCCTTATGAATTCGGTAATCGTTTTAATCATGATGAAACGCGTGATCGTAAACTGCTTTTGCATAAAAGTGAAATACAGAAGCTGACACAGAAAGTGAAACTGAAAGGTTATACGGTTGTACCAACTTCTTTATATCTTGAAAAAGGTATGGCTAAGCTTGAGATTGCTCTTGCGAAAGGGAAAGATCTTCATGACAAGCGTAATGCGGAAAAAGAAAAAGACGCAAAACGTGAAATTGAAAAAGCTTTGAAAAATCATTATTAACGTTGTTGTAGTTTACTGCATTTTGTGGTAAACTACAACTGTTCCTAAAACCGGGGGTGTACTGGTTTCGACAGGGATATGTATGGTATGAACTGCAGTCGAGTGGTTACGTTATAACCAAAATAAATTTAACTGGAAAAACTAAATTAGCTAACATCTTTGGTGGAAACCAGAGAGTTGCTTTCGCTGCTTAATAACCGACATAGGTTCGCAGCCGCTGCCAATGCATTGACCTTTGGTGCTTGGATGTGCGCTTAAGATACGAAGGTTAAGGAAGCTGTCTTTCGCCTGAGAGTTGTTTCACGAAAATTTATCAGGCACATTCAATGGGAGTTGTTCATGATTACCTGTTGAATATATGACATGAACTAAACTGTAGACGTTCATACGTGGTGCTGTTTCTGGACGCGGGTTCAATTCCCGCCACCTCCACCAAATAAAAGTGCCAGGACGGATGTCATCGTAAAAAAGCCGATAAATAAAGGCTTATTCGATGATTTGTCCGTCTTTTTTATTTGTCGCATCACCGTGGATGTCATCTATATTTTCTGAAAAACAAGCTGTTTTTGGACACGTATCTACAAAGAATAGTGCCAACTTGGATGTCATTATGAAAAATATTTGGTAGATTGATTATTGAGGAGATACGTATACCGTGATATGATGAATACACATATGAGTGCAGTGAAAATATACATATTTAAAATTATGGAGGTTATGATAAATGGATGAAACCACCGTAAATGAAAGAAATGCAAAGGACTTTACAGGAAAAGTATAAAGATAAATGGGAAGGAATCTCTCCAGAAGTTGGTAAGAACAAATTACTTTGGATGGTAGGAGAAATTGGCGAAGTAATAGATATTGTAAAAAAACATGGAGGTTTAAAAGCAAGCAATAGTAAAGATGTAAGAAAAGAATTAATTGAAGAATTGTCTGATGTTTTAATGTACTATAATGATATTTTATTATGCTATGATATATCTTCAGAAGAGTTAAAATCCGCTTATGTTGAAAAGTTTGAAAAAAATATGAAGCGCTGGTAAAATCCTGATGTACAGTGTTAGATGTAAATATCTTATGCCATAAATGTAAATAAGGTGTCAAATGTTAAAGCATTAAAAGGAGCGAGAAAGGTAATTCATGCGAACGTAGGTGTTAGCTTTTCCTCACATGCGCATGCAGAATAAATAATACACATAGCATACAACGTTAAAAAGCCGATAACTAAAGGGTTTTTGGCATCATACAGGTAGCATACAAACGCATATAAAAAGTAAATATTTTTCCGTAAAAACACGATTTTTCTGTGAAAAGTCGTAAAAAAGTCGTGAGAATGGCCAGTTATCATTAAATGTAATTGGTCATTTTTTACTATATGAAAGAAGATACTTAACAAATGAAAAAACTTGAAGAGTTAACTTAAAAAATTATATTTTATTTTTGGGCAATATGATTGATTTATTTCCTAAATTATGTAAATTTGATTGACAATTGAAGTTAGACTATGCTAACATATACATGAGATTAGTCTTGGCTAACTTAAGAAATACATGAATGTTGTATTCAATTAAAAGGAAGGATGAGTATGATGCCATTAACATTTGCGAATGTAGGAGAAGAAAACATGATCAAACGTATTGGAGGCAATCCAGAAACAAAGAAGCGTTTAGAGAATTTAGGTTTCGTAGCTGGAGGAAATGTGACGATCATTAATGAGATTGCAGGAAATATCATTGTCAATGTAAAAGAATCGCGTATTGCGATCAGTAAAGAAATGGCTCAAAAAATTTTCATTTAAAATTTAAGGAGGAAACGAAAATGAAGACACTTCGTCAAGTAAATATCGGAGAAAATGTAAAAGTTATAAAGCTTCACGGGGAAGGTGCAGTAAAACGTAGAATTATGGATATGGGAATTACAAAAGGTGTAGAAGTACATGTACGTAAGGTTGCACCATTAGGTGATCCGATAGAGATAAGCGTTCGTGGATATGAGTTATCCATTCGTAAAGCAGATGCAGATATGATTGAAGTAGAGTAACGTACAAGGGCATTGCCCTTAATTTTTAACGAATTTAGTTAGCATAGGCTAATTTTTAGAAAGGTAGGATTTAAGTATGGAGAAAAAAACTATTCGCATTGCCTTAGCTGGCAATCCAAACTGTGGAAAAACAACATTGTTTAATGCACTTACAGGTTCCAATCAATTTGTTGGTAACTGGCCGGGTGTAACCGTTGAGAAAAAAGAAGGAAAATTGAAAAAACATGAAGATGTTATCATTACGGATCTTCCTGGTATTTATTCCTTATCGCCATATACATTGGAGGAAGTTGTTGCACGAAATTATTTGATTAATGAACATCCAGATGTCATTTTGAATATCGTAGATGGTACAAATTTAGAACGAAATCTTTATTTAACCACACAGTTAACAGAACTTGGTATTCCTGTTGTAATGGCAATCAATATGATGGACATCGTAAAAAAGAATGATGACAAAATAAATGTAAAGGAATTATCACGAGAACTAGGAGTTACAATTGTAGAAATATCCGCATTAAAAGGAAATGGTATTATGGATGCTGCCGAAGCTGCTTTACAAGCAGCAAAGGTTGGAAGAACCATTCCTATGCATACATTTTCAGGAGCTGTTGAACATGCAATTGCACATATTGAAGAGGCTGTTTTACATGATATGCCAGAGGATCAGCAGCGTTGGTATGCAATAAAAATCTTTGAACGTGATGATAAAGTGCTTGCTAAATTAAATCTATCTAAAGAAGTACTTGCACATATCGAAAAAGATATTCAGGCTGCGGAAAAAGAACTGGATGATGATGCCGAATCGATCATTACCAACGAGCGTTACATTTATATAGCATCCATCATAAAAGGCTGTTATAAAAAGAAAACAGCCGGTAAACTATCTACATCTGATAAAATAGACAAGGTGGTAACCAATCGTTGGTTAGCATTACCAATCTTTGTTGTGATCATGTTCTTTGTTTATTATATTTCTGTATCAACAGTTGGTACATGGGCAACTGATTGGGCAAATGATGGTGTCTTTGGTGATGGTTGGCATTTGTTTAGTATTGGCACAAATGATTATGATGAGGCAATCACAAAATATGCCGAAGAAAATGTATGGACAAAACCATTTGTGGTAACGGTGGATAAAGCAGTAGATGATGAGGTTATCGGTGCACAGGATATAAAAGATGCAATCCAAGAAGAAGACTATGGAGCATTTGATGAAGCCTATGGCACTTATGGAGATTCCCTTGCACAAGCAGGATATGATGTATCAACAATATATGATGCTGCTTTAGGTGATGATGCACAAGGAGTACCTGATCCTTCTGAATTTGGTATTTGGGTACCAGGTGTCCCTGTTTTGTTGAATAACTTATTGGATAGTATACACTGCTCTTCTTGGTTACAAAGCTTGATTGTTGATGGAATCGTAGGTGGTGTTGGTGCTGTATTAGGATTTGTACCACAAATGATCGTGTTATTCTTATTATTGGCATTTTTAGAAGCCTGTGGGTATATGTCACGTATTGCATTTGTATTAGATCGTGTATTCCGCAAATTTGGTTTATCAGGAAAGTCATTCATACCAATGTTGATTGGAACAGGGTGTGGAGTACCAGGAATCATGGCATCAAGAACGATTGAAAATGAAAGAGATCGCAGAATGACGATCATGACGACTACATTTATCCCATGTGGCGCAAAAGTACCAATCATCGCATTGATCGCTTCAGCATTATTTCATGGAGCATGGTGGGTAGCACCAAGTGCTTATTTCATCGGCATTGCGGCAATCGTTATATCTGGAATCATGTTGAAGAAAACACAAATGTTTGCTGGTGAACCTGCGCCCTTCGTCATGGAACTTCCAGCTTATCATATGCCAACAGTGTCCAATCTTTTTCGCTCTATGTGGGAACGGGCTTCCTCCTTTATTAAAAAAGCTGGTACCATCATATTATTATCATCTATTATCATATGGGCAGGCTCTATGTTTGGCATGATAGATGGTTCCTTTGGTTTCAGTTTAGATATGGAATTAGAAAACAGCGTACTAGGTATGCTAGGAAGAGCTATTTGCTGGATTTTTGCTCCATTAGGTTTTGGTAACATTAAGGCAACGATCGCTACAATTATGGGATTGGTTGCAAAAGAAGAGGTTGTTGGTGTATTTGGGGTGCTTGATTTTGAGGGGATGACACAATTAGCAGCTTATTCATTCCTCTGCTTCAACTTATTATGTGCACCATGTTTTGCAGCTATGGGTGCTATCAAAAGAGAGATGAATTCTACGAAATGGACAACTTTTGCGATTGCATATCAATGTGTATTTGCATATGCTATCTCATTAGTTGTCTACCAAATTGGTTCAGTATTTGTAGGGAATGCAAATATTATTGGTCTTATATGTGCAGTTATCGTTCTATTATTTATCACCTATATGTTAATAAAACCGTATAAAGAGCCTGTGAAATTAGGCAAAGAAGTCAGAGTTTAAAGAAAGTCGAGGATATGATAATGATAGATTGGTTGTTAAATCATATATCTACACTTTTCATAAGCATTGTTTTACTTATGATTATCATATGGATCATAAGATATATGATAAATGAAAAAAGGCAGGGGAAGTCATCCTGCGGTGGCCAATGTGGGCATTGTCAGATGAATCACTCTTGTAATCATAGTTCTTAAATCAACAAAAAGGGGTAGTTCATCTTAAATGGATACTCCTTTCGATCATTATAAACGAGAAAGGTATATTTAATATATGATGGAAATAACTTTGAAAATTGAAGGAATGATGTGCTCTATGTGTGCATCTCATATCAATGATTGTATTCGTAAAAATTTCAATATCAAAAAAGTAAAAACTTCTCACAGAAAAGGAGAAATCGAATTATTATCAGAAACGATTATAGATGAAGATAAACTAAGAAAAGTGATACATGATACAGGGTATACATTAATATCTATAAAACAAGAAGATTATATGAAAAAGGGTTTATTTTCATAGGCTCTGTTAGAAATCCCAAGAGATTCTTATTATAGTCTTGTTTAAAATATATATGAAATAATTTCTGATTTTATTTCATAAGTGTTAACTTCTATTATTTCCGCGGTGGATTACTCATAATTGCATACACTTGCATACAGGTACAATACACTTAATAAATAGGCGTATATAAAAAGCCGATAACTAAAGGGCTTTTGGCATCATACAGGTAGCATACAAACGCATATAAAAAGCAAAGATTTTTCCGTAAAAACACAATTTTTCCGTGAAAAGTCGTAAAAAAGTGTGAGAATGGCCAGTTATCATTAAATATAATTGGTCATTTTTTATTTGGAATTTAGCGCGATTTTCAGTGATATAGTATTAAAAATGTCATCGTGCTATAATATGAAATATAAATAAACTTGAAAATGTGAACTTATATTTCATACTTTAATATAGGACTATGAATAAGGAGGTTAATTATATGGATGATAAACAAAAAAAGAACTTAGCTTATGTAATCGGTGTCAGTATCATCGGTGTATTTGTAGTGTTGTTTGTCCCTATGATTTTTCATATATTTAACTAAAAAGATTTAATACATGAAATTCAAAATGTGAGGTAAATTTATGACAGAAAAAGAAAAAATGATCAATGGTTTTATCTATAATCCTGTTTCTCCGCAACTTGTTTTAGATAGAGATAAAGCTAGTCGTATACTAACAAAATACAATAAAAAAGTATTCCATGAAGTAAATATGAGAAATCGGATGATAAAAAAATTGATGAATACAAGTGGTTACTTTTGGATAAAGCCGCCTTTTTTCTGCGATTATGGATATAACATTTATCTAGGAAAAGAAGTGATGGTTAATTTTAATTGTGTATTTCTTGATGTATGTCCAATTATCATTGGAGATTATACATTGATCGGTCCTAATACACAGATTTATACAGCATGCCATTCATTAGATTATAAAGAAAGACAAGAAAATAAAGAGTTTGGAAAACCTGTTCGTATAGGTGATCATGTATGGATCGGTGGAAATGTTACGATATTACCGGGGGTATCAATCGGTGATCATTCGATTATTGGTGCTGGCAGTGTGGTTACTAAAGATATACCAGCGAATGTGATTGCGGTGGGTAATCCATGTAAGGTAATAAAAGATCAAAAAAATGTAAGTATACAGAGTGCAAAGAGGATATAAAAATATAAGGTACTATGTAAAGAAGTTTGATAGTTTTCTTTTTTATTTATAAAATAAGATTATTATATTGTGTAAAGTCAATAATCGTCTAGTGTAACTCAAATAAAATGATATTTCAAGAATAGACTTTTGAAATGTAATCAGTCTATAATGTAAAAAAGAGAAGGAAGTGAATTTTATGAAAAAATTATTTGTATTGATGATGATAGGAAGTCTTCTGGTTGGATGTACATCTGCTAATGATCAAAATGATAAGAAATCAGCAAAGCCTGCAGGATCGGCAGTAGCATTAAAAGATAATGATACTAAGTCAAAAGATAACCAAAAAGAAAAAGATGATTCAGAAAAAGAAGAGAAAAAACAACAGGAAGAGGAAAAGCAACAGAAACAATCTAATGCTCCTAAGAAGGAATCATCAAAAAACGACGGTACTAGCAGTAAAACAGAAAAAAAAGACAATAACCAATCAAATTCTAATAAGAATGAATCAAATCAAGAAAACAACACACCTTCTCAAGATTCAAATCATACAGGAGAAACTAGCAAACCAGTAACACCACCTGTTGAAAATCCAGAACCAGAACCGCCAGTGATTCAACAAGCAAAAGCAGATCAGGTATTTGCTCAGATAAATGCATATCGTACTCAAAATGGGAAAGAACCATTTACATATTCATCTGAACTTAGAAGTAGGTGTGATTCGCATGCATTCGCAATGGCACAGAAAGAAGCATTATGGCATAGTGGAGATGGAGCTGAATGTATAACGAATTACGATGACCCATTCTCTGCATGGGTGAGTTCGCCACCTCATAATAAACTATTATTGAGTAACAACACAGAAGCAGCAGTTGGGATTTATTATTATAATGGATACTATTACTCAGTATTTCAAACACGCTGGTAAAATACATATAAAATAGATAATGAAGCACGATCTGAAAAATGGTCGTGTTTTTTTTATGGAAAGGAGATCATATGAATTACTACAAGGTGGGTTTCTTTTAGGGCATTATGCCCTATACTTAAAATTTAACTGAACAGTATATGGACATAAGGTTGAAATAACACTTTATGTCCCTTTTTATTAGGAGGAAAATACGATGAAAGACAAAATAAAAAAAGCAATACACAAAGTGCTGATGACGATTGCAACTATCTTCATAACACTATCTACAGTGTTCTCTTCAATGCCATTGCAAGTTCAAGCGGCAGGAGAAAATATATATTTTGAAGTCAATAAAGCAGATGAGGTATTAAAGGAAGCACAAAGACATTTAGGAAAGCCATATGTATGGGGAGCTGCAGGCCCGAATAGCTTTGATTGCTCTGGTTTCGTTTCTTATGTATTCAAACAGGTTGGCTTGAAATTTAATGCAGACCGTTTCACTACATATTCCATTGATAGTTATCTGGAAGGCTTAGGTGTAACAAGCTATACCTACTCCACCGAGGAAGCAAATCCTAAAAATGTAAAAGCAGGAGATATCATTCTGTTTTATGATAATACAGGAGATGCTCTTCATATGGGGATTTATATGGGTAACGGTAAAATCATACATTGTGCTGCTGAGATGCCATCAGGCCCTCAACAACAAGTTATGATCAGCGATATTGATTTACTCAGCACCAAACATGGAAGTTCAATCATTACATATAAAGCATATCGAATCTTCCCTGATGAAGGTGGAGTAAGATTGAAGAAAACAGATGAATTTGGAAATGCATTGGCAGGAGTTAAGTTTAAAATAACAATGCCTAATGGTTCAACTAAAACAGTTACTACAAATTCAAATGGTATTTGGGATTCAGATGATGAAGGTGTTAATTTAGATACAGGAACATATAAGTATCAAGAAGTATCTACCGTAGAAGGTTACCTGTTGGATAACACAGTAAGATCGTTTACTGTCAAAGCAGGCGTGAAGGCAAGTGAAAATGTGGTAGTAGTCACTAATAACGAACCAACTGGAGAGATCGAAGTTATTAAAACAAATACGAATGGAGATCGAGTTTCCAATACGGTCTTCAAGGTATATGCTGATAAAACCATCACGAACAGAGCAGGATCAAAAGTTTTTTATACTAAAGATCAATTAGTTGCTACGTTGACAACGTCAGCAAATGGCAAAGCAAGTGTAAAAGTTCCTTTAGGCAGATACCGTATCGTGGAATCACAAGTAACGAATGGCTATATTCTAAATACAAAAGAGCATATAGTAACACTTGATTACAAGAATCAGACAACCTCTCTGATTACTTCATCTACGACGATTGAAAATAAGGAACAGAAAGGTAAAGTTGTTTTAAAGAAATCCATTGATACAACAGAAACAGATGGTAAATATGGTGATGCTTATTTGCAGGATAACCAATATGCTTTGATTGCCAAGGAAAAAATAACGAATGCTGCAGGTACCATTAAATATTACGAAAAGGATCAGATCATATCTTATAAAAAAACAGATTCCAACGGAATGATTACATGGGATGATCTTCCATTAGGAAAATATTACATCGAAGAAGTAGACAATAATGGTAGTCTTCAGATCAATTCTGCTAAAATCGATGTTTCTGTAGATTACGCAGGTCAGACAGTGGAAAAAACGGTTGTCAACAAGACAACTGCAGATAAACCTAACATGCAGAAAATCCAAATTTTCAAATCAGGAATTGATGGCTCTTCTGGAGTATATGATGGTTTAGAAGATGTAGAATTTACTTTGAAACTGAAATCAGATGTAAATAAGTCTGGATGGGATAAAGCAGTTACTTATGATGTGATCACCACAGATAAAAAAGGAATTGCAACTACGAAGTATCTGCCTTATGGTGTTTATCTTGTGAAGGAAACAAAGAGTCCTGCAGATCGTATACCAGCACCTGATTTTACTATTTCAATCAGTAAGAATTATACGTCTTACAAAAAAGATGAACAGATCAAGAAGATCAATGTAAACAATGCTCCATTATCTGCACAGGTTCGTATCGTAAAAGAAGATTATGATACTGGAAAAGCAGTAACATTGAACAGTGCAAGCTTCAAGATTAAAGATGAAGATGGCAACTATGTTGTACAAAAGGTAGGTGGTGTGAAAATTGATACATTCACTACTAACAGCAAGAATCAGGTTGTTTCCATTTTTGGAAAACAGGGTGAAGTTGTATTACCGTTAAAATTGCAGTCAGGAAGTTATACCATCGATGAGATCAAGACTCCTGAAGGGTTCTTGGAACTGGAAAAACCAGTGACATTCAAGATTGAAAATATCAGAGATATGGATCAGGACGAAGATCAGGAACCAATTATAACTGTTAAGGTTAAGAACAGACTGCCAAAGGGTATTTTGACAATTAAGAAAGTCGATCAAACAACTAAACTTCCTATGGAAAATGTTGAGTATTGCTTAACTGCAAAGAAAGATATCATCAATATGATCGATGGTTCTAAGTTGTATAAAGCTGGAGAAACTGTTTATGAAGGTAAAACGAATGCCAAAGGAATCATTACCATTAAAGATATTAACATGGGTGAATATGAGCTGCGTGAAAAATTGACTTTAGAAGGATATGTGCTTTCTGAAGAAGTTCATGACGTTGTATTTACGAAAAAAGACAATACGACCAAGGTATATGAGATAGGAGTAAACGTAACAAATATTGCTCCAAAAGGCGAAATCCATTTGGTTAAGAAAGATAAAGATACCAAAGAATTCTTAAGTGGAGTAATTTATCAACTGACAGCCAAAGAGGATATCGTAAGCCTTGATGGAAGAAATACTGTTCTTTATAAAGCGGGTGAACCAGTATCTGTTGATATTTCAGAAGATGGACGATATATGACAGATGAAACAGGTGAGATCAATATAGCGAATTTGCCATTAGGAAAATATGAGTTGAAAGAAGTCCAAGCATTGGAAGGTTACTATCTAGATACAACAGTATACGATATTGACTTAAGTTACGACCATAGTGATAAGACGCTTTATACACGCTCACTGGAAGTAACTAACAAAAAGACTACTACCGAAATATCCAAGGTAGATGCAACAGATGAAAAAGAACTGGAAGGCGCAGAATTATCGTTGTTTGATAAAGATGATAACTTAATTGAGTCATGGACTTCAGGAAAAGAACCTCATATTATCAAAGGATTGCTTATCGGCATGGAATATCGTCTTCATGAAGATCTTGCACCATTAGGATACGCTACTGCATCTGATGTTACATTTACCATCGATGAGTCAGGAGAAGCAACAAAAGTGGAAATGAAAGATGAAATCACAAAGACAGAGATCCTGAAAGTGGATGCAGATACGAAAGAGCCTCTTGCTGGAGCGCAGCTACAGGTATTGGAGAAAGAAAGCAAGAATATCATAGATGAGTGGACAAGTTCAGAAGAAGCACACAAGATTACTGGACTTCATGTTGGTAAGACTTATGTACTTCATGAGGTCAATGCACCTGCTGGATACCACAAAGCTGAGGATGTGGAATTCACGATCGCAGATAGTGGAGAAATACTAAAAGTTGAAATGAGTGATCGCATTACGACAATCATTGTGGAAAAACAGGATGCAGAAAACGGAGAAGCACTGCAAGGTGCTGTACTAACTATCGTGGATAAAGAAACAGGTAAAACTGTGGAAACATGGAAGTCCACGAAAGAACCTCATGAGATCAAAGGACTTGAGGTAGGAAAATCCTATATCCTCAAGGAAATCAGTGCTCCTTCACACTACGAAAAAGCAGGTGACATTGAGTTTAAGGTGGAAGAGGATATGCAGGTTCAGCACTTGGTAATGAAGGATAAAAGAACACCGATCACTGTTGTGCAGACAGGAGATGAAACAAAAGTAATGCCATTATTAGCCATCGTACTTGGTGCAGGTATCGCTGTTCTTGTCTTGTATAGAAAGTCAAAAAAGCAATAAGAAAGTAAATGAATGTATTCATGATAGGGGCAGTGATAAAAAAATCATTGCTCCTATTTTGCTGATGGAAATGGAAAGGTGGAGAAAATGAAAATCATTCATCAAAAGGTAGAGGCATATCCTAGCAGGATCCGTTTGCCTGTGGATTATCTAAAAATCAGTGATCCTAATTATGAGGAAGGTGTCTGGTGCAGATATGAAAAAGATAACATTCAGATGGATTCCATTCAGGTCATGGTAAAGCATGAAACCATGTATGATGAGCAAGAGGATTACAGTTATGATTATGGCGAACTTATCGTGAGTCTTTCCAATAGATATTGGAAAGGAGAACCAACCGCTGAAAAAGAATATGAAATAGGAGTAGATACGGCACGATATGAAATTGAAACAGAGCATAACCGAAGTGAAATCTATACTGCTTCTGACGGTATTTTCGGTGCAGTGAATGAATGTTATTATGGAGATAAGCTGGGGAAGATCAATATTTATCTGGCAATCCCTGATGAATATGAAATGGATGAAACAGAGTTTATCTTAAATGTGTTAAGAACAATGAATATTCATCATCTGCATTTATGCGTTGTCAGAGATGAAGATGTAGATATAAATATGGATAATGAAGAATTATTCGAGGACATGCAAATGTCCCCATAAATCAGAAAGGAGGAATGTGCCTATTGAACAGTATTATCAGCTGGATAGGTGGTAAAAAAGCATTACGCAATCTCATCTATTCCAGATTTCCAAATTATTATGATCGTTACATTGAAGTGTTTGGCGGTGGTGGATGGGTTCTCTTCGGTAAGCAGCCAGATAAATTCGAAGTATATAACGATTTTAATAATAACTTAACCAATATGTTTGCGGTCATCAGAGATCAGCCATTGGCCTTCATAGAGGAACTGGGCTATTTACCTGAGAATGGACGTTATATCTTTAACTTGTATAAAGACATTATCTCAAAGCAACGAATCGAAGATAAATATCTGGAGGATGAGGTTAAGCGTGTTCGTGTTTATTTTACAGAGCTACAGGCAGAAGAAATCATAGAGATTATGAGAAAAGAACGTATTGAAAAACAGGATGTAAAGCTAGCAGTGGCGTTTTTTAAACTGATACGTTACAGTTATGGCTCTGGCTGCAAGACTTATGGATGCAGACCATATGATGTAAGGAATGCTTTCCATATGGTTTGGGATATATCTGATCGTCTTAGCAATACCATCATCGAGAATAAAGATTTTGAGGCATTGATCTGTCAATATGATAGACCGAATGCCTTTTTTTATTGTGATCCACCTTATTATGAAACAGAAGGGATGTATCAGGTTTTATTTACAAAAGAGGATCATACACGGTTAAGAGATACATTGGCGAATATACAAGGAAAGTTTTTGCTTAGTTATAACGATTGTGAATTCATACGTGATATTTATAAAGACTTTCATATAGAAAGTTGTTCACGTGTAAATAACATGGCATTGCGCTATGACAATGCTGCGGAATTCCCAGAAGTTTTGATATCTAATTATGACACGCAGAATAATGAAAGAGTTGGAAAACAAATGGGACTATTTGATTTAGATTTTATGGAAAGCGAGGATGAAGAAAATGAATAGTATATATATCAATGTTTTGGAAGATTTTAAGATTCAGTTACCTCAACAGGTTGCAAAAGAGATGCTTCTGAAAGTTGGGGATCGTTTGATTTTACAATATGATCCAGAAAGATTGGCAGAAAAGTGTTTTTTCATCGAAGGAGATGAAAAAGATAGATTAGAAAAAGAAGAATACTTCTGCATTCCACATCGTCTATTCAAAAGTGCTGGAATAGAAAATCAGGATCTGCAAGTCATACTTGGTAGCGAGGAACTGACAGTGACAACATCTGCCAATATCATCAAGGCATTACCTAGTGAATACATAGAAGCACTGATGGAGCAGCATGTCGATTTAAATAGAATGGCAGATTGTATTGCAGAAAGGATCAATGAAAATGTGCTCGAATCAGAAGAAGAGTCAATTTAAGATATTAGATACACAAGGAAGATTGGTAATTCCTCAGGATATCCGCGATAAAGCGGATATCCATAAGGGCGATATTGTAGAGATCAAAAATGTACGAAACGGTATCTTAATTGCAAAACTAGATATCGTCAAGCTGAATGATGAATCTATTGAAGCATTACAAAATATGGTCATTTCCTCCGCAAGAAAGTTAGATAAAAAATCACTTTTGATGCTTACAAAAAAGATGGTAGAAATGGCAGAAAGAACGGAGGAGTATAATGATTAGAGTTTTAAAAGATAAAAGGATAAAGGTCTTGTTCGTCATGATATTTTTATTATTGATGTTCGTAATTTTTATGAAACCATGTTATGCAGCTGGAGATGTATCAGGAGCAATCGAGAGTGCATGGGGAAGTGCTAAAGGACAGATAAAAAGTGTTGTCAATAATGTCGTATTCCCAGTCATCGACCTTGTCTTGGCAGTATTCTTTTTTGTGAAGCTCGGAACCGCATATTTCGATTATCGAAAGCAGGGACAGTTTGAATGGACAGCTCCAGCCATCCTGTTTGCATGTTTATGTTTCACATTAACAGCACCAAATTATATTTGGACGATTCTGTAAGGAGCAGCCATGTTTATTTGGGATTTTGTAGCTGACAAGGTACTGGGAGGTATTATCGATTGGATATATGAAAAGATTCTTGATACCTTAGGGGAATTTTTTGGACTGATGGGAAACATGGGAGCAGAGATTTTTGATTATAATTGGGTAAAATCTATCGTAGAAATTATGCGTCTGTTTGGGTGGACGCTGTTTGCGGTAGGGCTTGTGGTAGCTGCTTTCGAGTGCGCATTAGAGTATCAAGGAGGCAGAGGAAGCATCAAGGATACAGCTTTGAATTATATTAAGGGATTTATGGCTGTATCCCTTTTTACTGTGGTACCAATTAGTCTGTTCAAGTTCTGCATCACATTACAGGTACAGCTTACCTCAGGAATGGCAACTCTAGTTGGATCTGATTCAATAGGAGAAACTGCAAAAATGTCATTAGGATTTTTAACAGATATGGGATTAAGCGCACTGCTCGCCATCATGATTTTAATCATGATGGGCTATTCTATAATCAAAATATTTTTTGCTAATCTGAAACGTGGAGGAATATTGTTGATTACTATAGCAGTAGGCTCTTTATATATGTTCTCTGTGCCAAGAGGCTATACCGATGGTTTCGTTCAATGGTGTAAACAGATTATCGGTATATGTCTTACTGCTTTTTTACAGGCAGTGATGTTAATTGCAGGACTTGGTGTCATGAAAGAAAACTGTTTATTGGGAATTGGTTTGATCCTCTCTGCAGGAGAGATACCAAGAATTGCTGGACAGTTTGGAATGGACACAAGTACGAAAGCGAATCTGATGAGTACGATGTATGCTGCACAAGCAGCTATGTCTATTACCAGAACGATTGCAGGTGCGGTTAAGTAAATGAGAAGATATATGGCTTACATCGATGAAATTAACTATTCCATTGATCTTGATGGAAATGAACTTTGCCCATTTATTACACACTTCGGTAATTTTGGAGATATTGAAATCTACGATCAAATTAAGAAAGAGATTCTATTAAATACTAAAGAAGTCTATATTGATTGCTTCTACCCTGATGAATCTAATAGAGAGATTGCTCAGCATAGAGCAAGACATCTTTCTTATATGTTCGAAAATTACAAATATCATAAAAAACTTAAATATCCAAAAGGAAGATTACGAGCAATATATATGGATATGATGAGAGAATTATCTTTGATAAGAGATGATATTTGTTTTGAGCATATAAAAAGATAATATTAATGTGAATTTTCTTACCTTGTATATGGTACAGTTAAAGCGTATAATAACCCTATAAATTAGAATTTGAAAGTGGGATGAAGTTAAATGAATAAAGAGGAATTGCATCGTGTTATAGGAGAACAACAACCTAATATATGCCAAATGGTAGTGCTCAAAAACGGCAACATTATTTATAGTGATACTTGGAATGATTTTAATGCAGACGATAACATTCATATTGCTTCGGTAACAAAAAGCATTATAGCCATACTTATTGGAATTGCTATTGATAAAGGTATGATTAAAAGTATCCATCAAAAAGTATTGGATTTTTTCCCCGACTATGTGCTTAAAAGAGGAGAAAAGACCATACACAATATTACTTTATATCATTTGCTTACAATGACCGCACCATATAAATACAAGTCGGAGCCTTGGACAAAAGTATGCACGAGTGAGGATTGGTCAAAAGCAGTCCTTGATTTACTCGGCGGTAAAAGCGGTATTATAGGTGAGTTTAAGTATTCAACACTCGGCATACATATATTGAGTACAATAATAACCAAAGTAAGTAATATGACAACATTGGAATTTGCCAATGAATATTTATTCAAGCCTCTTGAAATAAAAGAAAGACATCTTTATACAGTAAAAAACAAAGAGGAACATATTGGCTTTGTGACTTCAAAAGAGCCAAAAGAAAATGGTTGGTTTTGCGATAACAAAGGAATTGTATCATCAGGTTTTGGGCTCTGTTTATCGGCAGAAGATATGGCTAAAATAGGACAAATGTGCCTTGATAAAGGTATCTATGATAACAAAAGAATTGTATCAACCGAATGGATAGAAAAAATAACTACACCATATTTAACTACTGATGAAAAATTTGGATTTATGAAATATGGCTTTTTGTGGTGGATTATAGACGAAGAAGAGAAAATATATTCTGCCATTGGTGACAGTGGAAATGTAATATATGTTAATACTGAAAAGAACATTGTAATCTCTGTTACGGCAACATTCAAGCCTTTGGTATTTGATAGAGTTCAATTCATAAGAGAATATATTGAGCCATTTGTTTTAGAATAACAAATTACAGTTTATAAATTAAGATTAGCAATCATAATATGGTCGCTTTATTTAAATATACAGAAAGGAATGATAGAAAGATGTATATGTATCCAGATAATCTGAAAGGAAAGCCAACTTTATGGCTCTGGTATCTGACAGATATTGGAATCATCGGAATAGGTGCTATCTTTTCAGTAATGGCAATCACGCAAGTAAACTTTTACCTGCCTGTTGCATTGGTTGCCTGTTATGCATTTTTGACAATACGATATCAAGACACAAGTATCTTTGATTTTATCAAATATGCCTGTGCCTTTTTTATTTTCAGCCAGCAATTTTTTCATTGGTCATTATCAAATGTTGATTCAATTGATATGGAGATTGGCAAGAAGGGAGGTCACTGATGAAAAAGAAGAAAAAACAATCAACGAGAGAATTGGTGAATACGAAGACAATCACAGACTTCAGCTTACAGCAGTATGGCGGAGATGAGATTGTCTTTTTTATTATCCAGCCTCAGAACCTGTCCGTAATGAGTCATGAGAATATCGGAAGTAAGATTTTTGCTTTGACGAATGTGTTAAAAGGATTGGCAGATCTGGAAATGATCTCGTTGAACAGCAGGGATAACTTTGAGGAAAATAAGATTTTTCTAAGAAAGCGAATCGAGGAAGAAAAGAATGAGAAAGTGATTCAGTTGTTAAATAAAGATCTATTACATCTGGATAAGATCCAGATTCAGACTGCAACTGCTCGATTGTTCCTGCTTGCTGTTCGGATCAAGCCGAATGATCAGGTGGAAATCATGCAGCTGATTCATAGAATCGAGAAGCTAATCAAACTACAGAATTTAACAGTAAAACGTGCTTCTAAAGATGATCTGAAAGGAATGCTGGCTGTGTATTTTGAACAGAATGTGACAACAGATCGTTTTGAAGATATTGATGGAGAGAGGTGGTACACAGATGAAACTGTTTAAAAAGAAAAAGGTAATTCCCCCAGAAGAAGTGCATATCCAAGAATTTTTGGACATGATCTCTCCCTCTGTGATTCGGTTTTATAGTGAGTATTATATCTGTGGCAATACATATCGCTGTGTGTGGGCATTAAGAGAATACCCAACAGCCACAGAAGAACAAGCGCTTCTTCGTTATCTTGGCGAAAAAGATGGCTTAACACTTCATGTTTATGCCAGACAGGTGACTCCTGCAGAAGAAAAAAAGATTATTGGGAATGCCGCTAATAAGAACCGTATGAAGCAAGGAAACACACAGGATCTGCAGGAGTCCATCACTGCACAAAGCAATCTACAGGATGTTATGGATCTAATTGCGAATATGCATCGCTCTCGAGAACCGCTCATCCATTGTGCTGTATATTTGGAACTTACTGCAAATGATTATGAAGCATTGAAACTATTACAGACGGAAACACTTACAGAACTGGTACGAAGTAAGCTGAACGTAGACAGGCTGATATTACGACAGAAGGAAGGATTTCACGCAGTTATGCCAAGCGGTAGAGATATGTTCAAAGAACAGTTTGAGAGGGTACTGCCTGCAACAAGTGTAGCGAATCTGTTCCCTTTCAATTATTCTGGTAAGACAGATCCACATGGCATCTATCTAGGAGCCGATAAATTCGGTTCTAATATCATCGTAGATTTTAATAGACGAAGTGATGATAAGACAAATGCCAATATCCTGATTCTTGGTAACTCAGGACAGGGAAAATCATATCTTCTGAAACTCATTCTCTGTAATCTGCGTGAACAGGGGTTCACACTGATAACCTTAGATCCTGAACATGAGGTGCGACAAGAAGTCGCATAGTAAATTGCTGGTTGTCAGCTACCCTATCCATTTGGGGTAATCCTACCGTGACATGCGTAAGTGGTAACGCTTGGGTGTGAAGCTCACGGGATAAACACTGGGAAATCTGCTAGCCTAAAGCGGACGTACTGTGGGATAAGAATGTTATGGAGAACGTAAAGTGAACTATTGCAGGGTCGTTACAGGGAATAAGTGAAATCAGGCTGATACACTTACACCAAAAGGTGCGGAGGTTGGTTGCTGTGTCTTTCGTGTACGTAGCAACAAATGGACATCAGACCTCTCGGCTCAAGGATAGCTCCTAACACATTCACAATTATTTACTATGTGGAACTTGGTAAGCCCTATATGCTCCTTGCTTAGCAAGGTATCGACCCCGTAAGGGGAAGAAACGGTATAGAGGGTAAAGGAAAGGGAGAGAAAGCGAATGGCACTGCTGTAATGGCGGTGCATAGGGGTTCAAGATTTGCCCTAACCCGAAAGGGTGCAGACTTCTCTTATGGTATTTCATAGCAAAGAAAGGAAGGTAAACCTATGAATGATAATAATTCAATGACAGTGAAAACTGAGAGATTATCAAACACACAACAGTTAGAACAACAATGGACGACCATTGATTGGAAGAAAGCTGAACTAGAAGTTAATAGGCTACAATCTAGAATTGCTAAGGCAACTCAAGAAAAGAAATGGAACTTAGTTAAAAGACTTCAATATCTTTTAACACACTCGTATTATGCCAAAGTGTTAGCTGTTAAAAAAGTAACAACTAACAAAGGAAAGAATACAGCAGGAGTAGATGGAGAAAAGTGGAGTACACCAGCCTCTAAAATGAAAGCTGTATTATCGTTGAGTGATAAACACTACAAAGCAAAACCACTAAAAAGAGTTTATATTGACAAGAAAAATAAATAGGCAAAAAGACCTTTAAGTATTCCGTGTATGTATGACAGAGCTATGCAAGCATTATATGCAATGGGTCTTGACCCAATAGCAGAAACAACCGCTGATAGGAAATCATTTGGTTTTCGTAAGGGGCGCTCTGCTCATGATGCGTGTGAATACATTTTCCAAATTTATTCAAGAAGATATAGTCCTGAATGGGTTTTAGAAGGAGATATTAAAGGGTGTTTTGATAACATTAGCCATGAATGGCTGTTAGAAAATATACCAATGGATAAATCAATCTTAAAACAATTTCTAAAAGCTGGTTTTGTATTCAAAGGTGACCTTTTTCCTACAGAGGACGGAGCACCACAAGGCGGAGTCATTTCACCAATATTAGCAAACATGACACTAGATGGTATGCAAAGAGCATTAGCCGAATACTTTGATGTAAATAGCAAAGGAAAAGTGAATGCAGAAACACACAGACACAATAAGGTAAATCTCATACGCTATGCCGATGACTTTATTGTATCTGCAAATACCAAAGAAAAGGCAGAAGAGGCTAAAGTGGTTATACAATCATTTCTAAAAGAGAGAGGACTAAAACTGTCAGAAGAAAAGACAGTGATAACACACATTGATGAAGGCTTTGATATGTTAGGATGGACATTTAGAAAATTCAACGGAAAGTTGATTATCAAACCATCTAAAACATCGATAAAAGCATTTGTAGCAAGTTTGTCAGAAACCATACTCAAACGTGGTAAGGCTTGGAAACAGGAAGTTCTTATTGAAAAGCTAAATCAACAAATTAGAGGATGGACGAATTACCATCAAAGTGTATGTGCAAGTGAAGCGTTTGCCTATATTGATTACATTCTTTACGAATTATTATGGAGATGGGCAAAGCGTAGACATCCACATAAAGGACGATGGTGGGTATCAACGAATTACTGGCATAGACGAGGCAGTCGCAATTGGGTGTTCTCTACCGAGAATAAAGAACTACTTCGGGTTGACCATATTCCAATTGTAAGGCACGTCAAAGTACAAACTACAGTGAATCCATACCTTGATATTGAATATTTTCAAGACAGAAAATTCAAACAAGGTATGAGAAGACTATCAGGACGATTTAAGTTGATTTGGAAAAATCAAAACGGGTGCTGTTATCACTGTGGAATGCCATTAGAAATTACAGAAGATAGAGAAATCTATTTTAAAGTACCTAAAACAAATGGTGGAAAGGACGAAGTTCCAAATATGGCATATGTCCATAAAAGCTGTCAACAGCTTTATATTGAGAGCCGCTCGAAAGAGTGATGAAATGCTTGAGCCGTATGATGGGAAACTATCACGTACGGTTCTTAGACGAGAAAGCGGGAGTAATCTCGCTGACTTAGTCGACTATGGAGAATTGTCAAGAAATCTTGGAGGAACGTTTATCGATATGATGTCAGGCAGATATATCATCAATGTACTGGAACCTAAACAATGGACTACTGCCGATTACGAAGTGGATGAAAAAGATGATGCAATCCCTAAAACATTTAAACAAACAACGATATTGTCCCAACATATTTCTTTCTTAAAGGACTTCTTCAAAACTTATAAGGATTTCAGTGATGAACAGCTGGATACACTGGAGATCATGTTGATCAAATTATATAGTCATTTTGATATTACAGAGAAGACGGATCTAACAAAATTGCGTCATGATGGATATCCCATGCTATCAGATCTTTATGACTATATCGATGAAGAATATAAGCATTTCAAGGATAATGGAACGCATATCTTTAAGCGAGATACATTGAGAGAAATCTTACTGCTGCTTCATTCCATCTGTATTGGAAGCGACAGTAAGTTTTTTAATGGACATACGAATATAACAGGAAATCAATGTTTAACATTTGGTGTTAAGGGATTGTTACAGGCGAATAAGGCTTTGAGGAATGCCTTACTGTTCAATATTCTGTCATTCATGTCTAATGAGCTGCTGACGAATGGACACACTATAGCATCCATTGACGAGCTGTATCTTTTCCTTACCAATATGACTGCTGTGGAATATATCCGAAACTTCATGAAGCGTGTTCGTAAAAAAGAAAGTGCAGTAATCCTAGCATCACAAAACCTCGAGGATTTCAATATCGAGGGTATTCGTGAACTGACAAAACCCTTATTTTCCATTCCTGCTCATGCTTTTCTGTTCAATGCCGGTAATACGGATTCAAAGTTTTATATCGATACATTGCAGCTGGAGGAAAGTGAATATGATTTGATTAAATATCCACAGCGTGGTGTTTGTTTATATAAATGCGGAAATGAGCGTTATAATCTGGCAGTACATGCTCCTGAATATAAAGAAAGGTTGTTCGGTGAACAGGGAGGAAGATGATGGAGGTAGCTTATAATGAAGGATCAGCATTTTGGAATCGAAATCGAGATGACTGGCCTCACAAGATCTTCAGCCGCTAATATTATCGCAAAGCACTTTGAAAGTGAGGCAAGTCAAGAACATGATTACTATGATACATATACGGTAAAGGATCAAGACGGACGTAAATGGAAGGTTATGTTCGATTCAAGTATTACACCATATAGAGGAAGGAATCGGATATATGATTCAGAATATAAGGTTGAAGTTGTTAGTCCAATTTGCAATTATGAAGATATTGAAACCATACAGGAAATAACCAGAAAGCTAAGAAAAGGTCATGCGAAGGTCAATTCCAGCTGTGGTATTCATATTCATATAGATGCCTCTAAGCATGATGCCAGATCCTTGCGTAATATAACTAATATTATGTATTCAAAAGAGGATCTGATCTATAAGGCATTACAAGTTGATGTTTCCAGAGAAAATCGTTATTGTAAAAAAGTTGATGAAGCATTTATCCAAAAATTAAATAGAGCTAAACCTGACAGTTTAGATAAAGTGAAAAAGATCTGGTATAACGATAATACCTTTCGAGCTAATGAACACTATGATAGATCCCGCTACCATGCGCTGAATCTACATAGTGTTTTTTCAAAAGGAACGATTGAATTCAGATTGTTTAATGGAACACTTCACGCAGGAGAAATCAAATCCTATATTCAGTTTTGTCTGGCAATTAGCAATCAGGCATTGACACAAAAAAAGGCAAGCAGGAGAAAGACACAATCAACAAATGAGAAATACACGTTTCGCACTTGGCTCCTCAGACTCGGAATGATAGGTGATGAATTTAAAACCGCAAGACTACATCTGCTAAAAAATCTTGATGGTTGTATCGCATGGAAAGATCCTGCTCAGGCAGAAAGACAAAAGGAGCGATTACGAATCAAGCGGGAAGAGGAACTCGCGGCTCAAGACATTTCTGAACCGATTGAAGCAGATATGATGCAGGAGGAAGGACCTGTCATGAGCATGTAAGGAGATGATAAAAGATGAGCAAATTATATATAGCATATGGCAGTAATCTGAATAAAGAGCAAATGAAATTTCGCTGTCCTGATGCACAGCTGGTAGGTGTTGGAGAGATTCCCAACTATCAGCTTTTGTTTCGTGGAGGCAGAAATGCAGTTGCAACAATAGAGCCACAGGAGGGAAAATGTGTTCCTTTTGGGCTATGGAAGATCAGTGATCGGGATGAGCTGGCACTGGATCGTTACGAAGGGTATCCCAATCTGTATTACAAAAAGAGTTTCGCAATGCAGATACAGGGACAGAGTGCAGAGGCTATGGCATACATTATGGATCCTAAATATGAAATCGGTGTTCCTTCACAAACGTATTATCAAACGATCCAGCAGGGATATAGGGACTGCGGACTAGACTGTGATGTTTTGGATGATGCTGTTCAAAGGAGTAGAGATATCTATCATAAGCAGTTGGATATGGAAGCAATGCAGATGGGGATGAAGTAATGTGGGCAGCTGTACTCAAAGGAGTCAAAGCATTCACTATGTTGAAAAACAAAAGTACACAGAATCTGGGAAAGAAGATCATGATTGCTCTTCTTTCTCCTGTGATCGCTTTTGTTTTTTTGGTTGGCGGAATCTTTTCTGATGGAATCAATTTCAACCATAATTTGATATTTGATCTGTTTAATGGTGTACCTGTTTCTATAACAGGTATGGAATCGAATCAGATAGCATTCATTCATGAAATAGAAGGAATGATACCCATACTGAATCAGAAAATAGATACAGAGAATATTGGTTTTGCAGAAGGGGAATCAGTCGATGCGTACCTTGTTAAAGGTTTTTATATAGGCATTATGTTTTCTAATCAGCAATTTCACCTGACAGAAGAAAATGTAGATGATTGGATGCAATGCTATATTGAACCATCTGAAAATGGAACAGGAGAAAAAGAGGAACATAATGAAACAAAAAAGCATCCAGTGAATGACACCGCTATTATCTTCTCATTGATGGAACATAATATGAATTTAGCATTGAATCAAGATACAAAGGAATTAATGCTAAAAGTTGTGGAGGGATTAAGAGGTGGTGCAGGAACATCAGGAACGGTAACAACACTTTCTAAAGAGCAAATAGAAAAATTAATAGAAAATTTACCTGAGGATACAAGTGAGTTAAGAAAACAAATCGTGATCCAAGCAGCAGATGCAGTTGGAAAGATACCTTATTATTGGGGAGGTGCGGCCTCATATCCCGGTTATGACGGCAATGATTTCGGGAAACCTGTTGCCCCAGATGAGGCAGGTAGAGGTTTAAAAGGAATGGATTGTTCACACTTTGTTGATTGGGTTTACTGGACAGTTATGAACAATAACCTTGGCAATACGAATACTACAGGTCAGATAGCACAATGTGTGAAAATCAGCCCAAGTGAGTTAAAACCAGGAGATCTTGCGTTTTTAATGGAAGGAGGTACATCCACACATGTTGGAATCTACGCAGGCAAAAATGATAAGGGAGAAGCAGTATGGATCCATGAAAATGCAGGAGATAACAATGTTTCTATGAATACTGTATCGTATTGGAATCTTTACTGTCGTCTTAATATTATGAAGGACAGATAAGAAGAAAGGATAAAAGATATGGAAGAAGATTTTAAATGGCTGGATAGATATTTGAAAACACATTATACAGGATTCGTTGTAAATAACTACGATGTTGGATGTCATCTTTATCTAAAGGATATCAACAATTTCATCCAAAATGTAGGACGATATGCAAATGTAATCATCGTAAGGAATGAAGATGGAGATACATTATTGAATACATGCGGTACCTATATTGATCGAATATGGCCAGAAATATCATGGGGTTCAAGAACAAATGAAACAATGCAAGATGCCAATTATATTGCCAATGAATTGTGTAAACTCAGGGAAGAGGAAGGCTATTTCCCTGATCCTTTACCGAAAGTGAAGAGATTTATGAAACAGGTCTTTGGACAAGAAGTCGTTGTACAAAACGATGAGTTTCTAAAGTGTGTAAGAGAAGAAGAACTTGAAGAAGATATGCAGATTGGTCGTGATCTTAGTGTTTAGAACAAAAGCAGAAATAGAGCACCTGAAACAAATATATCCAAGTGGAACAAAAATCACTATGCTTCATATGTGTGATGATCATCCAGTTCCTAAAGGTACACATGGTGTTGTTGATTTTGTAGATGATGGAGGAATGATACACATGGATTGGGAGAATGGTATGCCTATGGCAATCGATCCTAGTGAAGATGAGTTTAAGGTTGATTTAGAAAAAGTGATCTATGTTGAGAAACGTATGAAGAATGTTATAGAAGCATTAAAAAAGGAAAATGCAGAGTTTCATATCGGTAATATCGTTGAACAACGTCAGGGAAAGGATATGTCTTATCATGGCTCTCCATTTTATGAAACGATCACAATTATCCAAGATGGTGACTTAGTATTTGAACATTCAGATTTTGGAAAGCGATATTACCCAAATAAGATTGAATTTGAGAGAATGTCTGATCTTTCAAAAATCGAAGAGAATACCATCAAGCAATTACAAGATGAAATTGCAGAACTGGAAAATAAGATAAGCATCAAGAAACAGGAAATCAGCAATGTTCAAAATAATTTTAAACGTATAAATGAAACATTTGCACAGGTGTTAAATGAAGAACCAGAAGAAATCGTATGTAAACAAGAAATGAAATTTGAATAGAAAAGAGATGAAGTTAAAATCATGACACAAAAAGAAACAGAAAAACTCAGAAAAAAATATCCTGTAGGAACAAGAATCGAGTTGAAGCACATGGAGGATATGCAAGCTGTTCCGGATGGTACATTGGGCACGGTGCTACATGTTGATGATGCAGGTACGATCCATATGCTTTGGGACAATGGCAGAGGATTAGGCCTCATAGAAGGAGAAGATGAATTTCATATCATGGAAACATATATGGAATATGATAAAGAAAAAGTTACAGCGCACAGCATGAATTTCAAGTTAAGCAGTGCAAAAGAAAGGCTGTCCTTGAATAACATCGTAATAGATAATGTTATTACTTTATCTGATGAGGATTACCATTATTTCAAAGAACATTTGAATGAAAATTACAATTTTATCAGAGATAATCGAGAGATATTATCCCAGAATGGTCATTCCATACAATATCTGTTAATTAAGGGAAGCAAGGATCCAGATGCAATGATCATCCAAATAGATGGAAGAAATACGGTAGAGAATTATTGCTATATACCATATGTCGAAGACTTACAGAAACATTTTCGTTATGGAATAAGAGAAGAACAGCAATATACTGATGCGGTGTTTTCATGCAAGGATACTGAAATCAATTCTCAGCGTTGCAGGATTGAAAAAATCATCGAATTGAATCATGATGATTTCAATCATTTTGCTGGACATCTACTCTCTGAATACGGATTTCTAAAGGAAAATAGAGAGCTGATGTATAAAGATTCTGATGATCTACGTCATTGTTTGCTAGTGATCGGTAATGCTCATGAGCATGGTATTCTGGTAGATTCTTCAGGGGCGAGTTATGCTAGATACACAGCATTCATGCCAAACACAAAAGCTTTCATCAAGCAAAATCAATTAGCAAACTTGATTGAAGATATCTACGATCTTCATCACGTGAAGGAAGAAAAAATCAAAGTGTTAGTCGTAGAACCGCAGAAAAAACCACGAGTCGAAGTCATAGAGAACACACTTGATGCAAAACGAGAAATCGTTCAAGGAGAAATCGAACTCGTAGAATTAAGCGATACTGCTGATTTGATCTGTAATGAGGAAGGAAAGTATATCGGTCTAGAAGCAAATCGTCGTTTCGGTAATGATGTTCTGGTAGGTACGTTTTTGATTGTCGGATCGGATGGTAGTGAAGATTTCTGTTCGTTAAGTGAAGAGGATATTGCATTGTATATGGAAAGATTCGGACAAATCGAAGATCTGAAACAGGAAGATATTCCAGAAATTTGCTACAAGATTTATGGATTTGAATAAGATTTTTTATATCATCTGTGAAGGAGGAAATGAGTTATGTTAAAGATGACAGAAATAAAATTAAAGTATCCTGCTGCACGTATCAGAGCATTAAATTCTGTGTTAGCAAAAAAAGATACGACATTAGACAATGAAATGAATTGCTTATTGGATCAGTTATATAAGAAAATCGTCAAGCCAGAAGTACGTAATTTCATTGAAGAAATGGAACATGATGAATGAGAGAGATTAAAGAAAGAAGGTGGAATGCATGGCTCAAAAGGTGATCATCGTAGCACAAAGGATGGGACAATTGTGGCACGCAATTATCGAACGTAATGCAGGTTTTGAAGTGGCAGAAATGTCAGATGAATACGTGAACGATAGATATGAAGAGGTTGTTGATATTACTTGTAAGGATGGTACTGTGTTTCAATGTAAGACAGATTTCAGGGATATCAGTGACAACGAAATATACTGGGAAACATTCAATAATGTTGAAAAATGGCTTAGTGAATCATTAAAGCAGCATGAACAAAAGATAGCGAAAGGCTCATACACCTTAAAAGAGTTGCATGAATATCAAAATCTTGTAAACAATGCTGAACGATTAAGGGAAATGATGATGAATGAGCAAAATCTGGAACAATCCGTTCATAACGAAATTGGCATGAAGATGAATTGAGGATCCTGAAACTAATATGTATCACCCTGTCGGCGATTTGTGAGCCTTGTGTGCGGTTTTGTAAATGAAATAGGGTAATAATGCCTATCGTCACATAAACAAGGAGGTGAAGCGAATCGTAGAGATTATAAATAGATAGACTTGCAAATGGAAATTTAGTCATAAATTTGAGGATAGGTTAGCTTTGCAGGTTAAAGTATCGGCGTCTGATGTCGCCGATACGTCAGACAACAGCGGGCAATGCCCACTGTTATAAGGCTTTCTTAAAAAATTGAAAAGCGTCGTAACAGTCCATGAGAAGTCAAGTGTGGCGTTGGTCTTGATGATTAAGCAAAATATAGACCAAGTATTCGATATTTCTAAGGTCGTTAGTTATGGCGTTTTCAAAGGATATGCATCATTTCATTGTCTTTTCATCTGGTAACAGGGAAGGGATGTTAACGAAATATCAGAAAGGAAAGATATAATACTAGTTAAATGATGCATGCATTGATTCGTTGGTTAAAAAATGAATCAATTAAATCTATTTGAATTAATAAAGAAACCTTATAAGATTACAAAACCTATCCGTTTGATAGAATTATTTGCAGGTATCGGTGCACAGGCAGCAGCTTTGAAAAGACTGCATGTACGATATGAAAATTATCGTGTCATTGAAGTAGATCAACATGCTGTCGACAGTTACAATGAGATTCACAATACTGATTTCAATGTTTCAGACATCACCAAGATTACCGCTGATGATCTGCATATAGTAAATAGAGATCAATATGAATATATTGTGACCTATTCATTCCCTTGTCAGGATCTTTCTAAATCAGGAAAAGGTTTGGGTATGGGCAAAGGTAGCGGAACTAGATCAGGCCTGCTTTGGGAGGTCGAAAGACTACTGAAAGAATGTGTGGAATTACCTCAGATTCTTTTGATGGAGAATGTCCCAGATGTGGTTGGTAAAAAAAATATCAAGGATTTTTTGCAATGGCAATCTGTCCTTGAAAGTCTTGGTTACAGCAACTACATAGAGTGTCTGAATGCGAAAGACTATGGTATTCCTCAGACAAGAAACCGAGCATATATGGTGTCGATACTGGGGGATTACTTCTATAAGTTTCCAGAGCCGAAACCTTTAGAACTATGCCTGAAAGATATGTTAGAAGACACTGTTGATGAAAGTTATTTTTTGAATAGAGAACAGCTTGTAAAAGTATTGAGCGGAAAGTTCGATCAGCATAGAAGGATCATGGATATAAGCAAACTCTGCAGCACCTTAACTACAAAGCCAGAAAGAATATATGGTGAAATTGACTCTGAAATGAAGTTAGAAAATGAACATATTCTATATGGCATCGTGCCAATGATCTTGGCATCAAAAACAAGAAGTATTGTTGAGTGTATAGCAATGAAAGAAAATACGAAAAAAGGTTATGCAATAGCTGAAGATGGAGATGGAGTTTATATTGATCGTCCACATCAGAAAAGAGGTGTCGTACAGAAAGGGATGATTCAGACACTTAAAACAGCCAGTCATGATGTAGCAGTTGTATCTAAGATGAATGATGGCAGAGCATTTTATGTAAGAACATTAACCGCATTGGAATACTGGCGGCTGATGGGCTTCAATGATGAGGATTATGAAAAAGCGGCTAAAGTAAGTAGTAAAACACAGCTTTATAAACAGGCAGGGAACAGTATCGTAGTAGATGTCCTTGAGGCAATTTTCAAGCAGTTTTTCTGAGCATAAATTATCATCTGAATGTACATGCATAAGAAAATGATTTTAAGGAAAGGAGAGGAAGTGAAGATGACAACCAATAAACAAAGAACAACGATATGGTTAAGTCCAGAAATATTTGATTCTCTTGACAGCATAACAGAAAGAAATAACTGTAGAAGCAGGAGTGAACTGATTGAAAAAGCAATCAAGTTTTATGATGGGTATACTCGTTCGCAAGAGAACGAGTATCTTCCCATTGCTTTATCATCGGCATTAAATGGTATCGTTAAAACAAGCGAAGATCGCATTGCAAGAGTCCTGTTCAAAAATGCAGTGGAACTCGCAATGATGATGAATGTATTATCCGCTACCGCAGAAATTGATGAAACGACTTTACGCAAACTGAGAGCGAAATGTATTAAAGATGTGAAAGGAACATTAGGAAAGATCAATTTTGAAGAAGTGTATAAATATCAAAATACATAGAACTAATGCTAGATAAATCAAAAGGTCTGTGATACTGTGTGTTGCTGAAAGGAGGCAATACTCATGGAGAGATTATTGAGTCAACTTTATCATGGACAATACTGTGCGGAATCGATGAAAACTCCAACAGACAAACAGTATCAGGAGGCACTTGGGAAAGCATTAGCAATCAATCAGAAAATCGTTGATGAACTAAAGAAAAATGGAGTTGAAGATGCAGAAACATTATCTGATGAATGGAAGAATGCATGGTTCAATTTCACTACGGAAGAACTTATTCAATGTTTCAAAAAAGGTATCAAATTTGGCTTACAGCTTCGTGAAGAACTGGATGAATTATGAAGTTATCAGTTATTGATGTTCTTCAAACTTATGGTGTAGAAATGCCGAAATCATTTTTGCAAGGAGAGGAATTACGAAACGCAGCAAATGATATTGATATATTACATGAGAATATATTAAAGACGCATAATGAAAATGATACTACATTGCTTGAGGAACAATTAGCAGAGTTAGAACATGCATGCTTCACTAAAATGAATTTGGAACTTGCTGCATATTTTAAACAGGGATTTAAAATGGGAATGCGATTGGCAAAAGAATTAAATGATGAAGAATAGCTGACAAATATGCAAGTATTATGGAAATGCAGATCAATGTATCTGCTTTTCTTTTAATTTCATCAGTTGAGGAGTGATAGCATACCAAAAATTATCGTTAAAACAAAGTATTTAAAAAATCAAAGACATAAAGAGTATTATTTAAATTATATCGCTACAAGAGATGGTGTCGAAAAGTTTCAGATGAGTCATGGAGATAAACCGGTGACAAAGAAACAGCAGGAACTGATAGAAAATCTTTTGAAAGATTATCCTGACAGCAAGACAATCTTTGAATATGAAGATTATATAAATGAACCTACACGTAGGAATGCCAGTGAATTTATTTCAGCTGTTATGGATCAAAATCTTACTGATATAGCTACCAAAGAAAACTATGTCGACTATATTGCAAATCGCCCAAGAGTGGAACGCTTGGGAGAACATGGATTGTTCAGCGACAGTGGAAAGAAAATTGACTTATCTCAGGTAGTTCAAGAAGTAGGTAAACATGAAGGAACAGTTTGGACACATATTATTTCCTTGAAACGGGAAGATGCTTCTCGTCTTGGTTACGATCATGCACAGGGATGGGTGGATCTCTGTCGTGCCAAGAGGAATGAACTTGCGGAAGCTATGCGTATTGATTCTAATAATTTGCAATGGTATGCGGCATTTCATAATGAAGGGCACCACCCACACATTCATATGGTCGTATATTCAAAGGAGCCAAGACAAGGGTTCGTCACTAACCAAGGTATCAAAAAAATAAGGAAGATGTTTGCAAGTGAGATATTTCATCAGGATCTCATGAATATTTATAAAAATCAAACAGAAGCCAGAGATGAATTAAAGAATTACAGTCAGAAAACTGTACAGGAACTTTTGAAAGAAATAGGACAAAAAGACCATCTGGAAAATGGTATCATCATAGAGAAATTTCTTGCCCTAAAGGAATCATTAAAAGATTATCAAGGTAGGCTGATGTTTGCCTATATACCAAAAGAATCTAAGCAGCTTGTCAATGACATCGTGCGTGAACTAGAAAAAGAAGAGCATGTTCAGAAACTTTATGAGCAATGGAATTTGTATAGGCAAAGTGTATTTGAAACCTACAATGGATCATTACAAGAACAACTCCCCTTGCTTGAACAGAAAGAATTCAAGAGCATCAAGAATATGATCTTAAAGGAGGTAATGAACTATGATGTAAACGCAGTAACTTATGATGAACAGCTTCCCTCACTTCAGGTGCCTGAATTAGATATAGTGGTTGAGGATGTTGAAAGTGAAAAAGTGGATGATATACCTCAGAATCTTACAACAAATCTATCAGCAAGATATCGTCTAGAATGGAGCAAAAATTATAAGATGGCTTGTAAGCTGTTCTATGGTTCTGATGATGTGCAGCAAGACATCGAACAGGCAAAATCCCTCCTTAAAGAAGAGTGTGATCAACATAACATACTAGGCTATGAATTGCTTGCAAAAGTATTAGAAATAGAGAATAAAGAAAATCCTGAATCTTATGATCTATACAAAGAGGCGTTGCAAGGATCGTTAGAAATCTTGAGTACAGATAAGAACGATTTTATACAGTCCTATCTCCAATATAAAACAGGAAAGTTTTATTACTATGGAAAAGGCTGTGAACAGGATTATGAAAAAGCGTATCATCACTTTAGCCAAAGTGACAGTGAATATGCAATGTATTGTCTAGGCAGGATGTATCAAAGAGGTTATTATGTAGAACAGTCAGATAAAACAGCATTCGAATACTTTGATAAATCAGCTACCAAAGGAAATGCATTCGCCAATTATGAAGTAGGAACTTATTACGACCGCGGAACTGCAGTACCAAAAGATGAGAAACAGGCGAATCTTAATTATGAGATAGCCTATCGTAAGTTTGAAGGAATGCTAAAAAATAGCGAAGATGATAACCTGCTTTATCGTCTTGGAGAGATGAACTATTATGGGAAGGGGGTAGAAAAAGATACAGAAAGTGCTAAGAAATATCTGGAAAAAGCAATATCTTTCGACAATAAGAATGCAAAATATCTTCTTGCAACGATCTATTTGAAAGAATATGATTATGCCAATATTCCTCAGGCAATCAAATGGCTAGAAGAATCAGAGAATCCACAGGCACTATACTTACTTGGAAAGGAGTATTTAAAAGGGATACTGGTAGAACAGGATAAGAAAAAGGCAGTACATTATCTGACACTCAGTGCAGAACAAAAAAACAGCTATGCCATGTATGCATTGGCTAAAGTTTTCTTAAATGATATTAATTATATGGATCCTGATAAAGGTATTTCATATCTACAGAATGCCTCTTCACTTGGAAATGAATATGCTCAGATAATGCTCGGCAATATCTATTTAAAAGGTGAGCATGTTGAAAAGAATGTAGATGCAGCAATAAGCTACCTACAAATGGCCAGTGATAAGAATAATTCGTTTGCCCAATATATGTTAGGCAAACTTTTTTTGTTTGGGAAAGAGGTGGAACAAGATAAGGAGAAGGCGAAAAGTTATTTAGAACAAGCAGCAATCCAAGGAAATACATATGCCATGTATCTGTTGGAGCATATGGATGATTATCATCATCAGCCACTGGTATTGATGACTACAAGGCTGCTTCATCATATATCAAGGATTTTTACAAAAACAGTTCCTGATAACAGCAAGTCCCCTCTTGCAGGTGTGGATAAAAAACTTGCTAAAAAGATAAAGGAAAAGAAGATAGCACAGGGACATAATGCCAAAGATCATGAAATCAATATGAGATAGGAGTGAATGTATGAAACATAAGAAATATGATCTACACAAAATAAAGAATCTCGGTCTGGTCAAGGCCAAATCAAAGGCGGTCAAAAAAAATACATTTAAAAATAGAGCATGTGAAAGGAAAAGGTAATAAATATGGCAGAATATAGAAAATATTCAGATCAGCAGATAGCACTGGCCAATAGTATCAACTTAGTTGATTATTTAAGAGCGAATGGAGAAACTTTAATTAAATCCGGTAGAGAATTTAGATGGCAGAGATATACCAGTGTGACGATTAGGGACAATAAATGGTTTAAACATAAAACACAGGAGGGAGGGTATCCACTTAAATTTTTAGAGGAGTTCTATGGCTATAAATATCCAGATGCCATGGAACTTCTTTTATCTTATGCAAATGATACAGGATCTCAGATCAAGGAAGAGCATCAAGAGAATAAAGAAGTCAAACCATTTAAACTACCGCCCAATAATCCAGATATGAAAAAAGCATATGCCTATTTGTTGAAAACTAGGTATATCAATAAGGAAGTTGTAGATTTCTTTGTTCAGCAAGGTTTGATCTATGAAGACTCAAAATATCATAATGCTGTTTTTGTAGGTGCAGATGAAGAAGGAATTGCCAGACATGCACATAAGAAAAGTACATATACAAAAGGAGAAAGAAGCTATCGTGGTAATGTAGAAGGATCCGATCCATGCTACAGTTTCAATTACAGAGGAACCGATGAAAGTCTATATGTTTTTGAGGCTCCGATTGATATGCTTTCTTATATCTCCCTACATAAAGACAACTGGCAGCAGCATAGTTATGTTGCACTTTGCGGCTTAGGGATGCAATCAATGGAAACCATGTTGGAAGAAAACCCAAATCTGCAGTCTGTAATACTATGTGCTGACCATGATATAGCAGGTAGTGAAGGAGTAGAGCGGATGAGCGATCATTTAAATGAATTGGGTTATCAGATGATTGCCATCGCTGTGCCTAAGTATAAGGATTTCAATGAAGATCTGAAGGCAGCACATGGACTTACACCGCAGAAAGGTGTCGATAATCCTAAGTTTCAGCTTGCAAGTGAGATGATTAGAGAATTAAAGAAATCTGCTGCACCATCTCAAATGATCCAGCATAAAGACTTATCCAAAGCGTTCACCAATATGTATTATGGATTAAATCATGAAGGTCAGAATGACTGCAAGAAATTGAAAGAAGATTTTCAGACCATTACAGATTGTGCAATTCGTTTAGAACATCAATGTCTCTATCCAGATACAGCATTTCATGAAAACAGTGCTGTCTATGATTATTTACAGGATGACTATCGCTCATATAAGGATAAAGGAAGCTTAAAGAACAGGATCGAATCAATCAAAAAAGCATTTCAATCTGTAAAGCTGGTAATGAATAATCAGGGATCAAAAACTGAACTTGCGAATGCGTATCGTAAGCTTGCCAATGAGTCGTTTATGATGATAACTGATAGCCAGCAGCAGCTCAATAAAATACAGCAGAAAGAAATAAAGGAAGATAATCAAGTAGGTAAAAAGATGAAACCACAATCACCATTAGTTGGATCAAATGGCAATATTTTTAATCTTATGGGAATTGCTACTAAATCTCTCAAGGAAGTTGGTATGGATAAAGAAGCAGAAGAGATGTTTGAGAGAGTCACTAAATCAGGCAGCTATGAAGAAGCATTGAATATTCTTGTGGATTATGTTGAACCGGTGGATGTAAACGAGATGGATCAAATAGAAATGAATCAGCAAATGATTTGAAGAAAGGCTAAGGCAGATGAAGAAACGTCTGCCTCCTTTTTTATATAGGAGGACATATGGAACCTAAATTAACATTTATTTTATTAGGATGCTTATTTTTTTGTATTATAGGAATTGCCGTTTATTTTGGAAATAATTACAATCTGAATCATATCAAATCAAAAACAGTTGGGGATGGTCAACATGGGACTGCAAGATTTGCAACAACAAAAGAAATCCAGTGCGCATATAAATGCATCAACTACACACCTAATAAATGGAGAGAAGGAAAAGATCTTCCAAAGTATCAGGGAATGATCGTAGGAACAAGAGATTTTCGTCATGGGGTACATGCATATGTTGATGTTGATGATGTCCATCTGATGATGATCGGAGCTGCTGGTGTAGGTAAGACAGCATATTTTTTATACCCTAACTTGGAATATGCTTGTGCTTCAGGTGTTAGTTTCATTACGACAGATACAAAGGGAGATTTATATCGAAATTATGGAGCAATAGCCAGAGATTATTATGGCTATCATATCGCTGTGATTGATTTAAGAAATCCCATGTCATCTGATGGAAACAATATGCTTCATTTAGTAAATAAGTATATGGATCTTTACAAGCAAGATAAGACAAATATTGCGATTAAGGCAAAAACAGAGAAGTATGCTAAGATCATAGCAAAAACGATCATCTTCTCAGATGGGGATACCTCAAGTTATGGGCAGAATAGCTTTTTTTATGATTCAGCTGAAGGTTTGCTGACATCTGTCATTCTGATCGTTGCAGAACTTTGCCCACATAATCAAAGGCATATCGTTAGTGTGTTTAAGATGGTTCAGGATTTATTGCAGCCATCACCAGTAAAGGGTAAAACACGATTTCAATTATTACTGGATCTATTGCCAGAAGACCATAAAGCAAAATGGTTTGCAGGCTCGGCATTAAATACAGGGGAACAGGCGATGCAGTCAGTGCTATCAACAGTCCTTTCAAGGCTCAATGCATTCATCGATTCTGAAATTGAACAGATCCTATGCTTTGAAACGGCTATCGATATAGAGAAATTCTGTTCAGAAAAGTCTGCTATATTTCTGGTCATGCCAGAAGAGGATAATACAAAGCATTTTTTGATTTCTTTGTTTATTCAGGAATATTATCGTGAGATCTTAGCGTTTGCAGATGAGCAAGGTGGAAGATTACCAAATAAGGTCATTATGTTTCTGGATGAGATAGGAACGATTCCAAAGATACAGTCCGCAGAAATGATGTTCAGTGCTAGTAGATCACGTGGTGTCAGTATAGTGGCCATTATTCAGTCATTGGCACAGTTAGAGAAAAACTATGGCAAGGAAGGTGCTGCTATTATTACGGATAATTGTCAGGACACTTTATTTGGGGGCTTTGCACCTAACAGTGAAACAGCAAAGATCATGAGTGAAAATCTAGGCTATAAAACAGTATTGAGCGGATCTGTCAGTAAAGGCAAGAATGATCCTTCTCAATCCTTGCAGATGATCCAGCGTAATCTATTAACAACTGATGAGCTTAAGGCATTACCGAAAGGAACATTCGTGTTAATGAAAACTGGAACGCACCCTATCTTAACAAAGCTGAAACTGTTCAGTAAGTGGGGAATTCAACTGAATAAGGTATATAAGAATGATGAAAGATCATTAAGAACAGTAGAATATGCAAATGTGATGCAGTTGGAAGATATAATCAGACGAACATATGGAAAACCATCAAGTATGGATGAAGCCAATATAGAAAAAATCAAAGAGAAGATCATGAAGGGAAGTGTAAAAGTTGGATAAGGACTATATGTACTTCTATCGCAAAATCTGTTCGTCTGATCTTCCAGCAAATGCAGTAAATGTGTATAAAGTATTGTTGCAGTATGCTAATCGGACAACGTGGTGCTGTTTTCCTTCGGTAAGAACGATTGCACATGATTCTAAATTATCAGAAAGGACCGTTAGGAGGCAGTTAAATGTTCTTGTATCACATGGATATATTCTACGAATACCAAGGCAGAGAGAAAATAATGGTTTTACTAGCAATATGTATTTTTTAAATTGATTATGGGTAGTGGGATAAGACTCGATATATGGTGTCATATGGATACTGTCACAGTGTCATATCTGTAATGAATTATCTAAGGTATTCTTACAGAGAAGAAATCATGAGAATACATATGAAGTTATTTTGTCAATAAGGAATAAATCGTTCAGATTAAATTGAGAGAGATCTAAAAGGAGGCATGAAATCATTAAAACATGTGAAGTATGAATGGATTTATACAATAAGATATTGCTATTATGTAAATTTTAATATATATTGTATATTCAAATAACTGTTATATTGGGTAAGATACTTGGAGGATATCATGGGAATTAAAGTAAAAGACTATATTTTAGAAATCAACAGACAGAAGCAAGAAATGTTAGAAAAAAACGAATCATATTTAATTTTAAAAGCAGGAGAACTGCATGCAAAGTGTGGAACTAAAGGATCACCAACGCTAATACAATGTTGCTCTGCAATGAAACAGTGTATGCTTGAAGGAGATCAAATTATATATGATAGGGAGAACAAGTCAGGAGTATCAGCAGCACTAACAATCAAATACAATATTTTAGATATGTCAAAAAGACAAAGCCTACATACTGTTCGCAAAAGAGGAAGACCTGTTGGATCAAAGAATAGAAATAAAATTGATGTTCCTTCAAATGGGATAACTAATGAAATAAATTTGTCTGTTGAAAATTGGATGAGAAAAGAAAAGATCAAATATGAAGAACTGGATAATAAGTATTTAATAAAAGATCCATATGGATTGTGGATAATACCAAAATACAATAATGAATCAGCTAGTGAAAGATTTTTATCATCGATAAATATGATAGATGAAAATTTCTATAAATGCTCTATCATATTCAAAAGTACGAAGGATGAGCATGATTTTTGGAAATCAATATCTGAAGAAGTTATAGAACGATTGAATTTGACTGCGTTATTTGTAGCAAAAGATGGTTTTGTTTCTCAAATGGTTTATTAGATACATCAGCAAATGTATGAATATAATTCCTTTATCATTTAGCATTATATGATATAATACAGTCACCACGAAAGTGGTGGAGGTGTATTATGCCTCAGTATTCAACCACCGATAGGTTTAAAATGGCAGAATGTATTTTAGTAAGCATATCTCTATGTAACCTTTGTAATGTACGCAGAAGCATTAACGTTAATCGTTATTCTTCTAATTATCAAAGAGTTAAAGAAGAAATAACATAGATATTATGCTGAACGAATACATATAAAAAGGAAGGTACGCCAATACCTTCCTTTTCTGTGCATATTTCTATGCAACCTTCATGTACATCTTTATTATATGCGGTGAAGGAAAAAATATCAAGTTTTTTAATGAAAAAGGAACTTAACATTATTGAAGTAATGAGAGTTGTTAGTCAAGGTTACTTAAATTTTTATCTGGAGTATATTCTATAATATCAGATAAATCACATTCTAGCATATTACATAGATCATTTAACGTACTCACATATATGTTTTTATCATTACGTAATTTATCCAATAAACTTGTACGAATATTATAATCCTTAATCAATTGATATTGAGTGATATTCTTGCGCTTAAGTGTTTCGAAAAAAGGTTTATAACTTATCATAAAAATACCACTCCTTCCTGTTCTATAAATTATATTTGAAAACACCTTTATTTACGTTGTCTTTATAAAGACTACACAGGTTGATAGTTTGTTCATAAAAAGAAGACCTATGAATAATTTCATTTAAATTATATTTGATAATATCAATTATTACGTTGTCTTTTAGAAGACTATAATTTATAATGAATAAAAAGGATGGTGAGTTTATGAAATTTGATGGTAAGTATGATAAAGTAATACAAGAAATTGCTGAAGAAGAAGGAATTACAGTGCAAGATGTGAGAATATATATGGAGGAAGCAATAGAAAAAGCTTACAGTGCAAACAATCCCTCATTTATGAAAATGTTTGGGTATAAAAAACCAACAATTGAAGAGTTTATAGAAATAGTAACTATGAATCTTCAAAAGAGTAGGTCTTAATGAATGATAAATGTGCTGTTAGATATTCGTAATCTTTCAACTGAAATTATATCTAATTTACATTTTAATTAAATATTCATTTTATATAGAACTTAAGTATTTATAAAATATGTTAGAAGTCAGAAGAATCTTGAAAAGGGATAATTCTGATTTTTTTTGTCTTTCATTGTTTATAGTTCCTTTTTTTGCATTTAAGATTTTATATGTTGATTTTGACCATGTGTCATATTTGAGTTTCTAAAATTATCATTATTTAATCATTATTACTTTAAGAATGAATAAAAAATGATATATATGAATGAAATCATTTATATAGGTTATGTTAATGGTAGTGTGCATAATGTAAAATATAAGAAAGGAGGTGTCGCATTGGATTTAGATTATAAGGCAATTGGTAAAAGAATCAAAATTGCGAGAGTTAACAAGGGATATACTCAAGAGAAGGTTGCCAATCTAACTGATTCTGCGCCTTCACATATAAGTAATATTGAAACAGCTAAATCGAAAGTGGGGTTAGCTACGCTAGTAGAAATTTGCAATGTTTTAGATGTTTCTGTTGATGAGGTCCTGAGTGATAATGTTGTTTCATATAGGAATCAATTTACAAATAAAATGATACAATTATGTCAAGACTGCACTGATGAGCAAAAAAGATTTGTAATTATTTTAGTGGAAGCAGCATTAAGCTTTTTTGAAAAAGATAGGAGAAACCAAGAAGCATAAAGATTGGGGGGTGGCCTTTATTTTGAAAGTAGCAATATGTGATGATTGCAACTCTGATCTAGAAAAAGCCTATAAAATGTTGAAAAATATAGGTAATATTATTTCGATAGATATGGAAATTGAGAAGTTTTCTAAAGCAGATAAGCTGCTTGAAGAAATCGAGAAATATCAAATTGTGATATTAGATATCGTTATGCCGGATAAGCTTGGATTAGATATTGCAGAAGAGATCATACAAAGATCGAGTAATACGTATATAATTTATTATTCATCTAATATCGAATATGCGCCTGATGCTTGTTCAACAGGATTTGCATTTCTTACAAAGCCTTTGCAACAGGACAAACTGTTAAAGGAACTTCAGCGAGTATTGATAAATTTAAGAAAAAATGAGATTACAATACAAGATGAGAATCATGTATTGCGACACATTAATATACACGGAATATACTATATTGAATCTTTTGAACGAAGAAGCATCATTTATCTAAAAAGTAAGAAAATAACTACGAGAATACAATTAAAGGAATGGAAACAAAAACTATCCGATTTTAAATTCAAAAAATGTAATAAAAGTATAATTGTTAATCTATCCAATGTAGATAGGATAGATGAAAAGGAAATGAATGAAATATTGTTGAAAAACGGAGATAGATTGCATATTTCGAGGATTTATTATAATGAATTCATTGATGCGTTCTATGAATATTTGGATAGTTTATTATGACAATAATTATAAGATTATGTGCTAATCTGGCAGAGATAATGATTTTCATATTCTTTTGTAGCCAATTATTAAAAGTGAATAAAAGAAGAAGCACATTCGTTTTCAGTATTATAGTTATTGAAATTGTAAAATTTTTAGTTATGGAGATGAATCATCCAATCTATAATTTCATTTCTTCAATGATTTTGTATGGTTGTTTATTAACATGTATGTTTACTGGAAAGAAAAGTCTTAAACTTTTTCTTATAAGCATGTTTCTTTGCCTATCCGTATCTGTAGAAGAACTAGCTTTTTCCATGATGCAGGTTTTGATACCAGATCTCTATGATATATCATATGTAATGGATCATACACTATTGTTGCTTTTTGCCACCATGTTAAGTTCAATTTTATTGTTTATACTTAGTAATACCATAATTACAATTTTGGAAGCAAAAGTAGAAAATGTGATTTTAGTGAAAGATGTAGTAATGCTGTTAATGCTTCCACTATCTACCGTTATGATTATAATCAGTATGCATTTTCCGTTTGGAATGACAGTAAAAAGTAACATATTCCTTTTTATATCAGAATTGGTATTGCTGGTTGCTAATATAACAGTTTGTAATATCTTCAAGCAAAAATTAGAAGAGAATAAACTTATATTAGAAAATGAGCATCTTCAGCATAATGCTAAAGTAAATCAAATTTATTTTGAAATGACACAAGATAAAGTAAAGGAATCTAAGAAAAGCCGTCATGATTATAAGAAACATTTACATTTGCTAAATGGATATCTACAGCATAATGAATATGATCAGGCAAAGAAATATCTTGAGGATTTACTTAAATACCATTCTATGAATACAATGTTAATAACAGGAAATCAGATTCTTGATTTAATGATAGAAGCGTATCATGATAAGATTAACGAATATGATATAGACGTTCAATTAAATATACAAAATTTAAATCTGCAAAAAATCAAGAGTGTGGATTTAAGTACGATTTATGGAAACATATTAGATAATGCAATTGAAAGTTGTATAAGATGTGATGAAAAAATAATTGAAATTACTTTTAAACAGGTGGGAAGCTACTATATTATGCGATTTATCAATAGTTGTTCATTCATTAATCATATAGATGGCGATTTTACTACAACGAAATCAAAGGAGTATCACGGGTATGGATTAAATAATATTAGGGATGCAGTAAAAAAATATGAAGGTAGTGTAGATTCTAAGTATGTAGAGGATAAAAATTTGTTTATCACAACTATTCGCTTTAAGATAGACAGGGTAACTTAACTCTGTCTTTTTTTAACCACTCATGTTAAATCTAAACCTGTTATGTAAGAGAATATTGAAGTTATTCAATAAATATAAGATGCTTACATTGAGAAATTTATCTCATATTAAGGAGGGATAGTTTGTGAGAAAACTAATAGAAAACAAGGCTATAGCAATAGCACTTAGTGCTGTTATTGCAACTGGTAGTCTCGGTACAGTGATTTATTTGCAGAATGACACAACACAAGCGAAACAAGACAATGGTTATTACAGTATGACGGGTATGGATAAAAGTTCTTTTAACAAAGAGAAGACACCTGTATCTAATATGCTTATATTATTGAAAATCTTAAATAACAGTTCACAGTGCGATGGACAGTGGTATCAGGAGGTTGAAAATTTTATTGAAATGCTTGATGCACAATACCGATGCAATAAAGATAGTCAAGATGATTTTACAAATGAATTGATGAAGTTACAATGTCAATTGATAAAGGATCTGAAACTGATGTACTCTGAGATGTGTGAAGAGAATATCAACAAGGTACAAGAAACTTATAATAAATATCATAATGTTTATTATTCTGTTTATAATGGGGGTGAATTAAGTGAAAGCTAATAATTTTTATAAAAAGAGTAAACGTCTTTTGTTATGCTTATTGGCAGGCTCAATGTGCATTAACTTAAGTGGCGGTTTAACTGAAGTTATTGCACATGAAAGAGGTTTGATTAAAGATAAAGCTCAGTATGGTGATATGTATAACAAAGAGCTTAATTCAGACATTGCAAAAGATAATGGAGATGAACAATCTGCTGATACAGAACAAGGTTTAAAGGAACCAACGATTCAACAAGAAAAGTCCTCATTCGAATCACAAAAGGAAATAATAGCGAAGAGAACGGAGTATTCTAAAACTTATAAACTTTCTAATGGTTCGTATGTAACAGAACAATTTTTTGAACCTGTGCATAAGAAAATCGATGGTAATTGGATTGATATTGATGATACATTAAAACAATCAACTGATCTGTTTAGATCAGCTAAAAAAGAATATAGCAATGACGATGGAGTAATGCCAGTTACTTTTGATAATGCTGGAGTGAATGTTAATAATGATATCATGATTGAACTTACAGATAAAAATACTGATGGTATGTCAGCTAAAGAAAATGCTATCTTATATAATCAAGTTATCAAAAATGTTGATGTACAATATGATGTGAGAAGTAATCATGTGTTTCAGAATATCCAGTTTTATTCTGCAGATAACACGTCTTTTAGTTATCAGATACATACCGATTTGAATGTAGAAAAGCAGGAGGAAAGCATTCGATTTACAAATGCGGAGGGCAATAAGGACTATACTATAAAAGCTCCAGTGCTTAAAGATAATTCTGGTAATGTATCTATGAAAGTTTCTGTTAATTTAGAAAATAAAGGAGATGGGGACTATCTGGTAACATACACAGCTGATCAAGAATTTATGAACGATAAGGAAAGAGCTTATCCTGTCAGTTTATTATCTTCGGTTGAAGATAGTAAAGAGCAGATGGTTGACTCATCCTATATACGTTCAGGTTCACCAAATATCACAAGCATGTATGAACATCTTCTTGTGGGATACGATAAAGACGGTGTGGTTTCAGGCTTAGGAGATCCTTCAATTATTGCGATTGCTAGGGCGTTTTTTACATTTCCAATACCTGAAATAGGAGATCATAAAATAATAACAAATGCATATTTAACATTGGATAAATTCTCTGATTATGGTGATCTTGAAGTCAATCAGATCGATGTATATGATACAAATACAAAAGTTGATACAAATCATGTGAATTGGAATAATCAACCTACAAATATAACTAAGATATCTTCAAATACAAATCTAAAAGGCACTTCATATAAAATGTTTGATATTACAGAAGCAGCAAATAAAATGTATAAAGGTACAGCAACTTCTATTATGCTTCGCGCAGCAGATGAAAGTGATAGCAAATATTTGTTGTCATTCCATAGCGAGTCCACTGGTTATCGACCTAGAGTTCGTGTAGAATACAGAGATGATTATGATGTGGATCCTGATACTGACATAGATAATCTAGAAGAATATTTTAGATTTTATACTAAAGGATTCAATAACTTTATGGGTATAAGTATTGATGGCCGCGCTAAACCTTATTCTGATGTGAACTTCGATCTCTATGAACAGCAGGGGAACGATAAAGAAAAGAAAGTTAATTCATCAAAAACAAAATCAGATGCATATTATCTTGATCCTATTTTTGTAGTTAAACCATTGAAAGATGTACAGCAATACGAAAATGATAAAGCCAACTATACATCTGATTATTTTGAAAATGCATTCTTTCCTAAAAAAGATACTTTGTATAATTTTCATGTATATGTAACAAAGGATTCTGAAAAAAGTAAAGAACTGATAACTGACTCTTTCTTGTTTTATGAAGTAAAACTAGGGGATAATCTGCAGACAATATCTACACATTATGGTGTTTCTATTGAAGATATATTAAAAGATAATAATACTAGCGAAAAGAAGATAAAAGAAGGAGATGTTTTGTTTATTCGTTATCCTCATGAGAATCCAATCTTGAGTGATGAATTATTTACCCCTCCTGTTAAAATTAAAGAATATACATCTGAATATAAATATCGTGGCCCTGAATGTCCTTATGGATGTACAGTGGGAGATCCAATCAATACCACGACAGGAAATTTTTATCATCAAAGCATCGATGCAACAGTTCAAGATTTCGAAGAATTGAATATAACAAGAACTTTTAACTCTTATGGAGAAAAAACTAGTTCAATATTCGGCAACGGTTTCAGTTCTAATATGGAACAGTATGTTTCTTATACAAAAGATGATAATATCTTGTATTTTGCAGGAGATGGTAAGATATTTCAGTTCGTTAAATCAAAAGACGGATATAAGAGTGATGATTTTTATTCAGTAAAAGAAACAGATAATGGAATTGAAATATTCAACAGTGAAACTAAAGACACGTTATATTTTAATGAGTATGGTATTTTACAGCAAAGAAAAACGTTAGACGGATATAAGGTTCTCTATAATTACGATGAATATGGGAAAATAAAAAGCATAATGCTTGGAGAAAAGGAAATTGCATTTGAGTATTATCCAAAAATGAATTTAGTTAAAACCATATCCTTACCTGATGGCACTAATGTTCAGTATGTATATGATTCCCATAGAAGGTTGATTGAATATACTGATACAAAAGGATTGAATGAAAAATATAATTATGATAAGAAAGGCAGAATGACAAGTATCATTGACAAGAATGGTAACGAATCTGCTATCAACACATATGATGACAAGGATAGGGTAATCAAACAAATTGATGGAAACGGAAATGAAACTTCATTTGTTTATGGTGCAAATAAAAACACATATACCTATGCAGATGGTACTAGCGAAACTTATACTTTCGATAGTGAACACAGAATTATTGGTATTGTTAATTCAGATGGAATTGGCAAGTCTTATACTTATGAGAATGGTATGATAGCAAGTGAAACAAATGCTTTAGGGCAAACTGCATACTTTACTTATGACAAAAATAAAAATTTAATAAAGAAAACAGATTTTGATGGCACTACAGAAAGTTATACCTATGATTCTGAAAATAGAATGATAAGTAAAACTGATAAATATGGAAGAACAAGTTCTTATCAATATGATCAAAAGAGTAATCTGATTCATGTGAAGAATGGTGATGGAACATCAATCACTTATACATATGATGAAAAAAATCATGTAATTAAAGAAATTACTGAAACTGGAGCTTGGAAAACATATGAATATTCGGATAATCAAGTATCTGTTGAAACCCATAGTACAGGTTTAATTATCACCTATACCTATGATGCCATGGGAAGAATGATCCATATGGATGATAATCAAGGTAGAAGTATCTCTTATGTATATGATAAACAAGGCAATGTGTTAGAAAAAACTGATGTTGATGGACTAACTGAGAAATACCTTTATGATAATGAAGGTCATATGACTGAATTTATTGATAAAATAGGCGGTAAGACAACTTATACATATGATAAGAATGGAAATCAGACTGTAGCTCAAAAAGGCGATATGACTGCTACAAAAATTTATAATGGTAAGAACAGGATAATAGAAGAAAAGAACTTTGATGGAAGTTATCATAAGTATCTCTATGACAGTGCAGGAAATAAGATTGAAGAAACAGATATTTACGGAAATAAAACTGTTTATACTTATGATGCATTAGGCAATGTACTAACAGAAACAGATGTCTTTGGAAAAATCAATAAAAATACATACGAGAATGGTTTACTGGTCAAAAATGAAGATAAATTAGGTAATGTAACAACATATAAGTATGATAAATTTGGACAAGAAGTAGAAAAAACGTTACCTAACGGAAAACAAGAAACAAAAGAATATGTAGCCGACAAAGTAGTGAAAGCAACAGATCAATATGGCAGGGTAAAAATAACGGAATATGATACGTTTGGAAGAATTAGCAAGGAAACAAGTGAAACAGGTATTGTCACAGTTTACACTTATGATGATAATAATCAAGTTCTTATAAAGACAGTAGATGATGAAAGAGTAAATGAATATACATATGATGTTTACGGAAATCAACTGACATCAAAAGATGCACTTGGTAATATTACATCATTTACTTATGATTCTATGAACCGCATAACTCAGGAAATAGATCCACTAGGTAATAAGACAGTACATATTTTTAATGGATTAGGAAATGAAATAGAAGTTATAGATGCCAAAGGTAATAGTGAGAAACACATTTATGATATTAATGGATTATTAATTAAAGATGTGGATAAGAACGGTTATGCTACTACCTATAAAAATAAAAATGGAAAAAGAACTTCTACTACAACAGCAGATGGAATTGTTACTACGTTTATTTATGATAAATACAATAATCTTATTGACACAAAAATCAACAATATTTCTATTGAAAAAAATACTTATAATCAGTATGGTCAATTAGTTAAGATTGAAAAGCCATCTGAGCAATATACTTACGAATATGATGATTATGGCAGAAAAATAAAAGAAATTAATAATATAACTACATTAACTACTGAATATACTTATGATAGTTTTGATAATATCTTAGAACAGAAAGATAGTGGTGGTAAGAAAATATCTTATGAATATGATGAATATAATCGTATGATTAAGACCATAGATGCATATGGAAGAACAGAAACCCAAATTTATGATATAAATAGCAATGTAATAGAAGTGAAGAATTTCAGTAATGAAACTGAAAAATATTCTTTTGATGCATATGGTAATCTAATTACAGAAAGTGACAAATTTGGAAATATAACAACCTATTCTTATGACTTAAATAATAACCGAATCACTTCAAAAGATGCAAGAGATGTGATAATTACCAATAAATATGACGCAAACGGTAATGTGATTGAAACGAGTAATTCATTCTATGATGCAAAACAGAAATTCACATATGATGCAAATGAAAATTTGATACTTTCTATAGATTTCATGGGTAATGAAACAAAAAATGAGTATGATGCAAATAATCAAAAAGTGAGTGTAATCAATGCGAATGGTCAAACTACGAAAACAGAATATGATGTTCATGGAAATGTGATCAAGGTTATTAATGCAGATGGGCAATCTAAGCAAATTAAATATAATGCATTTGGCCAAGTTATTGAAGAAGTTGATGAACGTGGATTCTCAATAAAGTATCATTATAATGATAAACTTCTTCAAGATGAAATTACTGATAAGTTAGGTAAAACAATTAAAATTACTTATGGTAATGATAATCTTCCTAACAAAATAAAAAATCAAAATGGATACACTACAGTTTATGAATATGATATCTATGGGAATGCTGTCAAAGAAACAGATCCAAATGGAAATATTAAGGAAACAGAATATGATCTATTAGGTAATGTTGTAAAAGTAACTGAACCTAGAAAAGAAACAATAAATATTTATAATAGTATAGGTTTGATTATTGAAACAAAAGTAAATGGAAAAACAACACTTAAAAACACTTTGGATGATTTCAATCAGATAGTTGAAACATCAAATGCACTTAATCAAACAACAAAGAACACGTATGATAAATATGGTAATTTGGTTAAAACTGATAATGAGGGTTATATAACTATTCTATCTTATGATAAAGTGAATAGGGAAGTAAAGAAAGTAGAAAATGATAAAAAAACTACTATTCTTAAATATGACATTTTAGATCATATGGTTAGTCAAGAAATCAATGATAAGGAAGTTATTTGCAATAATTATGATGCAGTTGGTAATATTTTGTATCATAAAGAGAATGGTGTTGAAAGTAAATATGAATATAATGATGTGAATAAGGTTATAGCAATTCAATTACGCAGTTTAGGAGATAGTGAAGAATATCTTACTGTTTACACTATGAAGTATGATGAAACTGGTAATATGATTCAGCAGAAAGATTATTATGGTAATACGACTACACTAGCATACGATGCAAATAATAATAAAATTAGTGAAGTAACGGCAAGAGGGAACGAAACTAAGTACGAATTTGATGCTTTAGGAAATATGGTCAAAGTACAGAATCCTTTAAACAGAGTGATAAATTATACATATGATGGGAATAATAATCTTACGCAGAAAAGAATAAATGATTTAGTAGCTACATATAAATATGATTCTGCTAATAATATTGTCGAAGAGAGCAATGAATATGGCTATACAGAGATGTTTGAGTATGACGATTTTGGTAATTTAACCAATTATGTTAAACCAGATGGAACTGAAATTACATACGAATTTGATCTACTTGGAAATAAATTAAAAGAAGGAAGCAGAACATTCAGTTATGATAATCATAACAATCTGGTATCTGCATCTTATAATGGAAAGAATCTGTCATTTGAATATGATGAATTTAACAGAATGGTGACAAGCACTGATGCAAAAGGAAATAGTGTATCATATGGATGGGATATTTATAACAATAGAACTTCCATCACATATCCTGATAAAACGAAAGTGTCATATACTTATAATGATTTCAACAAGATAACGAAAGTAAAAGAAAATGATAAAGAAGTTGCTTCATATACATTTGACGTTAGAGGTAATGCGACATCGTTAAAAAACAAAAATACTGTTAAAAAATATACTTATGACGAAATGAATAAAGTGACATCATACGATTTTACAAATAATGGAAAACATTTCATTAAGTATGAGTATTCTTATGATCCTGATGGAAACATAATAAAAGAAGTGATTGACGGTAAAGAAAATACCTATGCGTTTGATGAAGTAGGAGAAATCAAAACCTCTAATAAATTCATAGATGGAAAACTAATTGAGACTAAGTATGGATATGATTTATATGGTAATCAAACAGAAACTTCATCTGATGGAAAATTTAAAATTTATCATTACAATGAGAGAAATCAGTTAACAAATATCAAGACACAGGATGGATTAACAGATATTTACTATAATAAAAATGGAAATATGAAAGAAATTCTATATGCTGGTGGAAAAAAGGAAACATTAGAATATGATGAATTTGATCAATTAATTAAGTTATCTAATAGTAAAGATCAAAGTTTTGAGTATGAATACGATGCCCAAGGGGATCGAACAAGTTATGTGAAAAATATAAATGATCCTTATGATGCTGAGGCATGGTACAAATATCTAGAGGAAACTCCTTATGATGAAGTAAAAGATCTATTGGAGGATAAAAACAGTACAGATACATTTGATGCTTTACGTTATCAGGCTAAATATCATGCTGATAAAAACACTTGTGTTGGTATGGAAGAAATGGATGAAAATGATCGTACATCCACTTATGGAAATTATGTTATTGATAAATCATTAAAAAACAGTGAAATACTAATGTCTGATAGTGATGTAAAGCATATTTATGGTATGGATGAAAGATTATTTACAGAATGTGGAGATCCAAAGATGTCATATGAAACATCTGTCATAACATACCTGAATGGTTTAAATAATTCTGTAATAGGTACTAACACATTGAGTATCAGCTTCGGTGTTAAAACCAATACTGAAAACAAATTAGAATATGATGATTTTGGAAAAACTAATGACATGAAAGAGGGATTCGGTTATAATGGAGAAGAACTGGATGGTAATGGCTTAATATATTTAAGAGCAAGATATTATAATCCAGAACTCGGTAGATTCATTCAAATTGATAGATTTAGAGGTAAAAAAGAAGATATTGAAAGTCAGAATAGATATATCTATACTAATAATAATCCTTATAAATTTATTGATAAAACAGGAAAATCTAGTGATGTTTTTGATCCTGATTTCTGGATGAAAGTCGGTGAAGCTGTTGGTGCAGCAGCGGCTGTAGTAACATCATGGACACCACCAGGATGGTTAGCATGGGCAGTTGCTGGTGTTTCAGCTGTAGGTGCATATATTTACTATAATAGAGATTCTTTGAGAGAATCTTATGAAAATGGACTACGTAAAAAAAATGAGATGATAGCAGATACGCTAATTAATAATGAAACTGTAACTATTTCTGGTGGCTCTACTTCATGGGCAGGAAGTACTACATTAAGACCAACTATAACTATGACAAGGGAACAATACCTTAAAGAAGTTGCATGTCAAGAAGTGAAAGATATTTATGCTAAAAAACTTGCACAAGAAGCAGAAGCAGCACAAACTGAAAATGAGATTAAAAAAAGAATAGAAGATAAATTAGGAGAGTTGGATAAAGGCTCAATAGATACCACTAAAAATAAACAAAGGAAAGTAACAAACAAAGATAAAAGCGGAGGTATGGATAAAGCAAATAAAGATTTTGATGATTTGGATTTGGATAACGTTAGGGAATACCCTAATGGAACAAGGGTTGGAGAGTTTCCTGATGGTACAGAAGTTAATGTAAGACCGAATAGTTCGGAGGGTTCTCCAACTGTAGAGGTTAAAAAGCCAAATGGTAAAAGAATTAAATATAGGTATAAATAATGGAGGGAACTATGACATTCAATAAAATTTTAGATACTGAATTAGATTACATGAACTTTAATATGGATAAGAATATAATGATTGAATTCACTGATGGTCATCATTATACCTATTTGAAATTGCATGATTTTACGGATATTGAAGTATTTGATGAAAAATTCTTTGATGCAAATAAGTATGGTTTAAAACCAAATCCAAATATTTATGGTATCTATGAAATGAAAACTGAAATACCAAAAATAACATTGTTAATTGTTAGCATTAATGATATTTTTATAGTTAAGACTAATAACTATGAAATTATTCATAAAGATGAAAGAGAAGAATTTGATATTAATAGCCGTTATATTAAATCTATAAAAACAAATATATCAAATTTTGAAATTAGTAAGATTAGATTAGGCACTAATGAGAAACTAGATGTAGAATTTGAAGTTTGTTTGAATACACAAAATCAGAAATTATCGTATATGTCAAAAAATTATCTTGAAGCATACAAAATCGTTAAACATCCAGGAAAAATTGAAAATAATAGTTTTTTAAATAATCTTGATAAGGTATTTCCAGTAAAAGATTCTTTAAAAAAAGGATATTATCATCATATGAAATTAAATGATAATAGTATATCTTTGGAACTATTGTTTACTGGAGTGAATTTTGATGTACAATTGTTTGAAGAGGATTGTTGAACTCAAAATCATAATTATTCAGAAATTGAAGAAGTGCGCAAGTTATTTACTGCTACATAATAGGCGCTATGGCATTTGCATTATCTGGTTATGCTCCAGTATTAGTGGCACAGGTGGGTGCTTATGCAACACAATTAGCTGAATTTGCAGAACCTATTCTTAGTACATTAGGTGGGGTTGCTTTTGCTACAGCTTAAATTAAGTGATAGGAAGCTATTTGCTTCCTATCATTGATTATTTCAGTTTACTAAATAATTTATTGTTCTTAATCAGGAGGATGTATATGAAAAAACTTATTTTGTTTTTGATTTGTTCATTTATTTTATGTTTTACTGGAGGTTGTTCTAATGATAACTCTGAGGGAAATAAAAATGAACTAGGGAATTACATTGCTTTTAAAAAAGTTAGTACAGCAAAAAATGTTGAAATAATGAAAGATATCACCATAAATATTTCAGCGTCTGAACACGGAGGACATCTTAGAATAGAAAATGATAAAAATCTTTTTCCTAAAAAAGATGGCGAGTTATTAGGTATTATAGCTAAAGTGAACAATCAAAGTGCCTCCAGCATAAATATAAAAAATTTTTTAAATTGTAAAGATGGCTCTGTTTTTAAAGTAGATGAGAGCTATTATCCAGCATCAAATTATCATGTAGAAGGAAATGATGAAGACGGTATTATAAAACCGAATGAAGAAAAAACAGTATATATTTATACAGAAATACCATTTGGCACGGCTACTGATCAAAGTCTAATTGAAGTATATTTGACATATGGAAAAGAAACAAGTCCATTTTGTGCGATTAATGAAGAGGATTTGAATACAGATACTACAAAAAATGGTTTTCACTTTCAATTACAATGGTCTACTTTAGCAGATGACATGTGGTAGTTTAATTAATTTATAGAAATGAGAAAAGAGCATATAGCATGATCTATATGCTTTTTTAGTCTCTTAGCAGATTTATGATTACATTGAATTGTGATGGCATACAGCCATTTTCATATAATATTAGCAATCAAATAGAATATCTATGAAATATTTAACCTGTTATGTTAATTCATTACCTGTTATGTATAAGATAAGGTGATTTTTATTTATTTATGAGATAATACGTGTGAATTTAAAGTAGCAAGTAGGTGAAGAGATTGAAAACGAGTGAAAAAATAGAAATGTTGATGAGAAAGAATAATATAGATATTCAGGATACTGAAATATTTGAATATGGATTAAGTTTGTTAGTGAATTATACTGTAACAGCATTGGCTATTTTAACTGTAAGTATTTATTTTAAGATTACATTAGATATACTGGTGTTTTGCACAAGCTTTCTAATATTAAGAAGTAGTACAGGTGGATACCATGCTGAATCAAGATTTCTATGTTTCTTATTTTCCCTTGCGGTTACGGTATTGATCCCTCTTGCTTTAAATAGAGTACCAACATCATTAAATCTTTTGATTTTAGTTAACGTTGTAATGTTTTGCCTGCTTATGGAAAACCTACCAGTTGAGAATGAAAACAAGCCATTATCTGAGAGTGAAAAAACCTACCATAAAAAACGATCAATTGTGCTATATCTAGTAGGATTTCTTGTATTATTCGTTCTAAGTCTATTTGATATTACACATATAACAACTGTTATGGCGGCAGGAATGATAACCAATAGCTTATCAGTAATTTTAGCTATAATACAAAAGAAATTTGTATTGGCATAATGAAAGAGAGGAGTAAAAATAATGGAAAAACTACTTAAATCTTTAAAAGGTGCAGCAGATACACTTGCTATTCACAGCGCAAACACATGTTGCTCTTGGTGGTTCTATGAAAAGAAAGTTCCAAAATCTTTGAAGAAATACAAAAAACATTAGGCTTTATGATTCAGAGATAGCAGAGGTGTAAATAGTAAACTTCTGCTATTTTTTATGTTATTGTCAAATGATAATTAACATGATTACTCTACTATATTAATAATATATCAATAGGAAATAGTGATTCATTTATTCCTGTTATGTCGATATTATTCCTGTTATGTAATTATTATTTTGAAGGATAATGTATGCAGATATAATATAATTAGTTCTCCGTATTAGATGACAAATAAAAAATATTGAAAATGAGAACGAAGTTATTAGAGAACTAACTATATAAAGTAATTATTGATTTTTGACAAGGCACTCATATATGCATGTTAAGCATAAAGGGTGTCTTTAGTTTTTTAGTTATATCTATTACATATAGGCACTGTTGGTGAACTAAAAAAATAATCAAGTAATGTGATCTAGAGAAGATAATTTTACGTAACAGGTGATTTATGAGTGAAATTTAGATATTCAAATCTCCTATGGCAGTTTATGTATAGTCATTTTAATGACCGTATGGTTATGTCAAGCAATCAAAAAGTCAAATACGTTCATATTTTTCTTATGAACTGTATTGACTTTTTTTGTTTTTATATAGGTGAAGAGAAGTGCAGATCTCCTCCTTCATGAGCTTTTTTGAAAAGAAAAGAACATGGAGGAGAAAAAATGTTAAATGATTTCAGAAAAAATGATTTTTGGGTTTTGCATGAAGAAAACAAAGATACATATTACTTGAGAATCAATGATGAATGGGTTGAAGTTACGAAGAGTGTATATAGTGTCTACAAAAATAGTTATCAAAAAGCCTACAGAGATCAGATAAGAGAAACTGATAAAATTACCCATTATGAAAATGCAGATGATTTATATCCTTATATTCCTGATAAGCCTGAAAAGAATACTATGGATAAAATAATAGAAAAAGAAACAAAGCAATTATTACAACAAATAATTCTAAAATTGCCTGAGGAAGAACAAAGGATTATCATTGCAATCTATTTTGAGGATATGACAGAACGAGAAATTGCAAAGGAATTACACATGAGCCAGCAAAAACTCCACTATAGAAAGAAGAAAATTTTAGAAAAATTAAAAAATTTTTTGTCAAAAGATTTTTAACCGTTCGGTTTAGGAAGGAAAGGAAATCTTTTCTAAAGGAGGAACGAGTTGTGGAAAATCAGAGTAGAGCATGGATTCACTGTAGAGTATCAACTGAATCAAATCGCTATTTGTTGCATTATCAGGAAAAAAGGTTGATGTCCTATTGTGAGAGTGAAAACTTGAAAGTTGTAGGAGTTACGAAGGAGGTAGGCTTAGGTAAAGGTCCAAGGGAATATTACATCTCTACTATTGCGACAATAATCAGGCGAAAAGAAATTGATTATCTGGTTTTATATGATTGGACAAGATTGTTGATCTTTAAAGATCTGTATATGGAGTTTAAACTCTTCTGTGAAATGTATGGTGTTGAGATTATTGATTTAAGTGAAATCTAATATCTAGTTTATTTACTATTGTGTGTTTAAATATCGTTTATCTTTCTAGGGCACCTCCTTCTGGACTTGAAGGCAAGAAGTCTAAGGAGGTAAAGAAAGATGAACGATTATAGAAAATCTGATTTCTATCATTATTTTGACAATAAATCAAACACACGAAGATACTTTATTAGAGTATATGGATCCTTTATTGAAGTGAATAAAGATGTCTATTATACGTGCTACAACTCTTACAGAAAGCAGCTGCGTGATAATAGAAAAGATCAAGAGAATGGTTTGTTGAGTTATGATGTGCATCAATTAAATGGACATACATTATTAGATATGTATGGAGAAGATCAAAATTATCTGGAGGATATCTACAGAAAAGATCTAATGAACACAATCATGAATCTTATAGATACCTTGGATGATGCAGATAAAGAACTAATTACTCAATTGCTGATAGAGAATAAAAAAGAAAGTGAATTAGCAAAAAGGTATCAGGTTTCTCAACAGATGATAAACAGGAGAAAGAAAAAAATCATTAAGAGTCTACGGGAAACACTTAGTGACGGATATAAGAAAATCAAATCTTTCTTGTTCTTTTGGTTGTGAATTTGATCTTTGATAACTGTATATCTGAATGCAATTGATTTGCTGGCGGAATGTGACATTAAGTGCGAATCTGATGGCATTCATGTTCCAGCAAACTCGTATAAAGTGAGTTTAGTAAGAAAAATAAGGAAAGTTGTAAATTTTGGTTGTAGAAAAGAGTTTCTATTGTTGGTTATTAAGTGAGGGGAAAGAAATGAGTTGCCTCTCAGATCTTTGACAATAGAATACTCAAAATACAGTACGTTATCCTGTTTGATTAAGCACGCTGTTGACTACGCCATGATATGAAGAATAGAGTAGTGGAGCGATATATAGTCGAACATAAAATCAGCTTGGCAGCTGATCTGCAATAATATCAATGGGTCATAATGATACTTCGTCTCGGAAGCAGTTGAGCGTGATGAAACCGTCGCACCTGTAAGAGGCGTCTCTTTGATTGAAGGAGAGAACGTGAGATTCGTATGCTGTTAGCCAGAACAGGCTGTATTTTGCCCAGAAAACAAGGGATAGAAAAAATGTTGTTTCTAGATAGATATGAAACGGAAACGTTTATTGATAGATCGTGACGTCAGATATTCTGACGTCATCATTGTACCAATAAGCAAAACAAAACAAAATAAGACCAGGTACAGAAAGAGGTAAGATATGAAAAAAGCGTTTGTAGCGGTGGAAGATGAAAATAAAATTACGGCGAAGGTAAAGGTTGAATTGGATCAGCTGGCAGAAAAGAATCATTACGAAATTCAAGGACTATTACAATATCCCAGAGGAACGATATTTGATAATTCTGAGATTTTTATTGAAACAATGAAGAGAATAGGTGCAGACTGTATAATTGTGACAAGTCCAGAATTTATTATTCAAGAAATTCTGTCAGATGGTAGGTTGTCTGAAATAGCAAAAGAAAATAACTTAAAAATCATAGATGCTACACTTGAAATAGATATTGCGGAAATTAAAAATATTATGTCCAAAAATATAATGAATGATATCAGTACAATGATGAAACTGAAAGAGGACTTGGATCAAGTAAAAAGCAATATACATGCACACGCTGATGATCATAGTGTAATGATCATCACAAAGGAGGCAGATCCTTCAGAGATTGAGCAGTTCACATATCATGTATCAGAATCTGGTTATAGAAATTTTACTGTTGTACAGATGCAGGAGTATATCCCAGAAGCAGAAAAGATGTTTAAATCTATCATTGAAAAACACAATGTGGATAAAGTATTTATTTTTGATGAATATGAATCACCTAGATTTGATCGTTTTTTACGTCAATTAGAGGATAAAGGCATTAAGGTTTCTTGTGATGCAAGAGAAGAACTGGAGATGACTGCTAAATCGTGTTTTACTGGAATGTTCATGAGTTAGGAACGACGACTATGGATCAGACAGACTATTATTTCATTTACATTTGTTTATGTGAATTGACACGAAGAAAGAAGCTGACATTGAATGTAGCCAATAAAATTTTGAAGGAATATGAAGCATTCTGCCATCCAGTTTATAAACATGAATTGACAAAAATGAATCAGTAAAATCAAAGTGCCAAGATGGGTGACATTCTACTAGATGTATGCGATGAATTGTGATATTGTGTGTAGTGAAAAGAGGGATAGCGCATGGATAAGAAGGTCAGTATTATTGAACCATTATCAAGAGAAGAAAAAATAAAGACTGCTGCTTATGCAAGAGTTAGTTCAAAAAGCGATGATCAGATCCATTCATTTAACAGTCAGGTTGCCTACTATTCCCAGTATATCAATCAGTTGCAAAATACCATCATAGTGGATGTTTACACAGATGAAGGTATCACAGGTACTGTTATCGAAAAGCGTAATGGATTCAAGAAAATGATTCAGGATTGTCGTGATGGACTGATTGATAGAATCATAACAAAATCAATAGCAAGATTCGGAAGAAATTTTACGGAGACACTGAAGACATTGAGAGAACTCAAATGTCTAGGTGTCTCTATTTATTTTGAGGAAGAACATATCGATACAGCTGATAGTGTAAGTGAAACTTCTATCAGTACGTATATGATGAGTGCTGAATTAGAATCCAGAACAATTTCCTACAATCAAAGGTGGGGATTCAGGACGAGAGCAGAAAAAGGTATCTACAATCAGCCACATCTGCCATACGGTTATTACAGAATCGATGGGAAGATATTGATTAATGAAAGTGAAGCAGTGATTGTAAGATTGCTGTTTGATATGTATGTAAATCAGGATATGTCGACAGTGGCTATCACGAATTATTTTAGTCAGAATAAGATTGGTGGAAGAACATGGTCAAGGTCAGGAATCGTACTGATGCTGATAAATGAACGATATTGCGGGGATAAATTGCTACAGAAGAAATTCACAACAGATGAATTTCCATTTCACTTGGTCATGAACAAGGGGGAACTTCCACAATACTATGTTTACGATAGTTTTCCAAAGATCATAGAAAGATCACTCTATGAAGCAAGCTATGCAAAATGGGAAAGAAACAGAGAGAACTTAAGTGACAACCAGTTATCTGCAAATAAAAGATACCCATATACTTCAAAAATTGAATGTGCAGAATGTCATGAAAAATTTAAGCGAAGAACTTATCGGGGAGTTGAGTTCTGGTGTTGTAAAAAGCATTTAGTAGATCATGATTCTTGTATGAATAAGCAGATTTCCAAGGAAGAACTGGATGAGGCATTTCTCAAATTGTATTACAAACTGAAAAACAGCATAGATATATTAGAATCCTATGGGAGAAATATTGTCAAGTTGCTGATGGACGATGAAAAAGAAAAAGAGCTGATGATGCTGGATAAAGAACTTCATAATTTGAAAGCTGAAAAACTGAGACTGTTGAAGGAAAATTTGGAAGGAAAGATTTCTGATATAGAGAAAATTTCAAATTTGAATGAGATACAGATGTACAAATCACTATATGAGTTAGAAAAGAAAAAAGTATTAAATCAGGTATATGAAAGTGCTGAATACAGAAATAATCAGAGACTTGTTGATGTGCTGAGGCACTCCGCCTCAATAGATACATTTGATGAAGTTATATTTCATGAGATCGTACAGAAAGTAATGATAGGTCAAAACCATATATATTTTCAATTACACAATGACCTTATGATTAAGTCAGAAAGGAAAAAATATGATGGAAATTACAGCTAAAGCACTTCATGCTCAAAGGGTTTCAGAAGGGTGCTATATTCAAAGGTTTTTTAGAAACAAGGTTTTTTATGGTATTGACAATCAGCCTTTAAAAAGGAAGGTTTACCGAGGAAAACGTGATAAGGATGGAAAGAGAAAAAATGAGATATTTTATGTTAATGAGAAGCAGGATATTCGAATAGAGGAGGACTTGCTAATGGATTGTATAAATCAGATTCTAGATAAACTCGTGAATACAGATGAACTGGATGTCAATGGATGGAGCACTGAAGCATCTTATCGATACTTTCAGATAAAGGAAAAGAATTTTTTTAGAAATAAGAAGATTGCAATTGATGAATATAAGCGTTTTATAAGTGAATCTATTGAGATAAAAGACTGCCAAGCTTATGAAAATGTTCGATTAAGAAAGAAGATCCATGAAGGGAATTTCAAAGATATTATTGAGAAGATAGAAGTGTACGATACTGGCATTGTCTGTATTTTCACTAATGCACTTGAAATGTCATTACAGTTTTGAAAGGAGGAACCGTATATGGGCATAACTCTAAGGAAGCAGGATGTACAGCAGAAGGCACTAGTAAATGCAAATTCTGAAGAACCGATGAAGGTAAGGGTCATACCTGCCAGAAAGAAATTCCTGCCTGTGGCACAACAGGAATCGGTAAAGAAAAGAGTTGCTGCCTATTGCAGAGTAAGTTCAGAAAGTGATGAGCAAGAGCTGAGTTTTGAATCTCAATGCAGATTTTATAAAAACAAGATCGATTCGGAACCGAGCTATGATCTTGTCGATATTTATGCCGATGAAGGGATTACAGGAACAAGCACAGAAAAAAGAGAAGACTTCATGAGGCTCATGAAAGACTGCCTAGATGGTAAAGTCGATCTGGTCATCACGAAAAGTATAACCCGTTTTGCAAGAAATACGCTAGACTCTATATCATGGATCAGAAGGTTAAAAGAAATAGGTGTTGATATCTTCTTTGAACTAGAGAATCTGCATAGCCTAACAGCTAGTGAGATGGTGCTGACTATGCTGTCTTCTATTGCTCAGGAAAGCAGTCAGAATAAGAGTGAATCAGTGAGGTGGGGGTATGAAAGACAATTTGAAAAAGGAAAGACTTATTTAGGAAATCTATATGGATATCGAACAAAAAGAGATACCTATTATATTGATGAGGAAGAAGCAAAAATTGTAATTGAAGTGTTCGATATGTATTTAGCAGGAGTTACAGATCAAGCGATTGCTGATGAATTAACAAGAAGAGGAGTTCCTACTAGACTAGGTAAGAAAGTATGGAAAAAAGCAGTCATTCAGAGAATGCTTCAGAATGTCAAATACTGTGGAGATTCTATACAAGGTTTGTCCTATAATCAAGATTGCTTGAATCAGAAAAGGCAAAAAAATAAAGGGCAGAGAAAAATGTATTATGTGGAAAACAGCCATAAAGGAATTATATCAAAAGAAGTATTTAAAGCAGCACAGATTGAACGTGCACGAAGAAATTCAAAAGTAAAAATCATTGAGTTTGAGGAATCTATGAAGCAGAATCCTAAAGGTAAGATACCAAAAAAGAATAAGTGCGGAATGTATAGCACACAGAATGCATTATCCAACAGAATTATATGTGCAGATTGTGGCTCTTATTATAGAAGGGCTGTCTGGACGAAACGTGACGGCAAGAAACAGCCAGTATGGCGTTGTATAAATCGTTTGGATAATGGAGTCAATATGTGTCCTGACAGTCCTACACTTAAAGAGGAACTGCTCTTTGAAGAGATTGCTAAAATCGTGAATAAAATCTTATCTAAAAAAGATCAAATAAAGTTGGATCTTGCACAGAAGGCTTCTCAGTATATTAATCCTAAGGACGTTACATCGAAAATCAAGAAGACTGAAAAACACATAACTGAAATTGATTTAAAGATTAGTGATTTATTAAATAAAGGGATGATATTGGTATCCAGAGGAGTTCAGGATGAAAATCAATATAAGGAGCACTTGGAAGGCTTGTATCAGACTAAAAGAAAACTCACAGAGGAGCTTGAGAATTTAAACTCTAGGTTGAAAGAAATCAGAGCGGCAAGGGAGAAAAAAGTTCTTAAGAATCTGAATGAAATAAACGCTTCGGTATCATGTTTATCGCAGGAGGAAATAGCAATCTTTATAGAAGAAATTATTGTATATAAGGATTATATAGAAATATTGACCAAGACAGAAAATAGGAAAAAGATATTAATCAATAAAGTGAAGTAGTAGATCGCTCTATATATTATAAGCATTTGGTGGAAATGTGTTGCATTGCCACCAAAATTCTCTTTATAGATCTAATGAAATAGGTTGTTTGCATCAGAATATAGCCAAGATTTATATTCTGATGTGAGCAACTTATTTGGTTGAGAAGAATAAATTAGCCTAATTACAAAAGTTTTTTTGAGGGATGAGTGTAATTTCTAGACATCCGTTCTGGCACAGTGTTCCATTGAGAGAATAGCGATATACTGAACCCCAGAGATTGGATAGTTCATGATATCGTTTTTTTTTACCAAAATCAAAAGTGAAATCTATAATAAAATTTCAAAGATAACAAACCGAAAAAGAGTTTGATAAAAAAACACCTGCTTTATGCTTTCGCAGGTGTTTGTATTACTTATTCAACAGCAGCATGAAAACTTCCATTATGTGTCTTTTTCGCTTCATATAAAGCATCGTCCGCAATCTTCGCAAGTTTTAAATAGTCATCATTACGTTTTGCGATGACAGCACCAGCAGATAATGTGATGGATGGCATATTACGCTTTTTCGCTTCTTTTTCCATAGAGGTGTTGATATCAATCATGATTTTCTTAGCAACATCATAATCATCAGTGTTATTGACATAAATTGCAAATTCATCCCCATGAAGCCTTGAGGCTAAATCGACAGTACGGATACGACCAACAATCATTTGAGCTGAAAGTTTGATTACTTCATCCCCTATCATATGACCATAATTATCATTAATTGATTTGAAATTATCTCCATCGATCATAATCAAAATACCAGCTTCATTTTCATCCATCGTATTTAACTGTTCTGCAATTGCTTTTCTAAAGGATTTTAAATTCATCATGCCTGTCAATTCATCAATGGCAGCTGCTTTTTGCGCAGCATTTAAAGCAATCTCTAAACGACGTTGTGTTTGCCCTAATTCTATATATGCAGCGTGTAATTCGCGATTTTTCATTTCTTTGCTAATATGACTGAGTATATATATCAATAATATTTCCACAATCAATAAAGGAATCAGCCATACCTGCATACTATCCTGTAACATAGACATAAAAGGAACAAGAACCATAAAACTATATTCGTTTCCTTGCATGATATAACCATAATAACGCTTTCCATCGAGCTTGACTATTTGTGATGTTTTATTGTGGTTTAATAAAGTTTGAAAACTGGTCCCAAAACTATTTTGAAAATCATAAAAAGCCTGTGCAGAATCTACTTGCTCCTGTAGTTTTTCTATTTCTGTTCCATTTAATCCCTGTCCATCAGCTAAAGCATTTTGTGCCTGTGTTAATACCTCTTTATTTTCATCTAAATTTTGATATAAATTACCACCCAGATATAATTCATTGGAGCTTCCAATGATGGTTCCATTTTTATCAAAAATCATCATTTGTTCCTTAGGGAAATCCTGTAAATTAGAAACAAGTTCTTGTATATCTCCCATTTTGATATCATAAGCAAATACTGTTTCTCCATCGGGTTGAAGTTGCGAAATTGTTGAAAGGATATAATGGTTGGCATAACTCATATATGGAGGAGTAAAGACGATTTCGCCATTTCCGGCTTTTGCAGCCTTGTACCATGGGCGTTGTGTGGCAATATATCCAGTACTTTCATATTGTGAATAGGGAGTATCCCAACTATAAAGATAGCGCCCTTTATAATACATATAAAGACCGTCAAAGGTATCGCCTTCAATTTCCAGCATTGGATGATCTATACTTTTTAAATAATTCCAGATATCATCAGGATCAGGATGATTTTTTATTTCATTTGTCATCATATAAGCAAAAAGTTGAAAAGAATGAGAGTAATTATCCATGACATCTTCTAGTTTACTATTAGAATGTGATACATGAGTCGTCATACTTTCATTTATATAAGATGATTCTTTACTGCTGATGATCCATATTGCAAATAAATTGCAAAGTAAAAAGATGCTGATAAACTGCCAGGATTTTTTTATTTTCTTTTTCATGTCAGGGCCTCCCAATGCTCAATCATATTGCTTTGAAATCGAAAGTATTATGTTCAAATAAATTTTACCATATTCAAGGGTTTTTATGTTCTTTTTTGAAGAAAAAGGTATACCAATTCAGGAAGTGTCTGTTATACGTTTTTAGCATAGCCAGACATCTGTCTTTATAAAAAGAAGTATTCTGTATATTGTAAGTCATGTAAAAATCTTTTATAATAAGAAAAACGAAAAGAGTGATCATATGAAATTTTCTAATAGAATGAAACAATTACAAACATCTATATTTAATCGGTTAAATGAGGAGAAGGCGAATTTGCTGGCACAAGGGCAGGAAATTTATGACTTTACAATTGGTAGTCCTAATATTGCGCCAAGTAAAGAAATTCAGAATGCATTAATAGAAGCCGCAAAAGATCCAGTATGTTATATGTATTCATTACATGACACGATGGAATTTCGTGAAACAATACGTGACTGGTATGCGAAACGTTATGATGTAGCATTGGACCCGGTAAATGAAATATTATCTTTACAGGGTTCCCAGGAAGGACTTGCACATATTGCTCTTGCGGTATGTGATCCAGGAGATATCGTGATGATTCCATCTCCTTGTTATCCAATATTTGCAAATGGGCCAAGAATTGCTGGTGCCCAGATATATGAAATGCCAATGTTAAAGGAATATGATTATCTGATTCAATTTGATAAAATTCCTGAAGATATCGCAAAAAAAGCAAAGATGATGATTATCTCCTATCCTAATAATCCAACTGGAGCTACTGCACCAGACTGGTTTTATGAAGAATTAATCGCATTTGCAAAGAAATATGATATCATGGTACTGCATGATACTGCATATAGTAATTTGGTATTTGATGGTGAAGAAGGAAGAAGCTTTTTATACTATGCAGGTGCAAAAGATATCGGTATTGAATTTAATTCTTTCTCTAAGACATATGGTATGGCAGGTGCAAGAATTGGTATTTGCGTAGGGAATAAAGATATTGTGGAGCAGTTGCGCATTTTAAAATCCAATATTGATTATGGTATGTTTTTGCCAATCCAGAAAGCGGCAATAGCGGCATTAACACAGGATCAAAGCTGTGTTGTAGAAACCAGGATGCAATATCAAAAGCGAAGAGATATGCTTGTAAAAGGATTGCATGAGGCTGGATGGGATGTAGATGCACCCAAAGCTACTATGTTTATGTGGGCGCAGATACCACAATCTTATGAGGATAGTGAAGTATTTGCGTATGATCTGTTGAAAAAGACCGGTATGCTGATAACACCAGGCACAGAATTTGGTGAACTTGGCAGAAAATTTGTTCGTATTGCACTTGTACAAAGTGAAGAAATTATTGAAAAAGCGCTGATTAGCGTAAAAGAAAGTGGCTTTTTTAAATGATAAAACGATTAGTGGCAATTGGCGGTGGAAACTGGCAACAGAAAGAAACCAAACATATTGATCAGAAAATCATAGAAATGAGCGAAAAACCACAACCACGCGTTCTGTTTTTTCCAACAGCTTTAAAAGATGATCAAGGATATGCAAAGCGTTTTAAACAATACTATCGTTTGCTTGGCTGTCATGTGGATGCAATACGTTTATTACATAGCAAAAAAACATATGAACAATTAGAGAAAGAATGGTTGGATTATGATATCCTGTATTTGGGTGGTGGAGATACCAAATTATTGATGGATACGCTTGTTTCAACACATACAGATCAAATTATCCGTAAAGCATATGAAGCTGGAATTATTATCGCAGGATATAGTGCCGGTGCAAATGATTTATTTCATTTTGGATATGCAAAGCAGGATGAGCAGTATACCTTTGTAGAAGGTATGAAGTTATATGATGGTGTGTTTTCTCCACATGTGCAAGAACGAAAAGATTATTGGGAAAAAGCAAAATGTTTACATTCGAAAGTTATAGGATGTGAAGATAAACAGGCATATATTTTAGAAGATGAGAAAGGGTATTATATGTATTGATATCCTTTTTTTCATTGAAAGCGTTACACCATAGAATAAAAAGTGTATATAGGTTAAAAATATAAGAAAAGTTTGATATAATATACAAGTCTTTTTGACAAAGGACAGAAAAGAGGGTAATTATGTTAGAAAAAGTATTTAAACTTAAAGAAAAGAATACAAACGTAAAAACCGAGATCATTGCTGGTATTACCACATTCCTTGCGATGGCATACATCCTTGGTGTAAACCCATTGATTTTAGGTGATGCAGGAATGGATACTCCATCTGTATTCATGGCAACTGCAATTTCAGCAGGCTTTGCCAGTATTGTGATGGGCGTTATCGCAAACTATCCAGTCAGCCTGGCTGCAGGTATGGGTGTGAATGCATTATTTGCATATACGATCTGTGGAACAATGGGCTTTAGCTGGCAGGCAGCTTTGGCAGGTGTATTTGTTTCTGGTTTGATCTTTATTGTGATAAGTGTTACAGGAATTCGTAAAGCAATCATCAATGCGATTCCAATACAATTGAAATTAGCAATTGGTGCTGGTATTGGCTTCTTTATCGCTTTTGTTGGGTTAAAGAATGCAGGGATTATTGTAGCTAATCCATCTACTTTTGTAGGATTAGGAAATTTAGCTGATCCTACCGTATTATTAGCTGTATTTGGTATACTGGTAACGATTGCGTTATTAGCGTTAAAAGTACCAGCTGGTGTATTTGTAGGTATGGTAATTACGGCAGTCATTGGTATTATCTGTGGAAGTTTCTTTGGTATGGAGGGTATGCCTGTATTGCCAGAAAGTATTTTTGAAACAAGCTTCCAGATGAATGGTTTAGGTGCCTTTATGGATGGCTTTGGAGAATTATTTGCGAATCCATTAACTACCTTCGTGGTTATCTTCTCCTTCTTGTTTGTGGATTTCTTTGATACAGCAGGAACACTTGTCGCAGTCGCAAACCGTATTGGACTGGTAAATGAAAAAGGTGAATTAGAGAATGCTGAACAGGCATTATTGGCTGATGCTATTGGTACAGTTGCAGGTGCTGCTTTAGGTACATCTACAGTTACAAGTTTTGTAGAATCAACATCAGGTGTTGAAGTTGGTGGAAAAACTGGCTTAACTGCATGTACTACAGGAGTGATGTTCTTTATTTCAATTTTGTTTGCGCCAATTATCTTATCTGCTGTCACAAATGCAGTAACTGCTCCAGCATTAGTTGTTGTTGGTATTTTAATGGCACAGCAGTTAAAAGGAATTGATTGGGAAGATTTCGTATATGGTACAGCAGGATTTGTTACCATTATCGCAATGATCCTTACATATTCTATTTCTAATGGTATCGCATTTGGATTTATTGCATATACAGTTGCAATGATTGCTAGTGGAAAAGCAAAAGAAATTCATGTAACGGTATGGGTATTGATTGTAATCTTCGTTATCTACTTTGCTCTGCCACAATTGATGTAAAAAAATATTTAAAAAACATAAAAAAAATGATATGATATGTAAGCAAAACCGGTACTACAAAAAGATATAAGTATCGGTTTCTTAACGAAAAGGAGGATGTACATGGCTGATAAAATTATCGTACTGGACTTCGGTAGTCAGTACAATCAGTTGATTGCTCGTCGTATTCGTGAATTTGGTGTATATTCTGAACTTCATGCCAATACAATGACACTTGATGAAATCAAAGCATTAGGTGATGTAAAAGGTATTATTTTCAGTGGAGGACCAAATAGCGTTTATGATGAAGATGCATTTAAATGCGACCCTGCAATATTTGAGGGTGGTATCCCCATTTTAGGTATCTGTTATGGAATGCAGATGACACATTATATGAATGGTGGAAACGTCAAAGCCTGCGAAACAAAAGAATACGGACGTACAGAAATTACAGTAGAAACAGATTCTCCATTATTCAAAGGGCTTCCTAAGAAACAGATTGTTTGGATGAGTCATGGTGATCAGGTAGATCAACTGGCTGATGGATTTGTGAAGGATGCATATAGTGATACTTGTACATATGCAGCAACAAGCAATGATGAAAAGAAAATTTATACATTGCAGTTTCATCCAGAAGTTCGTCATACGGATTATGGAAATGATATCCTGCGAAACTTCGTATTTGAAGTATGTCATGCTGAAAATAACTGGTCTATGCATAATTTCATTGATATGCAGATTGAAAAGATCAAAGAAACAGTTGGCAATGATAAAGTATTGTTAGGTTTAAGCGGTGGTGTTGATTCATCTGTTGTTGCGGCATTATTACATAAGGCAATTGGTGATCAGTTGATTTGTATGTTTATTGATCATGGTCTTCTTCGTAAAGGAGAAGGCGAAAGCGTTATGGAAACATTTGGTCGTGAGATGAATATCAACCTTGTAAAGATTGATGCGAAAGATCGTTTCTTAAGCAAGTTAGCTGGTGTAACAGATCCTGAACAAAAACGTAAGATTATTGGAAATGAGTTTGTTTATACATTTGATGAAGAAGTAAAGAAGCTAACTTCTGGTGAAGATATTAAATGGTTGGCTCAGGGTACATTGTATACTGATGTAATTGAATCAGGAACAAAAACTGCTCAGACAATCAAATCTCACCACAATGTTGGTGGATTGCCTGAAGATATGCAATTTAAGTTAATTGAACCATTAAATACATTATTCAAAGATGAAGTTCGTGCATTAGGTAGTGAACTTGGTCTACCAGAAGAAATGGTATGGCGCCAGCCATTCCCAGGACCTGGTTTGGGTATTCGTATCTTAAGTGATATCACAGAAGAAAAACTGGAAATCGTTCGTGAATCTGATTATATCCTTCGTGAAGAAATTGCGAAAGCAGGACTTCAAAGAGATATCTGGCAGTATTTCACTGCATTAACAAACATGCGTTCTGTTGGTGTTATGGGTGATCAGAGAACTTATGATTATGCTGTCGCTATTCGTGCTGTTACATCTATCGATGGAATGACAGCTGATTGGGCACAGATTCCTTATGATGTGCTTGCGACAATCTCTAGTAGAATTGTAAATGAGGTTCCTCATGTGAACAGAGTTCTGTTGGATATTACTAGTAAGCCACCAGGAACGATTGAGTTTGAATAGTATACAGAACTAAAAAAATGCCTTTTTCAGGGCATTTTTTTGTGTTTGTGGGAGTTTTTGATACCATTTTGATACAATGAATATAGATTAGGATTTATGTTGTATTCTAACTTAATGGTATAGGAAAAATAAATATATTAAAATATGGTAGGATGAAGCCACGATATATTAAAAAAAATTATTGCATTATATGATAGGGTGTTGGTTGATAGAAAATGGCAAAGATATACTATAGAAGAATTAAAAAAAAGGAAATCAAATATTGTGGATAAAAGAGATGAAAAAAATAGATGCAGGCATAAATGAAATTATCTATGCTGAATATATTTACAATTGAGAGCGAATAAACTCTTTTTTCTTTAGACAGAAATAAAAAAATGACACAGATAGGTCATTTGGAATTTGTTCGATTAACTAAGTAATCAATAGAGGTATTATAATAATCGGCAAGTTTAATCAATATTTGAATAGGAATATCTCTACCGCCTGTTTCATAATATGAGTATGTTCTTTGTGAAACATTTAGAAATTTAGCAAGCTCCGCTTGAGAAAGGTCATGATCTTCTCGTAAATCTCGTAGTCTTTTATATGTCACTTCTATCACCTCAAAAATTATATATTAGAACACTATGTTCTATTTTTTTAGAACATTTTGTGCTAAAACTATATTGATTATTCAAGGAGGATGAAGATTGTATGAAAAAAGATAAAGAACAGTTCAAATGTTTTCACGAAAAGCTGAATCAATAGTGTGAATAGCCGAATTAAAAATGCGTAAAGCGAAATGATTCATATCAGATTGTAAACAATGAACAAGAGTAGCGTAAAGAATTACAGGAAAATCAGGATTGATTATGCCATCCAAAGATTTAAGGAAAGAAAAAGTAGAAGAAAGAAAATAATTAGCAGAATTATGACCTAAATTAGGAAACATGTGATATACTATTCATACAAGGACCTCCCTTATGGCTGGTCCTAAGGAAAAGTAACAGACCAGCCTTTGTATATATCTTCAATATCACTATAGCAGAGTTTGTTACTTTTTTCTATCTCATAACTATTTTACTGTATCTTTACAATATCCATACTTGCAAACCTCTACTATATATGATAGAATAATGAACACAATAAATCTACAGACAATAAGTAACATTAGCTAAAGGTGGTGATTAAATGGCTAAAAAGGCTATAAACAAGATTATATATTTTGATAAAGAGACCATTCGTAATATTTTGCAAGAAAGAGATCATGGTGAACTGTCGAAAGTAACCGATATATCTTCTACTGCACAAGCTCAAGCCTCTTTCGCTACAGAGGCATCGGCAAAATTGAAGTTAGAGGTGCCTTTGGTTTCACGAATATCTTTTCTGTTTACAGGCAAAATTGATGCATCTTATGTTATCAAGAGGGACAGCACGACAACAATATCATCAACAGAAATTTCTGAGTTTGAAAAGCTAAAGCCACTTCTTGTGTCTATTCCTAATGTCCAACTTTCTGACATTGAAAATTCTTCAACATCGCTTAGAGTTGCTGGAGGATATCTTAAAATCGTCAAAGGCGGCATTGAGGGCTTAGATACAAAAGAATTCAAAACTGTAATGGATAGCTACGATGGATACGATACTTATAAGGTTGATGAAAAACATTATGTCCGCTTTAATAATTCGGCATTTGTAAGTAACTATAAGAGGAACGATCTGCTCACAACAACCATGACCCTATATTGTATACCTGTTGGCAGTTTTGACAAAATGCGTTTCGATTTTATCCAGGAGATAAGTAAAATGGAACGCCTAATATCAACTGCTGAACAGCCTCAAACTTTAGCTGATTTGTATCCACCAGAAATTGAAATTAAGAGTAAAACGGACACGGCAAATTCTCAGAAAGAAATTGAAAATGTAACACTTTACGACGTTTTATATGCCTGTGTTACTGCGGAGGCATCAAATGGAGGATAAGCGAAAATATCATATAATTATCGGTTCCAAAGCTTATTTTGATGCCTCTCTACCGGATTTTTCCGAAGAAGACGAGGTGGATACTTTTCTGGAGCTCGTAAAGCTTTCGGATGCAGCAAAACAGAGCCGTTACACCTTCGATCAATATGCAAATACGTTGATTGTCAAAAACAACAACTATCATGGAATTGTAGAGGCAGCACATGATCGTTTGGGTCCTCTGATTGAAGACCTAACAGCTGATGATGCAGAAATTTACATTCACAATCCACCACGTGTTCTTAAAGAATACTTGGAAGATCAACATAAGCGTTCACTTATCGAGTTGGATGTTAAATCAGAAGAATATGGAATAAAGCGTGATTCTGAAATGTTTGTCGAGAATATCACAAGCATATCATCGAATTTGTTTGGACAGGAAAATGCGATTGCGGAAATAAGCAAGAGTCTGTGGTATTTAACAACAGTCAAACGAGAGAAGCCATATGTAATAATGTTGTATGGTAACAGTAGCTTGGGTAAAACCGAATTGGTGAGGGAGATTTCCAAAAAATTCTTTGGCGACAAGTGCTTAGAAAAGCATTTGTCGATGTTCAAAAACAACAATTATTCAGAGTATTTTTTCGGAGATGCCCCCAATCGTAAAAGCCTTGGTTTTGATCTGCTTGAACGTGAATCAAATTTGATATTCTTTGACGAGTTGGACAAATGTCCGGAACACTTTTTCTCAGCATTCTATACGCTGTTTGATAACACTCTTTTCAAAGATGCGACATATGATGTTGATGTGTCTGGCATTGTAATTATTCTAACATCCAATTATCAAACTAAGGATGAAATGAAAAAACAGCTCGGTCTTCCCATTTTTTATCGTATTGACAAGATGATTCATTTTGATGATTTTGGTTGCGATACGATATATGCGATTGTTAAGAGTGAAATCAAAGCCAGAGAAAGCGAGTACGAAGACAAGCTATCTCCAGAAATGGTTTATGCTGCTGTAAGCTCCTTGGTATCCGCTACTGGCGAAAATGCAAGAACTATAAAATATAAAGTTCAGCAAGTTATTGAAGAACTCTTATTCCAAGAAGTCGTACAAAAGATGGCAAAAAACTGAAGCAATTAAGATGCCGTGTAGACAAGATTAACTTGTGTTTTATGGCAACAGAATGGTAACAAAAAATCAGATAGCCTCTACTATCCGAATAATGAGAACAATATAAATAATTCGAGCTAATTCCCATAAGCATTTCTGTTTAAGATTAAATTACAGGGAGCGAGTTTGAATAGTATCAAATGATTTATGGGTATCCTTTAATGGATGCCTTTTTAGTTTCAGTGAAATCTACGAATTCTTTCAATACTTTAAAATATTATTATTTTTGAAAGTAGAAATTCGCATAATAGCGATGTAATGATGTTTATTAAAAATACTTACTATCTAATAGAGTTTCTAGTAAAATGAGCTTGTACCTATTTTAAATTCAGCACAATTAATAGATTTATTAAAGAAGTGACCAGTTAGAAATCCTATACAAAAGAAGATTCCTAGGTATTTTTGAGTATACGACATGATTACTTAACAATGTTAAGTATTAAGAATATGTTATAAAACTAGAAGGAAAGAGATCAAATGGGATAGATACATTTTTTGATTATAATTATTGTAGAGCATAAATCAATATCTTTATATGAATTTATACTTGAAATAATTATACTTTTGTGTAATATTAATGAAATAGCGATAGTTTATGTGCGTAATAAGAGTAACAAACAATGGAGGAAGGTATAAGCTATTTAAACAAAAAGTATATGATAAGTTACTTTAATGGGAAAGGGAGTACAAAGTAAATATGTATGCATAATGGAATTCGCATATTGAGTTGGAAGAACATGATTGCAGAATAATTTGCGTGCAATGAATATAGATCATATCAATATGTACACTTGAAATTTTTGATGATATAACTCAACTTAGGCAAGAACAAAAAGTAAAAGGATTTAAGGAACCTTAATTTTATATTAATCTACTTATGAATAAAAGAAGTTAAAAATGAATTCAAGAGAATTTTGGTTTATCAAACAAATAAAATGGAGAATATTTAGTTGATGAATTTCATTTATTTCTGCAGCTTCTGAGGAAAGCAATGAATGAACAGGAAGTAAAATAAAATAATCAAGAAGAGAACAAAGAAAATCCTCGCCTAATGATAAGCGGGGATTTTCTTTATCTAATAACATCACTTTTTCCATGTTCCATATAATACAGAATATCCTGTTTTGATAACACAGGGCTGTCACCATAAGTTGTATGTCCCAATACACCACTACAGGTCGCATATTCTTCTTGTGTAGAAGCATCTTCCATATGATATAGCGCATGAATCATACCAGCAGCAAACGCATCTCCACCACCAATACGATCATAAACATCAAAAGTGTGGACACGACTTTGATAAAAACCTTTCTCATTTAACAAATAACCCTGTAAACTACCTGTATCTGTATTACGATGAGTACAATATTTTAAAAATAAATGTATCGTATCAAACGTTTGTATTATTTAGATGGAAAACCATATATCTACTTTACACACTATCTACCAGGAAATATTAAATTAGATCATATTGAGGATGATAATGCCTTTTCTATCTATATGCAGCTTTATAAAAACAAACAATTTATCAGTAATTTCCATGATGAATTTTATATTGAAGAGCCAGAGGAATATATCTTAAAAGCATTAGAATTGGAAAAAGGGCCATTACTAGGAAGAAAACGTATGACATATAATGAAAATGGGGAAGTGATTGAGGTATCATTTGCGCAATATAATACAAAGATACATCATTATGTCATTGATTATCAGGCATAGATCAGATAAAAAGCACACAAATTTGTGTGCTTTTTGTTTAGTTTTTCTGTGATGGCATATCCCATCCAAAATGATCTGTATGAAGAAGTTTTTCAGCCTTTTCACTTAATGGATGTTCCAGATATTCCTGATATAGTTTCTGGATATCTGGGTTTTCATGAGAATGACGAATGGCTTCATGTTTATCTAATTGATATAATGCATTTGCACGTACAGCTGCCATTTCCTTTCCATCATGAATTGGCTGGCCACCACCGCCACTACATCCACCAGGGCATGCCATGACTTCCACAAAATCATAATGTACATCTCCTTTGCAAATTGCTTCAATCAGTTTTCTGGTATTCCCGAGACCACTAACAACAGCACAGGATAAACGCTGCCCATTTATGATAAAGCTTTGCGCCTTACAACCCTCCATGCCTCGTACACTTTCAAACATATCCGCATCAGGATTATTTCCTGTCACAAAATAATACGCACTACGAAGTGCTGCTTCCATAACACCTCCTGTAGCGCCAAATATAACACCGGCTCCACTTGCATGGGAAACAGGCTGATCTAATGGTTCATCACACAATGTTTCAATGGCTACATGTTCTGCGCGTAACATTCTGACAAATTCTCGTGTTGTAATCACAACATCTACATCTTTACCAGCACCTGCGTCATTGATATTAGGGATATCACATTCATGTTTTTTCGCAACACAAGGCATAATGCTCATGACAAAAATCTTATCAGGATCCACGCCCAGTTTTTCTGCAACATAAGTTTTGATAATGGCACCAAACATCTGATGTGGAGATTTTGATGTAGATAAATGGGATACCATATCCGGATACTGGCTCTTAAGGAAACGAACCCAACCAGGACAACAGGAAGTAAACATAGGCATTTCATTTGAATCAGCCCTCTTTAATCGCTCAATAAATTCACTGGCTTCTTCCATAATGGTTAAATCAGCACCAAAGTCTGTATCAAATACATAATCTACACCCATGCGACGTAATGCACATGCCATTTTTCCAACAGTTGCCTGATCATGTGATAAGCCAACACTTTCTCCCCAAGCAGCACGGACAGCTGGCGCAATCTGTGCAATACAGATTTTATCCGGATCATTTAAAGCATCAAATACAATTTCTGTATCATCTCTTGTATGGAGTCCATTTACTGGGCAGTGGGTAATACATTGTCCACATAAGGAACAATCAGCTTCTTCAATCTTACGATTTAACGATACATTGACAGTAGTACGTGAACCTGTGGAGCATACATCCCATACATTTAGATTTTGTACCTTATCACATATCTGTATACAACGCATACATTTGATACATTTATTGCTTTCTCTTTGTAATGGGAAGGCTTTATTCCAAGGCGTATAGGTAACATCTTTTTCGTAATTTAAAGATGTAATACCAAGATCATTAGCAATGGTTTGTAAAGAACAATTGCCACTTCTGGAACAATACGCACATTCACAATCATGCTGGGATAATAATAATTCCACATTCATACGTCTTGTTTCACGGACTTTAGGAGAATTTGTATATAACACCATTCCTTCCTGCACCTGTGTATTACAAGAGGTTACTAATTTATCTTTGCCTTCTACTTCTACCATACAGATACGGCAAGCGCCAATTTCATTAATATCTTTCAGATAACATAAATGGGGAATATTGATATGATTTTGTTTGGCAGCCTCTAAAATCGTGATGCCTTCACTTACTTCAATCTGGTGATGATCTATTGTTAATGTTACCATTTCGTTGTCCTACCTCCTTTGAATACGCCAAAACCGTAATGATCACAACGTAGACATCTACTACATTCCTGCATGGCTTCTTCTTTGCTCATACTAAATTCTATAGGTTCAAAATCTTTTGAACGATCAATGGTATCGCGCTCTTTCAATTGTATACGGCCACATTTTGGACGATCAGCATAATTTGCCGCAGGTATTTCTATATCTGTTGTAATTTCGTGGCGGAAGCCTAAATATTCATCAATATTAGCCGCTGCTACTTTTCCTGCTGCGATAGCACGAATGACAGTTGCAGGACCAGTTACACAATCACCACCCGCAAAGATACCAGACATATTTTCCACACCGGAATGATCTAATGCATCAATAGCACCATGTTTGATAGGAATACCTTCATCTTTAAAGTGAGCAGATTCTATACCTTGACCAATTGCTACAACGACAATATCACATGGAATGCGTTTTTCTTCTACATCAGCATTGTTAGGAGAAGGTCTGCCTTTACGATCCTGCATCCCTATGATTTGAGGCTGTACCCATAAAGCAGCCACGTTTTGATTTTCATCTAGTTCAATTCGTTTTGGAGCTTGTAATTCAAATAATTCACAACCCTCCGCTAGTGCGCCTTCTACTTCATCTGGCAAAGCAGTCATATCTTCTTTTCTTCTTCGATATGCAATCCCAACCATAGAAGCACCCAAACGTTTTGCACTACGGGCAACATCCATTGCGACATTTCCTCCACCAATTACACAAACGCGTTTTCCATGGAAATCAGGTAAGATATCATCACCAATATTACGTAGCATTGTTACAGCACTGATTACATGATTACCTTCTTCACCAGGTATTCCTACTTTTTTATCCGTTTGTGCACCAATAGATAAATATAATGCATCATATTGCGCATCTAATTCACACATGGTTATATCTTTTCCAATATCAACCTGCATGTGTACTTCTACACCCGTATTTAAGATTACCTGAATTTCCTGGTCTAATTTTTCTCTTGGTAAACGATAATTTGGAATACCATAACGAAGCATACCACCCAGTTTTTTACGCTTTTCATATATCACAGCCTGATGGCCCATCTGTTGAAGATAATATGCGGCAGATAGACCACCTGGACCACCACCAACGATGGCGATTTTCTTACCAGTAGATGGAGCGTTTTCTTTAGCAGGAACTGCACCTGTCTGTTCAATTGCATAACGTTTTAATCCCCGGATATTGATAGAATCATCCAGCATATTTCTACGACATCTTGCTTCACATGGATGCTCACAAATATATGCACATACGGTAGGGAAAGGATTATCTTTACGGATCAAACGTACAGCATCTTCATTTCTTCCTTCTTTAATTAATGCAATATAACCTGGGATATCCACACCAGCAGGGCATAAGGCAACACATGGTACGGGTTGATTTAATGATTGTGTACAACGACCATGTAGAATATGCTCCTCATAATCATCACGAAATCCACGAATACCTTTTAATACCATTTCCGCAGCTTCAATACCAATAGCACAATCCGCAGAATTACGAATATTGACAGCAGTCTTTTCTATTAAATCTAAAGTTTTTAAAGTGGCATTGCCATCTAAAACACTGTCAATCATCTTTTGTAGCTGACCTAATCCTACACGGCAGGGAACACATTTTCCACATGTCTGTGCATGGCATAAACGTAAGAATGCACTCGCCATATCAACAGGGCATAATCCTGGGGGACTGGCGATGATTCTTCTTTCAAGATCTTTGTATAAATCTTCAATGACACGCTGGGATTTGGTTTCACTCATAATTGTTAAACGACTCATGATTGTTATCCTCCATCTTTTTAACTACTTTCAGTATAAAGCATTTTACTTTGATTGCCAATATATTTTTTAAACGCTTACAAAGAGTTGGCGCAAATGAAACTTTAATAATAAAAAATTATGTGCGAAAAAAAGCTTCAAGTTTATTTAAGAGATTAGAATTAGCATGAGAAATGCTTCATGTTTTCCAGTGCTTTCCCAAAAGAAAAGACTATAGAAATTCTGTTAGTTTGCGCTAAATGCTAGTTCATCATCTAAAGCATCTAACATATTTAAAGAGTTGAATTTTTCAATCAGCTTTTCAACAGTCAGTGTTTTCTTTTCTTCCTTACCAATATCCATAATAATCTGTCCTTTATGAAACATCAACAATCGATCGCCATATGTTATCGCATGTTTTAAGTTATGTGTAATCATGATGGTCGTCATTTTCTTTTCTTCGATCAAACGTTTTGTAAGGGAAATAATCAAATCACTGGTTTTTGGATCAAGTGCTGCAGTATGTTCATCTAACAATAATAAATCAGGACGAACGATGGTTGCCATCAAAAGTGATAACGCCTGGCGCTGTCCACCGCTTAATGCACCAACCAATACATCCATTTTTGATTCTAATCCCAGCTCCATTTTTGTTAATTCTTCTTTGAATAATGGAATCAGTTCCTTATCTACACCACTGGTTAAACCAAAGTGCTTACCTTTGTTGTAAGCCATCGCAAGATTTTGAGTGATGGTCAGAGAAGGGGCAGTTCCTTTTTGGGGATCTTGAAACACACGGCCAATAAACTGAGAACGTTTATGTTCTGGAATCTTGGAAACATCTTTATCACGGAAGAAAACTTTTCCACTGTCTTGTAAGATATTTCCACTAACGACATTGAAGAAAGTAGATTTTCCACTGCCGTTGGAACCAATGATAGTCACAAATTCTCCTTCTTGGATTTCAACGTTTAAATCTGTATACAAAACAACCTCATTGGCACTTCCTCTGTTGAAGGTCTTTGTTACATGTTCTAATTTCAACATATTCTTCACCTAACCTTTCATAGAGCGATGGAAGAATTTTCCTAAGATTCCATTGCCTAAAACCAACACGACAATGAAGATGAGTGACATGACAAGCTTCATGTAATTTGGTGGAAGTCCCAAATTTAATGCAAGTGCAATCGTTAAACGATAAGTGATTGCGCCAAGAATCACACTGGTTGTAAAACCAAAGAATTTGATTCGTTTAAATACAGTCAATCCAATGATTACAGAAGCAAGACCCATAACAATCATACCAGCACCTAACTGTACATCAAAGTATCGAAGCAGCTGAGAAACAACAGCACCTGATACACCAGCATATCCATTACTGATTGCAAGTCCATTCATTTTGATGTGACCTAGATCTTGTCCAAGAGAACTGATCAATTGTGGATTATCTCCGGCAATACGCATTAAGAAACCATATTTGGTATCTAAAAACCAGTCGATCAATAACTTCATTAAAATAACAATTACAAGCAAGATAAAGATTGGCCAGAGTTTCTTGATCCATATCGCAAGCTCTCCACTAAAGTTTTGTGATATTTTATCACCATAAGTGAAAATTGTGTCGTAAGTGAATAATACAATTCGGCTTTGATCCTGTGCAACAGCAAGATTAATAGAATAAAGTCCTGTCATTACCAAAATACCACTTAACAGGGAAGATATTTTACATTTTACATGTAAGAAGCCCGTTGCATAACCAGCCAGCATACCAGCAAAGAAAGCAACGATCAAAGATAAAAACGGATTGATGTTATGTGTGATACACATAGCGCCGGCAGCAGCACCAAGAGGGAAACTGCCTTCTACAGTCAAATCAGCGTAATCTAGAACCTGATACGTCAATAAGACACCGATAGCCAGAATACTGTACGCAAGTCCCTGCGATACAACATCAATTGTGAAATTCAATATATTCATATGCCATCACCAGCTTATTCGCCATAGAATGTAGCGCGTTTTTCTAATTCTGCAGGAATTTTAATACCTAGTTCATCTGCGACTTTACGATTGATTATCAAAGAAGTTTCAGAAGCTGTTTCTATATCGAAATCACCAGCTTTTTTGCCATTAAACAGGATATCTTCAGCGATTGCACCTGCTTGTTCACCAAGCTTTTCATAACTGATAGAATCACTTGCCAGTAAACCTGCTTCCATTTGTCCATCTTCAGCGGCAAATACAGGAATTTTATAAGCGTTTGCTTTATCTGTGATAGATGCTGTTGCATTTACAATCATGTTATCTGTGATATTGTAGAAACAATCAACTTTTCCAGCCAGCTGTTCTGCGGCAGTCGCAACATCTGTGGAAACACTGACACCCTGGGTTTCAATTGCAAAGTTATATTTACCAGCCAGTTTCTTTACCTGTTCAACCTGAAGTTTACCATTTGGTTCTCCGGTATTATAAATCATACCAATGGTTTTTGCTTCTGGAAGCATTGTACGAATAAGTTCTAATTGTTTTTCCAAAGGTGCTGCATCAGATACACCGGTAACATTGCCACCTGGTTTTTTATTACTCTTTACGATTTTTGCATCCACTGCATCCGTTACTGCATTAAAGACAACAGGAATTTCTGTATCTAATGTCGCATTTGCGGCACTTAATCCAGCATTTGTTCCAATCGCATATATCATATCAACTTTTTCATTTGCGAACTGACTGGCAATCGTATCTGCTGTACCATTGTCGTTTTGTGCGTTTTTTTCTACGAATTTTACTTTGGTTTCATCATATCCTTTTTCTTTCAGATAATTCTGAAGTCCTTTACTTGCACTTTCCAGTGCAGGATGATTTGCGTAAATCAGAATACCTACTGTTTTTACATCATCTTTTGTTTCTGGTTCTTTACTACCACATCCACTCATAGAAACCATCATCAAACAGGCCAAAAGCCCTCCTAATAATTTTTTCATAATCTCTCCTCTTTTCATTATAGTATGTATTGATGATATCGTCTTTTTGGAAATAAATCAATATTTTTCATTGATTATTTCATAAATTTTGCATATAATTTTCATTGTATGAATAAAAATGTGTAAGAGTTTACATAATGAATACAAAAAGCATTTAGGAAATGGAGGAAATAATGATGGCAATTGCATTAGTAAAAGAGTATTTAAAAGCATATGGAAAAGATCAGGATGTTATTGAACTTGAAGAAAGCAGTGCAACGGTAGAGCTTGCCGCAAAAGCACTAGGGATTGAAGGTGCGCGAATAGCGAAAACTTTGTCCTTTATGGGAAGTGATGGTGCTTTGGTTGTCGTATGTGCAGGAGATTGTAAAATAGATAATCATAAATACAAGGAAACTTTTGGTGTGAAGGCAAAAATGTTAAAAGCGGAAGAAGTAGAAACTTATACCAATCATAGCATTGGCGGTGTTTGTCCCTTTGCATTACCAAAAGATACCAAGATTTATTTGGATGAATCCATGAAACGTTTTGATTATGTATATCCAGCATGTGGCAGTTCTAATTCTGCGATTAAATTAAGTCTAGAAGAACTGGCATCCATGGTCCCATATATGAAATGGGTGGATGTTTGTAAAGGCTGGGAATAAAAAAAGCTGATTGATTCAGCTTTTTCTATGCTTATTTATCTTTATTCTCTAAGCGTTCTAATGCTTTTATCGCATCTTCATATCCATGGTCTGCAGCTTTATGATAATACTCCAGCGCTTTTTCCATATCTTTTACAATGCCCCAGCCATTTTCATAACAATAGCCTAAGCTGTATTGCGCGATATCAATATCCATATCAGCTGCCTCTTTATAATATTTTACAGCCATACGGAAATCTTTTTTTACACCACGCCCATGTTCATAACAATCTCCAATGTTACAAATAGCGATGCCATTTCCAAGCTGTGCAGAGCGGGTATAGTACGTAAATGCTTTGTTGTAGTCAATTTCATCTTCAGGCACTTCATTTTCATAGATATAGCCAAGATTGCATAAGGCATCACTATCGTCTTTTTCTGCGATGATCTCATATAATGCAATTGCTTTTTTAATATCTTTTGCTACGCCACGTCCATGGTGATAACAATATGCAATACCAAACTGACCTAGTGGATATCCCTGATTGGCACACTGTTCATATAATTCAAAGGAACGTTTTTCATCCTTTTCAGCACCGATGCCACGCGCAAGATTCCATGCCAGATTATATTGTGCTCTGGCAAATCCCTGTGCAGCACTTTTTTCAAACCACTCATTTGCCTGTTTATGATCTATTTCTACTCCAATACCATTATCGTAACAATAACCTAAGTTACATTGTGCACAATCATCTCCCTGATCTGCGGCCGCTTTATAAAGTTCTATTGCCTTCACAAGGTCTTTTTCTACGCCAATGCCTTTTTCATAAAATAAACCTAGATTACATTGTGCCCGTGGATAATTTTTATCTACTGCTTTTTGATAATAGGTGCAGGCAAGGGGAATGTTTTCTTCTACACCAATACCGTTTTCATAGAAATAAGCGATATTGGATAAGCCTCTGGGATACCCCTGATCGGCAGCTTTTAAGTACCAGTATGCTGCTTTTTCTTTATCCATTTCTGTGGCAATGCCACGTTCATAAAAATAACCCAAATTACATTGTCCGCATGGATCATTCTTTTCAGCGGATAGCTGATATAAGGAAAAGGCTTTTTGTATATCCTGTTCTACACCCATGCCATTTTCATAATAGTATCCAAGTGTACATGCAGCAGCGCCATGTCCCTGGTCCGTGGCTTTTTGAAAATATTGGGCAGCCTGTGTTTCATCTTTTTCAACACCAATCCCATATTCATATAAATAACCAATTTCATATTGGGCATTCATCAGTCCCTGATCAGCAGCCAGCTTATAATATTTTGCGCAGGAATACGCATTGCGCTGTACACCAATTGCTTTTTCAAAACAATATCCTGCATAATATTGTGCCATCATATGACCAGCATCAGCAGCTTTGATAAACCATTGTGATGCATTGTAATTATTTTTTGGGAAACCATACATTCCATGGTAATAACATAACCCCAGTTGATACATGACTTCCACATTTCCTTGCTTAGCATTTTTGATCATTTGATTAACATCAGCGCCTGAACGTTTATATGTTTTTAAAAAATTATCTCTCATAACAAGCTCCATAAACATCCCCCTCTCACTGTATCCTTATATAGCCTTATGATAACACGTTTCAGGAAATTTTCAAGCAGCGTTACTGCTTTGTATTAGATTTTGTAAAGATTATTTATCTTTTTTATCTAAGCGCTTTAAAGCATCTATCGCATCTTCATATCCATGGTCTGCGGCTTTGCGATAATAAGCGATTGCCTTATTGATATCTTGTGCAACACCCCAGCCATTTTCATAACAATAACCTAAACTGTATTGGGCAGAATCTACATCTTGATCAGCTGACATTTTGTAATATTCCACAGCTTTTTCATAATTTTGGGTTACACCATTGCCTTTTTCATAGCAGTCACCAATATTGCATAATGCGACAGCATCACCAAGTTTTGCGGCTTTCTCGTAATATGTAAAAGCTAAATCATGATCAATGGCATCTGCTTCTAAATCATTACCATAAATATATCCTAGATTACATAACGCTTCTGCGTCATCTTGATCAGCCAATTCTTTATACAGAACGATTGCTTTTTGTAAATCTTTTTCTACCCCATGGCCATAATGATAGGCGTAAGCAATACAAAATTTCGCAGATGCATGTCCCTGCTTAGCTGCTTTTTCGTATAGCGCAAATGCTTTTTTATAATCCTGTTTGGCACCGATTCCTCTTTCCAGATTCCATGCAAGATTATATTGTGATATAGCAAATCCCTGATTTGCACTTTTTTCATACCATTCATTCGCTTTGACAGGATCAAGATCCACACTAATACCATTGTCATAATAATAGCCAACATTGCATTGTGCAACTTCATCGCCTTGTTCTGCAGCTTTTATGTATAACGCAAAAGCTTTATCAACGTTTTTTTCAACGCCATGACCATTTGCATATAAAATCCCCAGGCAGCGCTGTGCACGAGGATAATTTTGTTTTGCAGCTTTCTTGTAATAGAACATCGCCAGCGAATAGTTTTGTGGAACACCTTTTCCATTTTCATATAAATGGGCAAGATTGCATTGTGCTCTTGCATACCCTTGTTTGGCAGCACGCTGGTATAGCTTTCTTGCTTTATCGAAATCTATTTCCACATGTATTCCATATTCATAAAAGTATCCTAAATTACATAAACCACCTGGATCATTACGATCTGATGCAAGCTGATAATACTCTACAGCTTTTGGTAAGTTTATAGGTACACCAAGGCCTTTTTCATAGAAATATCCCAGACTACAGGCTGCTACAGGATGTCCCTGATCACTGGCTAGTTGAAACATTTCCGCAGCTTTTTTTCATCTTTTTCAATTCCAATACCATATTCATATAGATATCCCATTTCATATTGGGCATTCATAAAACCTTGTTGTGCCGCTAATCCATAATATTTTGCACGTTGTACAGCATTGCGAGGAACACCAATTGATTTTTCAAAACAGTACCCTGTATAGTATTGTGCTATCATATGACCAAGATTTGCGGCTTTGATAAACCAATCGAACGCTGTTTTATTGTTTTTTGGTACCCCATAATTGCCATAATAGTAACATAAGCCAAGCTGATACATCGCATTTTCATCGCCGAGTGCAGCCTTTTGTTTTATGCTATCCAAAAAAGAACTTTCTCTTCTATAGGTTCTTAAAAATTGATCTTTGATTGATTCTTCCATAAATATCCCCATTTCTTTTTGTCTTTCTATTATACATCATTCATCAATCAAGATGTGCACTCATTTTCTTCTCTTTCTAAATCTGCATGATCATAATCTTCTGAAAGCTTAACTTTTATGGTAGATATATTTTTTACTTTGCCTATTTTATCATATATATTTTCCTTATGTTGAAACATGGAAAGCATCGCATCAAATACATAGAATAGATAAATGGCAAGATATAGTGCAAATCCAGCATACCATACATATAACAAAGGGGAATCAACCTTCATAAAAACAAGGATAAATGCCAAAATAATATAAGGAAAAGGAAGAATCAATAAGTATGTTGGAAGAAAATGAAGCAGGTATTGATACCATTTTGCGTTCTGATTCTGAAAGTTTACCAATCGTATTTTTACCATCATTTTTCCCAGAGTCCTGCCTTTACTCAGACAAGGAACAATGAAATACAGCAGCAGTATTATGATAAGGTAACCATAGAAATGAAAGCGTAGAGGAAGCAGGAAACTAATCATAATATAAAGAATTAAAGTTACAATAATATCTATTGCGAACGCAAACATTCTGCGCATCGCACTTACCCGCATTCCTTTATGATAACTTCTTTCATCCAGTTTTTCTCTGCTTGGTAGAAAATGAGCTACGATTGGTGTCAAGCCATATCCAATCACACCGCCAAGTGTATTCGTTATCAAATCATCTACATCAAATAATCGATAAGGACGAGGATAGATAAAGAATAAGCCACTTAACTGCAGACATTCAAATGATAAGGATAATAAAAAGCTGCACAGCATCGTTTTCTTAAAGGAATATTCAAAATAATAATGTAGATAGATTCCAAATGGCATAGTCATAAAAATATTAAACAAGACCTGTAATACGCTAAATTCATTTAATGCGGTCAGATATGTAGTAGGATCATCCCACACAAAAGAGGTGGTTAAGGAGATATCTTTTAAAGAAGCAAAAGGAATCAGCTGCATTTTTGGTGTTGTATAATGGGCAACTTCTTCAATTGGAGGCAATGGTAATGATACCAAAAAGTAACAGCATAATAAGTAAAAAATAAAAGAGAATACAATTAATATACGAAGTGGCAGGGTGGCGCCATAATGACGATATTGGTGTAATATATAAGGAATCGTCAGGATAACTGCTAAGATTGGAAATACAAATAATGCAGTTTGTATCGGTATCAGATAAAGTGACATATGATCATTTCCTTTCATTTATGGGTTTATTATATCATGGAATCTAATGTGCATTCATAATCTTACAAAAATGTTTGATAAATGATAGAAATCATAAATTTTCAAAGGAAATAACAGAAATAAAATGAGAAATCATCAAAAAATTCAATTTTTAAATACAATTTTATGATTTTTTTTTACAAATTTTCTATTTTATGTTAAAATGCTTATGTTACATCAGATAAGACACGCATTTCGCTACGTGCCTTTTTTATGTCTTTTTCTGGTATAGCGGCGTTTAAAACCGTAAAACTATAGAAGGAGTGATGATTATGCATGAAGTATTATCATGGTTAAATGAATTTTTATACAGTAATATTTTATTAATATTATTGGTAGCAGCAGGGATATATTTTTCAATACGTACAAGGTTTGTACAGATACGTTTATTGAAAGAAGGTATTGTCTTATTAAAGGAAAAAGCCCACAATGAAGATGGCGTTTCTTCTTTTCAGGCATTGATGATTTCCACAGCGAGTCGTGTTGGCACTGGTAATATTGCTGGTGTTGCGACTGCACTTGCGGCAGGTGGCGCTGGCGCTATTTTTTGGATGTGGGTAATGGCATTTGTTGGTGCTGCCAGTGCTTTTGTGGAATCCACACTTGCACAGATTTATAAAGAACGAGATGGAGAAGCGTTTCGTGGAGGGCCTGCTTACTATATTGAAAAAGCGTTAGGTAGTCGTTTTTTTGGAATCATTTTTGCGTTGTTATTGATTGCATGTTTTATCTTTGGTTTCAATGGCCTTCAATCTTATAATGTTAGCAGTGCACTGGCTTATTATTTTGATGATCAGCATTTAGCAGGTCTGCTTGTTGGTTGTATATTGACCATTGCCTCTGCGGCAGTTATCTTTGGTGGTGTTCATCGTATTGGTATCATCAGTTCTACAATTGTGCCTATCATGGCTGGTTTATATATTATTTTAGGTATCTATATTACATTATCCAATGCTTCACAACTGCCTTCGATTTTTCAAATGATTTTTCAAAATGCATTTGATGTACAGGCAATCTTTGGTGGCTTTGCGGGATCTTGTGTCATGCATGGAATCAAACGTGGCTTATTCAGTAATGAGGCAGGTATGGGTTCTGCGCCTAATGCCGGAGCAACTGCGGATGTATCCCATCCAGTAAAACAAGGACTTGTACAGGTGATTTCAGTATTTATTGATACCATACTGGTTTGTACGACAACAGCATTTATCCTTTTAAATTATGGCATCGAAGATGGCTTGACTGGTATGCCTTATGTACAAATGGCAGTAAGTAAAGCTTTTGGTGAATGGGGAATTCATTTTATCACCATTTCGATTTTCTTATTTGCATTCAGTTCTTTAATAGGTAATTATTGTTATGCAGAAGGAAACTTAAAATTTATCAAAAATAATAAAACCTTATTATTTGTATTCCGTATCGTAACCTTGCTGGTGATCTTCTTTGGCGCACAGGCAGATTTTTCGCTTGTATGGGATCTAGCGGATGTACTCATGGGATTTATGGCACTTATGAATATCATTGTGATATTATTGCTTGGGAAATATACTTTTATCGCTTTAAAAGATTACCAGAAACAGAAAAAAGAAGGGAAGAATCCAATGTTTCATCCTGAACAACTGGGTATTCCAAATTGTGAATGCTGGGAAGAATTTGACGAAGATTTAAAATAAGGGACGGAAAACTATGCGATTTGCATAGTTTTTTAATTTCTTTTCAAAAAAACAAACTATTTCTATGAGATAATCGTTGTAATAAGTGTGATGGTGAGGAATAGATATGAATGAAAGATTTTTAGTATTAAAAGCAAAAAACGGAAATCAGGAAGCTTTGGAAGAATTGATAAAACTGAATTATCAATCCATTTATAAATATTTTGTAAGGACATGTGGAAATAGCGCTACCGCACTTGATCTTACACAAGATACCTTTATAAAGCTTGTACAGGCACTTCCAAATTATCAACCTTATAAAGATTTTTGTGCATACCTTTATACCATTGCATACCATGTAGGCATAGATTATTTAAAGAAGAAAAAAGAAATACTGTTAGAAAATGAATATCCTTTTGAGATGCAGGCTGCACCAACACATGAAAAAGATGAAAATTATTATCGTATGAGAAAAGTACTTTATAAGATTCCAGAAAAACAACGGGAATGTTTGATATTGTATTACTATCAGGGCTTAAATTATCGCCAGATATCCACAATATTATCCATCCCTATATCAACCGCTAAGACCCGTGTACGCACTGGTTTACAAAGATGTCGTGATCTTTGGGAGGAAACGAAATGAAAGATATATTATCTTATTATGAAGTTGAAGATGCAGAAGAAAAACATGTGCAAGATTTAATACAACAATTACCTAAAGTAAAAAGAAAAACAAATGTATTTGCGCAAGTATATCTTCAATGGAAAATCACACCGTTTTATTTCTATATCATTTTTCTATTACTATTATGTGTTTGTATCACTCTGTTGCAGGGATATGATGTTAAAAAGCAAATTTTTAATATATATTTTACCATGTTTTTATATATGACATCTAATGTTTTATTAATGATTCCAGAAATGATGCGTAGCCAGATATATCAATGTGCAAAAATTGAAAAAACATGTAAATATAATATGGTACAGATTTTATGTTATCGTCTGATCTTGTTTACAACAATGCTTTTAGTTTCTGTATGCATGATTACATTTTATACTTCAAGGATATATCCATTATCATTTATCCGATTATTTGCTTTAATGATCTGTAACCTACAATTAACATTATTATTAACTGTTTGCTTATATTTGATGTGGAAAATAAATGATGTAAAAATAATGATATTAATTTATACAGGATGTTCATTACTCATTTCTTGTTTAATATTGCCAAAACTCATTATTTCATCAATATATGGAATTACTTTTTGCTTAATCATCAGTTTTATTTGTATATGTATTTTGATAAAAAGACTATGGAAGGGGATTAAAAATTATGAAATTAACAGCGGAGCATCTTACAAAAATATTCATTCATAAAACAGCAGTGAATGATTTTTCTTATACCTTTACCAATGGCATCTATGGATTGCTGGGGCCAAATGGAAGTGGAAAATCAACGCTCATGCGTATGTTATGTGATATCTTAAAACCTAATCAGGGACATATTTATTTAGATGGTACCCTGATTCAAACAATGAATGAAGATTATCGTGATATCTTAGGCTATTTGCCACAGGATTTTGGATATTATCCACAATTTAATGCATATGATTTCTTAATGTATTTCGCAACTTTAAAGGGCTTTTCTAAAAAGGAAGCCAAAGACAGAGTAGAAATGGTATTAGAAATGGTAAATCTGACATCAGAAAAAAAGCATAAAATCAAAACGTTTTCTGGTGGGATGAAGCAAAGATTGGGAATCGCACAGGCGTTATTAAATGATCCTAAAATATTAATTGTGGATGAGCCAACAGCAGGATTGGATCCTAAAGAAAGAGCGAATTTCAAAAGCATTTTAGCACGCTGTGCAAATGATAAAATCGTTATCTTATCCACACATATTGTTTCTGATATTGAAACATTAGCTCAGCATATTTTAATCATGAAAGATGGTAAATTACACCAACATGGCACTCGAGAAGAACTTTTATTACCACTTCATGATCAGGTGTATACATTTATATGTGAGGAACAGGAAGTTGAAAAATTATCAAAAGAAATGATTGTAACAGCAATGATGCCAGTCCAAAATAAAATGCAAATCCGAGCAATCATATCAAAACCTGCAAGGGAAGATATGAGAAGGGAAGAACCATCGTTAGAAGATTTATATTTATCGATATTCAAAGATGCTATATGATAAGATATGAAATAAAGAAACTTTGGAAAACACCGATTATCTGGTTTGTATTATTGGCAATACTATTGTTTCATATAGGCACAATCATCATAGATGTCAATATTGTAAAACAAAGTGAAACAGCTTCATATTATGAGAAATATCAAGGACAGATAAATGATAATTGGATACAAAATATACAATCAGCATATCATGATTACATCATGCAGCCAAGCCATCGATATACACATAAGGAATTGTTAGATCAGGGGATAACAGAAGAAAAAATAAAACGACTATCTGATGATGACTTTACTTACATAAAAAGTGAGGTCAAGCAGGATCCTGAATTTCAGGTATTGTCTCAAGCATATAATGCTTCTTATTTCAAAGCATCTTTAGATGAGGATATCGCCTTTTTCAAAAATATGTATCGTATCAATGATTCAGATTTTGATGTATCCAAAATTGATAAAGATTATGCAAAATTAAGTGAAAACTACCAAAAATTTGAATTTACATCAATTGACAGTTATGCTATTCTTCAAAAAGGCATCACAATCATGATAAGAACATTTACTATTTTTTTAAGTGTATTATTATCTACGATTTTCACAAGAGAACAAAACGATGGTGTTTTAGAATTACAGCTCGTATGCAAAAAGATGGAAAAAGCGAAGTATGCAAAATGGAGTGCGGCATTTCTTAGCACAATCATATCATGGGCTATCTTTATTGTATTACAAATACTTTTTATAGCGATGACATTGGGCTTTCATGGAGAAAATGGATATGTGATTGATTTTACATTTAACCATTGCCCTTATATGCTCAATGCATTACAATATACCCTTTTACAAAGCTTCATTTCATTATTAGGGAGTCTAGTAATTGCGTTCTGTATGATTGCGATTTCTTATCTAGCTAAGAAAAACAGCACAGCAGTTATACTAAGCATGGTATTATTTGTAATGGTTCCATTTTTGAATAATGCAGGAATCTTTAAAGAACTACTATATTATTATCCAGCGAATTTTATTGGCGGAGATTATTTATTGGCTGCTGTGCATTATACAAAGATTGCCGGTATATACGTCCATGGAAGATGGCTTGCGATAATATCTGGTCTGTTGTATCTAACTTGTGCGAGCCTATGTTTGATATTAAAAAAGCATCAACACTATGTGATCGACTGGAAAAGTTTGAAAGAATAAAAGGAGAAGATAATGAAAAAATTAATTACAACGGAATTGAAAAAATACATTTTATTAAAACGCGTATTTATTGTTTTTTTCTTCGTCATATTCATCTTCGTATTTCAAATCTTAACCGCAAGTGCGACAACACATTCGCCATATACGCTAAGTATTGGTAATAGAGGGGATTTTCACAATATACAAGAAGAAATCAAACGAATCAAAAGGACATCATTTTCTCAAACCGAAATCAATCAGAAATTTCAAGATGATTTAGATAAAGAATATAGATTATTTGTGGATAAAAATATTTTAGATAAAGAAAGTCTGATGAAAAACGCGAAAGAATTCAATAAGGGATATGATGAGTTATATAAGGAACGATATGATATTGAAGAAAGTGGGCTAATATTTAGTGAGAAAATAAAATATAGTGATCAGATGAATTTGTTTTCTGAAAAATATGCGGCAATTTATAATAAGGAACATATGCTGGAATGGTGCATAGAAGCTACAAAACATATGGATGAAAACTATCTTACACAGAAACAAATAGAGGATTTAACATCTATCATCCAAAAGCAGATATCTAAACCATATATCCAAGGATATCATTTAGGTTTTGATTATTTAATAGGCAATTTACAATTTCTTCCTTTCACATTAGGGCTACTACTCATCATATGTTTTTATGGTATGTTTGGTATGGAAAAAGCTAGGAAAACAGACACCTTGATTCTAACAAGCAAATATGGGAAAAATGAATATATAAAATCAAAATTGCTAACGATATGGATTGTCGCAAGCATCGCCTGGCTGATTTTTCAAATGGTAAATATCATAGGATGCTGGTTCATGTTTGGATTGGATGGTGCGTTTGTCAGTGTTTATAAGGACTTTTTTGTATCACCTTATGGATTAAATTATATACAGTATTATGGAATTATATCCATTGTGAGCTATTTTGGAACCTTACTATTTTCTTTACTCGTTTGTATAAGTTCACAACTATTAAAGTCGATTCCAACATTGTGTCTTGGCATTATATTTGTGATTACAACAGGCTGGCTGATTAGCAGTTATGGCAATGTTGGTTTCTCATTATATGATAAATGGATGTTATTATTGCCAACACAAATGATGTCCGCAAATACATTCTTATCTGAATATATCGCAATACAGATATCTAATTGGAATATGCGATTACCACTATTATATGCGATAGTTTTAATCATAGGACTTCCATTAACGAGCTGTATTTTGTATAAAATAACAAAAAATCGTCAGATCAAACGATAAAACAATAAGGAATAAGTTTGATATTTTGACATATAATGCCTGCTTTCTTTGTGAATGATTTTTACTTTCACACACCATATGAATTGAATAACAATTTATAAAGTGATATACTAAGAAATGCGGAAAACCGCAATATATATAAGAAAGAAGGTTGTCAATTATGACGAAAATTGATATTATCTCAGGATTTTTAGGTGCAGGTAAAACGACATTAATCAAAAAATTGATCAAAGATGTTTTACACGAGGAAAAAATCGTTTTGATTGAAAATGAATTTGGTGAAATCGGAATTGATGGAGGATTTCTAAAAGATGCAGGTATTGAAATTCGTGAAATGAATAGTGGCTGTATCTGTTGCAGCTTAGTTGGAGATTTTGCGGAAGCATTAAGCAAAGTATTAGAAGAATATCATCCAGACCGTATTGTGATTGAGCCAAGCGGTGTTGGAAAATTAAGTGATGTAATCAAAGCCGTACAGGGTATTGATAACCATGAAATACAGTTAAACAGTTTTACAACTGTCGCAGATGCACAAAAGTGTAAGATGTATATGAAGAATTTTGGAGAGTTCTTTAATAATCAGGTAGAATATGCAGGTACGATTATTTTAAGCCGTACACAAAATCTAACTGAAGATAAATTAGAAGCAGTTGTACATGAACTGCGTCATCATAATGAAAATGCAACGATTATCACAACGCCATGGGATGCATTAGATGGTAAAGAAATCTTAGCCGCAATGGAAAAGAAAAATACATTGGAAAAAGAATTGATGGAAGAAAGCGAGATCTGTCCTGTATGTGGACACCATCATGATGAAGAACATCATCATGAACACGACCATGAAGATTGTTGTGAACATGAACATCATCATCACGAACATGAAGAACACCATCATCATGACCATGATGGAGAATGCTGTTGTGGACACGATCATCACGACCACCATCATCACCACCATGCAGATGAAGTATTTACCAGCTGGGGTATGGAAACACCTAAAAAATATGCAAAGGAAGAATTGGATGCAATTCTAAAAGAATTAAGTACATCAGAAAAATATGGAATCATCCTTCGTGCAAAAGGTATGTTGCCAGATTCACAAGGAAACTGGATGTATTTTGATTTAGTACCAGAAGAATATGAAATACGTGTAGGAACACCAACGTATACGGGAAGATTCTGTGTGATTGGCAGTAAGTTAAACGAAGAAGCTTTAAAAGAGCTGTTTCATATCGCATAAGGTGATACTATGACGATACCTGTTTATGTATTTACCGGGTTTCTGGAAAGTGGGAAAACCTCTTTAATCAAAGATACACTGATGGATCCAGGTTTTAATGATGGCGAGAAAACATTGCTGCTTGTTTGTGAAGAAGGTATGGAAGAATATGATGATGAATTCTTAAAAAAGGCCAACACTTCTATTGTGACAGTAGGAAATGAAACTGATTTAAGCTATGCCTTTATGAAACAATGTGATAGTTTGATTGAACCAGATCGTGTCATGATTGAATTTAATGGTACATGGAATTTCACGAAATTCTTAGATGAAGAAATGCCATTTGACTGGCTGCTTGTTCAGATATTATCTACAGTGGATGCTTCAACATTTGAAGTATATCTAAACAATATGCGTTCTATGATATACGAACAGCTGGTACATAGTGAAACAATTATTTTTAATCGCTGTGATGAAAATACCAAAAAGCTTTATTTAAGAAACAATATCAAGGCAATCAATAAATCCGCTCAAATCATTTATGAATCTAAAGATGGAACGATTAATGATTTAAAAGATGATGAATTGCCATTCGATGTAAATGCTGATCATCTTGTTATTCAGGATGATGATTATGGTTTATGGTATATGGATGCTTTGGAACATCCTTCAAAATATGAAGGGAAAACGATCACAATCAAAGGAAAAGTCATCAGTACCCATGTGGATGATATTCCAGAAGCATTTGTATTTGGAAGATTTGCGATGGTATGTTGTGCAGATGATACATCTTTGATTGGACTATTATGTCATTATAAAAACTCTGTGGACCTTTTACCAAAAGAATGGGTAGAGGTACATGCGAAGATTGCGGTAGAGTATGATGAAGAATATCAAGGTGATGTTCCAATTCTGTATTGTGATCATGTGACATCTGTGGAACCACTGGAAGATGAATTGGTATATTTTACATAAAATTTGTTATTTCAAAAAAAATTATAATTTCTATTGAAACAGGATCAGCCAAAATTGATTCTGTTTTTTTATGAAAATTTGTTCATATTCATTAGATGCACAAGATGCATCTTTTTGTTTTATATAAATATCTAAAATATTGGATATGAACGATATCCTTCATTTAAAATTCATAATTCTGTTTTTTCAATATAAGATAGTCTTTTATAATGAACAATACAGAAATATTTATGAATGTAAATGATCTGTTAAAGATTGTTAACGATTGTTTAAAAGCGTTGTCATTGAAAACCAATGTTTCTATAATGTGGTTGTTTTCAAGGAATGAAAAGGAGAGATGAGAATGCTTCATATAGAAAATCTGAAGAAAGTTTATGGAAAAAACGTTATCTTAAATGGTATTTCCCTTGATATACAAGATGGAGAAATTGTATCTGTACTTGGACCAAGTGGAAGTGGGAAAACGACCTTATTAAATTGTATTTTAGGTATTACGAAAATTGATGGAGGACATTTGATATATAACAATGAAGATATTACAAATGTAGCAATGGAACAACGAGGCTTTAATATCGTATTTCAGGACTATGCATTGTTTCCCAATTTGAATGCCTATCAGAATATCATTTATGGCTTGAAAAACAAGCCTGAATTATCAAATGAAGAGGAAGTGCAGGAATTAATCGAATTATTAGGTCTAAAAGAACATTTGAACAAATCAATTGATCAATTATCGGGTGGACAGAAACAAAGAGTGGCACTTGCCAGAACACTGGTTATGAAACCGAAAATCTTATTATTAGATGAACCATTAAGCGCTTTAGATGGAGTAATCAAAGAGTCGATTAAAAACAAAATAAAAACGATTGCCAGGGAATTTCATTTAACGACGATTATTGTAACACATGATCCTGAAGAGGCTTTAACGTTAAGTGATCGTGTATTGATTATGAAAGATGGAAATATCTCACAATATGCGAAGCCACAAGAAATTTTACATCAACCAGCATGTGTATTTGTGAAAGATTTTATTTTGAATCAATTGGAAATCAAGCGTAATAATATTTACGCATTATATCAAAATGCCTATGCTTCATAAACAAAAAGAATTGAAAGCCATATACATTGCATTGATGTTATTGTTTGTAGTGTTTCTGTTTACACCAGTTGCATTGCTGTTTGCACAATCATTTCAAAATGAGCAGGGAATCACATTTTCTCATTATACTGGCTTACTACAAGATAAAATTTTTTGGAAAGCATTTTTCAATAGTGTTATGGTTTCTGGATGTGCTGCTTTATCTACAACGATTCTTGCGTTTTTATTAGGATATACGATTCATTTCACGAATTTGAAATCGGTATGGAAAAAGCAAATACGTCATATCGCAACCATGCCTATGTTACTTCCAACCATCACCTATGGCTTTGCGATTATTTATACATTTGGAAAACAAGGCTTATTCACAAAGTTATTTGGCATACAGTTATTTGATATTTATGGGTTCTGTGGCTTATTGATTGGATATATCATTTATACATTACCAATTGGATTTTTATTGATGGATAATACAATGAAATTTATTGATAAAAAGTTTGATATTGTATCCAGAATTATGCAGGATACTAAATCAAAACGCTTATGGATGACCATCATAATGCCTATGATTCCTACCTTAGCTGCATCGTTTATCCAGTCATTTTTTCTAAGCTTTACCGACTTTGGTATACCAGCCTCTGTTGGTGGAGAATATGATGTTGTCGCAACCTTGTTGTTTCAAAAAATGTTGGGATCTGTACCAGATTTTCACCAGGGTGCTTTGATTGCTGTTATGATGTTGCTGCCTAGTATATTCAGTATTTTTATACTTCATTATCTTGAAAGATTTCAAATTAAATACAATAAATCAACAGTGATTGAATTACCAAAAAACAAATGCAGAGATTATCTTTGTTTTACGATATCTGTTTGTATTTCTATGTTTATACTCAGTATTTTTGCGGTAATCTTCTTACTTCCGTTCATGAATGCATGGCCATATGCGTGTTCTTTTACAATCTCGCATGTAATTGATACTTTATCTAACCAAAACCTGATTGGAATTTATCGTAATTCATTATTTGTATCGTTACTTACCGCATTGTTTGGAACCATGATTGCATATAGTGCAGCTTTAACAAACATGCGCAGTCAACTGCCTAGTTGTATGAAGAAAAGCATGGATGTAATCCACAGTATTTCCAATACGATACCAGGAATGGTATTAGGGATTGCATATTTATTGGCATGGAAGAAAACACCATTACAAAACACTTTTATATTAATTGTGATATGTAATATCATCCACTATTTTTCTACGCCTTATGTGATGGCGAAAAGTGCATTGGGAAAAATGAATGCAGGGTATGAAACAACTGGAATGTTAATGGGGGACAGCTGGTTTCAGACAATCCGCAGAGTGGTTGTGCCAAATTCTAAATCAACACTGTTAGAAATGTTTCGCTTTTATTTTGTGAATGCGATGGTTACCATCAGTGCATTGATCTTTATTGTCGGCGCAAATACAGCTGTTTTAACAACCAAAATCAAAGAGCTTCAGCACTTTGCGAAATTCGATGAAATCTTTGTTTTATCGTTACTGATACTATTTACCAATTTTATTGTCACAAAAGTAATTTCATTATTATCGCAACCTTGTGAGAAGATGTATATGAAAATAAAAAAAGGTGTGATTCTAATGATTAGTGGATGTATTCTGCTATTTACATTTGCCTATGCTGGATCGAAGGATGCGATTGTTATTTATTCTAATGGTGATGAAGAAGCATTGATGGCAATGAAGCATGCATTAGATGCCCATGGTTATGAAAATCAATATATTTTGCAATCTATATCTACAAGTGAACTTGGCGGTAAAATGATGGCAGAAGGTTTAGATATAGAGGCAGATATCATTACCATGAGTTCTTATTATATAGATAGTGTGCAACAACAAAATCACATGTTTGTGGATATAACATTTCCTATACAAAGCATACATGCAACCCCATCATATGCGTTGCCACTCACTGCATTAGAAGGAGCTATCATCATCAATACAAAAGTAATCAGAGATCAGCATCTTCCAATACCTGCCTCCATCAAAGATTTAACAAAGGATATTTATAAAGGATACATATCGATACCAGATATAAATGCCAGTTCAACAGGATGGCTGCTTGTGCAATCTATTATTGAAGCATATGGAGAAACGCAAGGAAAACAGATATTACAGAAATTGTTAGATAATGTAGGACCGCATTTAGAATCCAGTGGGTCAGGGCCTGTGAAAAAGCTTCGTTCTGGAGAAGTTGCGATTGCATATGGATTAAGACATCAAGCACTGAAGGATAAAGAAAATAATCTACCAATAGAAGTGATTGATCCAATAGAAGGAAATATGCAGTTAAGTGAATCGATTGCTGTATTAGATAAAGAACATCAGGAGCTGGCAATGGAAATGGCAAATTGTATACAAACATATGCGAGAAAGGAATTGATACAGATTTATCCAAATGCATTATATAAAGGAGAAACCGCAAACTTGAATTACGCAAGCCGTTATCCTAAACAATATCATGAGGCGTTATGTGTAGAGCTTTTAAAAGAACACCAGAAATTTTTCAAAGAATGTCAAAATAAATAAAGGAGAGAAGTATGATGAATACATATAAATTATTAACCCCAGGACCATTAACAACCACTGCCACAGTAAAAGAAGCGATGATGATTGATCATTGTACATGGGATGATGATTATAAACGGATTACACAGGATATACGAAAGGATCTATTAGGTTTTGCCCATGTGTCAGAAACTGAATATACGACGATTCTTATGCAGGGATCAGGGAGTTTTGGTGTAGAAAGTGTGATTAGTACCGTCATACCAAAAGATGGATGTCTGTTGTTGTTAAGCAATGGTGCTTATGGAGAACGTATCTATAAAATGTGCTGTTATCATCATATTGATTGTATGCATATGCGTTTTGCTTATGATGAAATTCCTGATCCAATAAAAGTAGAAGAAGTATTAAAGATAAATCCACAGATTACACATATTGCGATGATTCATAGTGAAACAACCAGTGGTATATTAAATGATATCGCTTCTATTGGAAAACTTTCTCATCAATATAAAAAAATTATGATCGTAGATGCAATGTCAAGTTTTGGTGCTATTGATATCAAAATGAAAGAATGGTATATTGATTTCCTAATCAGCTCTGCGAATAAATGTATTCAAGGAGTACCAGGTTTTTCCTTTATTATCGCAAATCGCGATAAACTAAAGTACTGTAAAGATCAGGCAAGAACCTTATCTTTGGATTTATATGATCAATGGGTCACAATGGAAAAAGATGGGAAATGGCGCTATACTTCACCTACCCATGTGGTTTTGGCGTTTTCCAAAGCGATACAGGAGTTAAAAGAGGAAGGTGGCGTATATGCACGTCATCAACGCTATCAACATAATATGAATTTACTTATTCAAAACTTTGAACAGTTGGGGTTTACTTTATATGTGGATAAAGCAAATCAGGGACCAATTATCGCAACATTCCTGTATCCCGAAGGAAAAAACTTTGATTTTCATGAAATGTATCAGTACATTAAAGCACGTGGATATGCAATATACCCAGGGAAACTAACAGATAAAGAAACTTTTCGAATTGGTGTGATTGGTGAAATATATGAAGAAGATATACAAAAACTATCAAGGATTATGAAAGAATATATGGAAAGGAAAGGATAGAGATATTATGAAAATTTCAGCAGTTATATTTGATTGGGCAGGAACAACTGTCGATTATGGATGTTTTGCGCCAGTACAGGCATTTATGGAAATCTTTCAATCATATGGCATTCATGTCACTATGGAAGAAACAAGAAAACCAATGGGATTATTAAAATGGGATCATATCAAAACAATGTTAGAAATGCCTGAAATCAAAAGTCAATGGATCAAACGATATGGAAAAGAGCCAACAGATAAGGATGTTGATATCATGCATACCCAGTTTACATCAAGCCTTTTAAAAATATTAGATCAATTTGTGGATATCAAACCATATGTTTTAGAAACAATACGGGAGTTAAGGAATATGGGGATCCGTATTGGCTCTACGACAGGATATACAGATGAAATGATGCAAATTGTTGTATCAAAGGCAAAAGAAAATGGATATAGCCCAGATTTCTGGATTACACCGAATCAGGTAAATAATTATGGCCGTCCATATCCCTATATGATATTTGAGAATATGAAGGCCTTACATATATCATCTGTATCTGAGGTGATAAAAGTTGGTGATACAATTTCTGATATCAAAGAAGGAACAGCTGCAGGTGTTATTAGTGTTGGTATTCTGGAAGGAAGTTCTTTAATGGGATTAACAAAGCAAGAATATGAACAGCTTTCTGAAACAGAAAAAGCAGAAAGAAAAAAGCAATTAACAAAAGAGTATAAAGCTGCAGGCGCATCTTATGTCATTTCACATATGGGAGAATTGCCGGCTTTGATTAAAAAAATTGAAGCATATTAAAAAATGTGACAACTAGCGATTTGCTAATTGTCACAACTTTTTTTATATTAGAAATCTACTTCTGTATCGTAGTAACAGCATTTCAGTAGTTTTACCATTTCTTCCTGAGATGGCTGACGAGGGTTGCTTCCTGTACAAGCATCTAAGATTGCATTTGCGGCAATATCTTCTACTCTTTCAAGGAATACTTCTTCTGGTACAAATCCTGTTTCAGCAGGTAAACCATCAGCACCATAATGAGCGATACAGTGAGGAATATTTAAATCATCATTCATCTTACGTAAGTAAGCAATCAATAATGCAACTTTTTCATCATCATTATTTCCACCTAAGTGCATGTAGTCCGCAATGACACCATAACGTTTTTTCGCAGTTTCATCTTTTGCGTTAAATGCGATAACTTTAGGCAGATACATAGCATTTGCTGCACCATGAATAATGTGTGCACCACAATCCTGGAATACAGCACCAGTTTTGTGAGCCATAGAGTGAACGATACCTAATAAAGCATTAGAGAATGCCTGTCCAGCCAAACATTGTGCATCGTGCATTTTGTGACGGCAGTCCATATCTTTATTGTAAGATTTAACTAATGTTTTCTGAATCAATTCAATCGCGTGAATTGCCAAAGCATCTGTATATTCCATATTTGCTGTAGATACATAAGCTTCAATGGCGTGTGTCATCGCATCCATACCTGTGTGTGCTACTAATTTTACTGGCATTGTTTCTGCCAAAGCAGGGTCTACGATAGCGATATCTGGTGTGATTTCAAAGTCAGCAATTGGGTATTTAATACCTTTTTTATAATCTGTGATAATTGAGAAAGCTGTAACTTCTGTTGCTGTACCACTTGTAGATGAGATAGCACAGAATTTAGCTTTTTTACGTAATTTAGGGATACCAAATACTTTGCACATATCTTCAAATGTTAATTCTGGATATTCATATTTGATCCACATAGCTTTAGCGGCATCAATTGGAGAACCACCACCGATTGCGACAATCCAGTCTGGTTCAAATTCAGCCATCACAGCAGCACCTTTCATAACAGTATCTACGGATGGATCTGGTTCAATACCTTCAAATAATTTTGTTTCCATTCCAGCTTCTTCAAGATAAGCAATAACTTTATCCAAGAAACCAAAACGTTTCATAGAACCACCGCCAACACATACGATAGCTTTCTTTCCTTCTAATGTTTTCAAGGCTTCCAGGGCGTTTTCGCCATGGTACAAATCTCTAGGTAATGTAAATCTTTGCATGTTTAAATGTCCTCCTTATTTTGTTGTAACCTCTTACTATTTAGTATTATACTACAAAAATAGTTCATTGTGATATTTTTCACGAATATTTTTAAAGAAATTTTTTTACATAATTTTTGATATGGTTTGAAAAAAGTAAAGAAAGAATATTCATAAATCAATACATCGTTTTGCTTTATTATTAAGTGTGAAAATTATGTGAAGTCTATAGGGGATTCTATACAAATACCATAAATGCCGTTATAATACCAGCGAAAGATTGTATGAGGGTAACGCATGAAAAATAAATTAATAAGTTTATTATGTATTTTAATGCTGGCAGGTTGTTATGGTAAAACAGAACCAGCAGCAAATGAAAATGATCGCTATTTTTTATTTGCCACACCACTACGTGATCATACGATATGGTTACAAGCGAAAGCAGGATTGGACAGCGCCTGTGATTTTTATCATGTCCATTGTGATTGGATTGGTCCCAATGTCATAGATACCGAAAAAATGAATGAAGTAATTGAAACAGGTATTCTACAACAGGCAGATGGCATCATTACACAAGGAGTTATTGATTCATCTTTGATACAAGAGGCGAAAGAAGATGGGATACCACTTATTTTGGTAGATAGTGATCAGCCGGATAGTGAACGATTTGCATATATGGGAAAAGATTTTAAACAACAGGCAGAACTGATGTTAAAGGATGTTGAAAAACATCTTGGAACCAAAGAGAAATTAAAGATTGCAATACAGGTCGCAGAATCTGATTTTTCTATCGCAAAACAACAGATTGAACAAATAAAATCCGTATTCCAACAACATCCTGGTGGTTATGAATTAGTGGATATCAGTGATTCTAAATCAGATATCGTTCGTGCAAAAAGAGAATGGAAAAATGTTTTAAGTCAATATCCCGATATCAATGTTGCGATAAATTTCGCAGCTGAATCCGCAGAACCATGTGCAGAAACAGCTAAAGAAATGAATATCCGTAAACATATTTTAATTTATGCCGTTGATGATATGCCGGCAACGATTTCTATGATCAAAAACGGAGATATCGATGGCAGTATTGTGACTTCTTTTTATGATTATGGATATCAGAGTATCAAATTGATGATGGAATATCTGGATCATGGAAAAAAGCCGGAAAGTACTACTGTTTATCCTACGCTTATGATGGTAACGAAGGAAAACGTGGATACATATAAAGGTGATTTAAATGAAAAAAAGTAAAAGTTTTAGAAAACGGATGCATTCCGCCAACTTTATATTGATTATCTGTATCTTAGTTTTCTTATTTGTATTCAACTCCATCAATTCCAATGTTTTACGAAAATACAATGATCTGCTTCAAGCTTATAATCTAATGTTAGAGTATTATGGAAATATGGAAGAAGCATCCACACATATCAAAGATTACTTATACACAGATAGTGAACATGCAATGCAGAAATATGAAACATCCTATAATCAAGCATCTAATTGTTTAAAAAGATTAGAAAAGAAAACCTACATTCAAGAATCATGGCGATTTTCCTTGTTGGAAAATATGAGTAAAAAATATAATCAACTATGCCATAAGATTGCAAGAGATTTTGATAATGATAAACCTGATTATGAAGAAAATTATAATACGTTACAACAATATTATCGTTTGATTTTCAATACAAGCAGTGATTACTATCAAATGATCACCAAGTCTATGCAAAGTGAAGAGGTGAGGCTGAGTCAGTTAAAAACATTGACAACAGGTTTTAGCTTTTTATTGGTGTTGATTCTATCCATTTGGGTTCTGTATTTCATGTATCATATTATGAATTCCTTAAGCAAGCCTTTGGATTTATTACTTCATAATATCAATAAGGTAAAAGAGGGAAAATATGATTTACGTTTAATTTCTGATAGTGGGCAGGAAATGGAAGAATTATGTTTAGCTTTAAATGATATGGCAGATCAGATTCAAAAGAATTTTGACGCAGAACGTCAGAAAGCCAATCTTGAAAAACGCTTATTGGCACAGGAAAACGAAAGTTTAAGAAAAGATGAATTGCTAATTCAAAGTGAATTACAAATGCTTCAAAATCAAATCAATCCACACTTCTTATTCAATACATTAAATATGATCAATCGATTAGTAGAAATAGGAGAAACACAAACGGCTTCTGATATGATTTTAAAAACCAGTCAGCTACTTCGATATGGGCTGGATATGCAGAATAAAATCAGTGATTTAAGAAAAGAATTAGAGGCAATTCGTGCGTATATTGATATACAAAAACTTCGTTTAGGAGATCGTATTGATTTTATTGTTCATGTGGAACACGAAGATGAAATCAATGATATCAGAATACCCGGCATGATTTTACAGCCACTTGTAGAAAACTCTTTAAAGCATGGATTATCCAATGTGATGCAGGATGGGGAAGTAGAAATTTTTATCACAAAAGAAGATCAGATCATCACGATATCCGTATCTGATAATGGGGAAGGAATGTCACAGGATAAATTAAATGAATTTATCAAAAACAGTTATCAAAAAGATGATGGTAAAAATCATCTTGGTTTATACAATGTTATCAAACGTTTAGAGATGTTTTATAGAGAACATATTGAAATACAAATTGAAAGTGATATTGATTGTGGCTTTTCTTTTACCGCAAGAATTAACACAGCCAATTTATAAAAAAGAAAGGAAAAAGATATGGATTTATTAATTGCAGAAGATGAAAAAATAGAGCGTGACTATCTGAAAATGATGATAGAAAAAGCAGATTTACCAATTGAACATATTTATACAGCAGCCAATGGGCAAGAGGCTATTCAGATTTATAGTGAACATCCTTGCGATATCATATTAATGGATATCAATATGCCAATGAAAAGTGGCTTGGAAGCATTAAAAGAAATTCGTGCAATGAAAGTAAAAGACAGTATCTGTTTTATTCTTACTTCCTATGACTATTTTTCTTATGCGAAAGAAGCTATTCGTTTACACGTAGAGGACTTTATTTTAAAGCCGGCAGATATTCATATCATTATTGAAAACTTATCAAAAGCAGTCGGTATCTTAAAAAGCCACAAGAACCAGCAGATGCAGACTTCTGCCTTAGTGGAAAAAATCAATCATACAAAGCCATTTCTTTTAAATGAGTGTGCACATTTAATTCTAACTGGACAGGATGAAATCATGATCCAGCAGCATTTAAAACTCTTGAATATTCAGTTTTCTTCTGGCTTTTGTATAATTGTGGATAAAAGTGATGATCAGTATTTAAAATTTGTCATACAGGAAATTGAGGATTCTGGTTTATCAGTTTTAAAAACAGAAATGAAAAATGATATTATTTTATTCATTATCGCAAATCATGAAATGTTAGATAAAAATGTTGATGATCTTCTTCAAATATTTAATCGTCACCATATTAGCAAATATGGAATCGGCAGTATTCAAAATGATCTGGAGCAGTTATATGTGTCTTATACCCATGCGATTATCAATCGTTCAATTGATAAAGAGAAACAAGTATATAGTGAAAATAAAAAAGAACACGAAATCAATTTCTTTATCAGTGAGTGGTTAGATTATCTTGAAAATGATGAAGAAAAGATATTGAAGGAGGAGCTAAAAAACTTTGCGGTTGCATGTATCCAGAAGGAAAAATTGAATATAGGAGGTGGACAACAATTCTTAAACGATGCATTGCATGTGCTATCAGATAAACTTCATTTTCAATATGGCATTACTCCAGATGATGTCAAAGTTACAATTGATTTCCACCATCCTCATCAAACAATTGAAATGGAAGTTGTCTACCGTTTTTATAATATTTTACGTTCAGCAAAATTGATGAAATATCAGAAGCTGGATCATATTTCAAAAAAAGCAATTGATTATATCAAAGCAAATTATATGAAACAAATCAGCTTGAATGAGGTGGCAGAAGAATTAGATGTATCACCTTCCTATTTAAGTCGAATGTTAAGCAATAATAATGGAAAAAGTTTTGTGGAAATATTAAATGATATTCGTATCAAAGAAGCGAAAAAGTTGATACGTCAGGGTATTATTTTAAAAGAAGTCGCATTTCATGTGGGCTTTCGCTCTCAAAGTTATTTTGCGAAAGCATTTAAAAAAGCAGTTGGCATATCACCAAAGGAGTATCGTAACCTCTTTTAAAAGCGACTGCTTTTTTTTGCAAAATTTTGACAAAAATAACAAAAATGTACAATTTCTTTTCGTATACAATTATCATGTTGAAAGAGTAGGGCTTTCAAAATGTATAGTTGAATACATGAAAGGAGCAAGTATGAAAAAAGTATTAGAAAAAAGTTCTAAACTAATTCTAACTGGTTGTGTTGCATTCAGTATGTTTGCGGGGCAACTCGAATTTTTGAGCGCAAAAGAAGTTGAGGTGAATGTCGCAAAAGATGCAGAAGTCATCACAGATGGTGAAGATACTGTTTATGGTGGTCTAGCAAAAAATATCAATGATGGGGATGATACAACAGCATGGGCACTGGGAAGAAGTGAATTTCCAACAGATGTAACATTAAAATTAGAAAAACCTACATCCGTAAATAAAGTTGTAGTAAAACTAGGATCAGCTGATTGGGCAGATAAAGCAGCAGTTGATGTAGAAATTTTATATGCAATCAATGGGATTACAGATACAGAAAGTGATTGGCGTTCTTTTTCTACCAAAAAAGAAGCACAACCTTTAGGCAGTACAGTTGAGTTTGATGCAACTGAAGTTAAAAGTATCTCACATGTTTTAGTTAGATTATCTAAGGTACAAAGAACAGATGGATCAACAGAGGGAATTACTTTATGGCCATCTATTCGTGAAATTGAAGCATATGAAACTCAAGAAGAAAAAATATCAAGCTATAACAATATCGCTTCACAGGCAACAATATCTACAGATGGAGTGGATCCACAAAATCCAGAAAATTTAACTGATAATGATCCATCTACTTTATATAAGTTTCATAATGATCAGCAAAGTGATGAACGCAATATTGATTTAAGCTTTGATGATACACGTACAATCGATGCATTTGATATCTATTTTGAACATGTTGATGAAGAACCATTTGACTATAAATTTGAATATAGTATTTTAGGTAGAAATGGTAAAGATGGCAAATATCAAACATTAGTTGATCATCAAACAGCAAATCGTACAGATAATTTCTATCAGGCATATCCTATTGAAGCAGCACAATATAGTGATATCCGTATTGTAATGCATAAAACAACAAATGCAATTGATGGTGTTGCTGGTAATGGCTGGCCAGCTATTGCAGAATTTGGTATATATGGTAGTGAGAAAGAAGTTGTAGATACAGAAAGTATCGCTTATAAAAAACCAGTACATACCAATTCAAATCGTTCAAAAGCAAGCAGTATTGTTGATGGTAACACAAAACTGTATGGAATGGTACTTCTTATCCAGGTTATGCGGATATTGATTTAGAAGCAAATTATAATTTAAGTGGTATCGAGGTATATACACCTGAAAAAGGATATTCACAATATGAAATCTTCACAAGTTTAAATGGTCGTGATTTCACAAAATTAGCTGAAAAATCAAGTACTGAAGCTTGTGGTGAAAATGGTGAGAAATATGATGCTACAGGTACTGAAGCACGTTATGTTCGTATTTATGTAACATATAATTCTGCTAGTGCTGCTTCATCTATAAATGAAGTTCGTGTATTTGGTGAAAAGAGTAATACTGCCCTTCAGGAAACTCCAGCAGTCAATGTAGCAAGTTATGCAGATACAAATTATGCTGCGCAATTAGCAAATATCACGAATCAAGATACATATGATGAAGTTTATGGAATTATCGAACGTCGTTTAGGCACTGAATATAAAGACTGGTTTACATTAGAAATCGCTGAAAATCCTAAAGGACATGATTATGATTATTATGAATTATCTAACGTAAACGGTAAAATCCATATCAAAGGTAATAATGGTGTATCTTTGGCAATGGGATTAAATGAATACTTAAAATATGACTGTTATGTAAATATTTCTCAGGTTGGAGATCAGGTAGTTATGCCTGAATCAATCGTTGCAGTTGATGGAACAGTATTTAAAGAAACAAAAGCGAAAGTACGTTATGCATATAACTACTGTACATTATCATATTCTATGCCTTTCTATGGTGTCGATGAATGGCGTGCTGAAATGGATTGGTTAGCATTAAACGGTGTTAACGTTGTATTGGATGCGACTGGTCAGGAAGAAGTATGGAGAAGATTCCTTGGTAAAGTTGGTTATGAGCATCAGGATATCAAAGACTTTATCGCTGGGCCTGCTTATTACGCATGGGCTTATATGGGGAACTTATCTGGATTTGGTGGACCAGTTCATGATTCTTGGTTTGAACAGAGAACAGAACTAGCAAGACAAAATCAATTATCTATGAGAAAACTTGGTATGCAGCCAGTTTTACAAGGATATAGTGGTATGGTACCAAATGATTTAGCAGAACATGATGCTGATGCTGCAAATGATGTTATCAAACAGGGAACATGGTGTAGTTTCCAACGTCCGGATATGTTGAAAACGGATTCTGAAACATATGCAAAATATGCAAAACTATTCTATGAGTCACAAAAAGAAGTTTATGGCGATATTACTCAGTATTATGCAACAGATCCATTCCATGAAGGTGGAATTACAGGTGGTATGTCAACACAAACTGTTGCAAGCAAAGTATTAGATTCTATGCTTGATTTTGATAATGATGCTGTATGGATCATTCAATCATGGCAGGGAAATCCTTCTTCTGGATTATTAGATGGTATTGATGGAAGAGAAGAACATGCATTAATTCTTGATTTATATGCAGATAAAACACCACATTATGCTGATAATGGTGGAGGATCTTATGGTAATGATCCAGAATTTGATGGAAAACCATGGGTATTCTGTATGTTAAATAACTTTGGTGGTCGTTTAGGGTTACATGGTCATTTAGATAACTTGGCTAATAATATTCCTAAGGTATTCAATACTCAAAAATATGTACAGGGTATTGGTATTACACCAGAAGCAAGTGTAAATAATCCATTATTATATGATTTCTTATTTGAAACTGTATGGACAGACGATGCTACAAAAGATTTAAAAGTTATCGATTTAGATACTTGGTTAAATGATTATGCAACACGTCGTTATGGTGCAGAAAGTAAATCAGCACAAGAAGCATTGAAGATTTTAAAAGATACAGTATACAAAGCAAGCCTGAATCAAAAAGGACAGGGTGCACCTGAATCTGTTGCAAATTCACGTCCTGCATTCAATATTAGTGCTGCCTCTACATGGGGAAATGCTGAGATTGATTATAACAAGGAGGACCTTGAAAAAGCAGCACAACTATTAATGGAAGATTATGATAAATTAAAAGACAGTGAAGGATATCGTTATGATTTAGCAACTGTACTAGAACAGGTATTGAGTAATAGTGCACAAGAATCTTTGAAAACAATGAAAGCAGCTTACGATAGTGGAAGTTTAGAAAAATTCACTGAAGCTAGTAATACATTCCTTTCTATCATTGATCACATGGATAAAGTCACAAGCACCAGTAAATATTACTTACTAGGAACTTGGGTAAATCAGGCGAAAAGACTTGCAGATGGTACGGATGATTTCACAAAAGAATTATATGAATTAAATGCGAAGTCTTTAATCACTACTTGGGGATCTATTAATCAGTCAGAAAGTGGTGGATTACATGATTATTCTAACCGTCAATGGTCAGGATTAATTAATGATTTCTATAAAGCACGTTGGCAGATTTGGATTGATAATCGCTCAACAGAATTAGAAACTGGTGAAAATGTATCTGATCCAAATTGGTTTACATGGGAATGGACATGGGCACGTGGTGATGATGAATATACGTCTACACCAACCAATTTAAATTTAAAAGATTTAGGTGCTAATATTCTTGAAAACTTCTCTGTTAAAAACTTCAAAAGTCCTGCAGAAGATACATCAAAAGATATAGATGTGAAAACGATTTCTGTAGAAGCAGGGGATTATGAAAAAACACGAGGCGAAGAATATGGTGAAGGCAGCCCGGATAAAGTATTAGATGGAAATACTGGTACAAAATGGCACACAACATATGGTGGTTCTGATCGTGCTAAACACTATTTAACATTTACATTAAATGATGAACAGATGGTAAGTGGATTAAGATATTTACCAAGAACTGATGGTGGAAATGGTACGATTACAAAATATGAAGTCTATATTAAAAATTCTGAATCTGATGATTGGACAAAAGTTATTACTGATGGAAAATTAGATGCGAATGATAATGGATGGCAGATTCTTAAGTTTGATGATCAAAAAGAATATATGGCAAAACAAGTGAAATTTGTTGTATTAGATGCTGTGAGTACAGAAGAAGGCAATGATTATGCAGCATTAACCGAAATGCGTATTCTTAAGGGTGGTATAATTGAAGCGGATTTAACAGAATTGAATGCAGCGATTGCAAATGCAGAAAAATTGAATAAAGCTGATTATACAGCTGAAACATGGGCAACTTTGGAAATAGCATTAAAAGAAGCAAAAGCAATCACAAAAGATCAGACACAAAAAGAAGTAGATGCAGCATTATCTAAATTAAATGATGCAGTAAAAGGCTTAAAAGAAGTTGAAAAAGTAGATTTAACAAAATTAAATGCAGCAATAGCAACTGTTGAAAAACTGAATAAAGTAGATTATACAGCCGAAACATGGGCAACTTTGGAAACAGCATTAAAAGAAGCAAAAGCAATCACAAAAGAAAATACACAAAAAGAAGTAGATGCGGCATTATCTAAATTAAATGATGCAGTGAAAGGCTTAAGAGAAGTTGAAAAAGTAGATTTAACAAAATTAAATGCAACAATAGCAACTGCTGAAAAACTGAATAAAGCTGATTATACAGCTGAAACATGGACAACATTGGAAGCAGCATTAAAAGATGCGAAAACAGTACTAGCAGATAAAAATGCAGATCAAAAAACAATTGATAAAGCTGTATTAGCATTGGAAAATGCGATGAATGGATTGTTGAAAGCTGAAGAAGAAAAACCAGTAGAACCAGAAAAGCCAACTGAACCAGATACTCCTGCAACACCAGATAATGATAATGAAGATAAAAATGTTATCACAAATCATACAGAAACTATTAGTGTGATTGGCAAAGTTGAAGCTGGCACACAGCTGATAACTAAGGAATATTCTGAAACAGAGGTTAAAGAGTTAACTGAAATTATCAAGGATAAAGATTTATTGAAGAACTTTACAATTGAAAAAGCGTTTGATATTTCACTTGTAAAAGATGGAACAATCGTGAAACCTGATGGTACGATTTCTGTACGTATTAAAGTAAGTGCTGATATCTTGTCAAAAGATGTAAAAGTGGTATTTATTGACGATAATGGAAATGTTACAGATATGGTTACTCGTAAGGGCAGTGATTATATTGAATTTGATACCAATCATAATTCAACATATGCGATCGTTTCAAATAATGCAGCACATAGTAATGGTGCTGATACAGGTGATACAACAAATGTAGGCATGATTTTCACATTATTAATGCTAAGTGGCGGTATAATGGTAGTTATGCTGAAAAAGAAAAAAGCATAAAACATTTGAAAGAACTCATCAATTTCAGATGTATATGGTAAAAAGACTGTTGAAAATACAGTCTTTTTAAATGGTTTTGATATATTTTTTATAGTATGTTGAATGTGTAATGGAATCAATGATATACTGTTACAAAAGGGAGGAGATCAAATGGCTCAACAAGCTTGTTTAACACTTTATAATGCAATAAAAGACAGTACCAAAATCATTGATGCAATGAAACATCACTTTGAAGCAATCGCTACTACCTACACAGCAACTGCAGATGGTATTCAGATTCAACTATTCGATGAATCTGTTGTTGAAGTTCATATCATGAATGATATGAAGGAAGTAAATCCACAGATTGCTGGAATGCAAAATTATTTTGCACAGGCACCATGCAATAACAAAGAATTAATGGAAAAGGTGATGCTGCAAATATCATTATTCAATTGTATTACGGGAATCACATTTGTAGTTGATGAACAGGAGGATCGCACCAATGCGATTATTGGGCGTATTTATGCAGTCGCAAATGATTGTGCTTGTATCATTTTATATCCAGATATGTCCATGTATACAGCAGATGGTAAATTATTGTTATCTATACAAGGAAATAGTGATTTAAATGCATATAATCCAATTGCTTATCAGGATTTTGTGATGGAAGAACCAGATTTTAAAGAAGAAGATATCCAGCGTTATGAAAATATCAAAGCAGAATTAGAAGCACATGGTTATCCATGTATTTCACATATCATGTCTACACAATTAACAAAAGTATCCTTATATGTTCCAGAAATCAAGGAAATCGCTAAACGTGCGGTTGCTATTTTTGCATGTGCAGTATGTGCAGAGGGAACGTTAATGGAAAATGGCAGTCGTAAAATTGGATTACGTGAATTTAAAGCCATGGATAAACAGTTCCATTGCAAAGACTTTTTGAGCAAAAAAGAACGTGCATTTATTGAGGCAAGAAAAGTAGATGAGTCCACAAGTATTCAGTTTTCATGGCGTTATGAATGCTGTGCTGTTATGCTATGGGCATTAGGTTTTATGGAATTAAATGACTTTGATTCAATTTGTGATGTCGCAGGTATGGCAACAATAATCAGAAGCTTTGATTCTATTGAGGATATGTGTAAAGCCGCAAACAGAAGAAGCGATGATGAATTATTAGATATGCATACCAGAGTATTATATTATGACTGGGCATGCGTAGATGCAAGAATCCATCAAAAAGAAATGGAAGGCATTGATCCAGGTGTTGTACAAGAACATCATTATGCATTCAACTGGTTATGTGGTGCAAATCATACAGATGACTGGGATCAGATACAGCCAAATACCTAAAAAAATAAGCTGATATGCAAAATTGAAATGTTAATGCATACCAGCTTTTTTTATGATAAAGAATGTCAAAATTCAGAAAAAATGTGCAGAAATGACAGAAAAAACTCAGAAAAATGTGCAGAAATGATAGGAAAAATTCAGAAAAATGTGTAAAAATAGGGAAAAAAATACAGAAAAACGTGCAATAATCCATATTGAAACACAGGAATCATGTTTTTTGACTAATATAATAACCTTTATTTTAAGAAAATCGGATACAATTTTATATGTATTAATCACTTAAATATTTCGTATTACATTCATATTATAAAAATCAGTCAGGAAAAAATCTAAAATAAGCTGATTTACAAAAGATCATACCCTCTGTAGATCAGCTTTTTTTCATCTGTATCATTTCATTGCGGCTTTCATAGCTTCATTGATTGTATCACGATATTTTTCACCAATTGGAATATGGATATTCTGTTCCAGAATCAGTTCATTACCTGCTATTTCTTTTACATATGCAAAGTTCACGATATAGGATTTATGCACCTGAATCAGTTTTAAATATTCATGATCAATCACATAATTACGCAAGCTTCCACGAATTTTTAACTGCATTTTCTTTGTATGAAGATAAATATCATGGCGGTAAGATTCCATATATAAGACATGCATAGGATGAATATCAAAGTTTAAAAATCCAGAATGATAATGATACATACTTTGCGCCATCGTGATGACTTTTTTCAAAACAGGATATAACTTTTGAAAATCTTCAGATAGATTGGAATAATCGATATAGCCAAGTGCATGTAGTGCATATCCATCATAAACATACGTATGATCAGGATACATCAATATGATTTCAGTATGTTCATTTTGGTATTTTACATTTTCTAAAAGGGAAATATCCTTTTTATCTTTTAATTCGTAAAACAACAGGCTACATTGTTCTTGCAAAGTTATATCATCTTGAAATGTAGATATTGCATATTTCATTTGCATAGAGTCACAGAACTGTTTGACTTCATTACATACGGCATCCAGAAATTGATCATTTGCTTTTACATAGAACTGTATCATAAGGAATTTCCTCTATTCAGGTAGTCATTCACAGATTCATGATTACGTAATACATCTAACAGTCCTTGTTTATCTTCAATTAGAATACCATGGCTTTGCAAATAATCAATACCATCGACAGCATTTTCTTTGCGAGGATCAATCCAGTTACAGATTGTGAAAGATGTGCCATCATTTACCGCAAATTTTAATAAGACTTTATGGCCTGGTTCACCAAATAATTCTCCAACTTTTTTCTCTTTTACAGCATATACTTTTACGTATGCAATATCTTTTAAAGAAACGATTGCAGAAGGTGTTTGAGGGTGTAAATGTTTTTGCCAGATTGTGGTATCCATTACCTGAACATTTTCTGAATCAATCGTAATATAGTGGTACTTCAAAGATGTGAAAAGGTAAATCAAACCAAAGGTGATAATCAAAAATAATAAATAAATCAAGATATTTTGAAACAGATGAAATGTAAAATACTGTCGAATTACAATATTTGCGAACAGATATAATACAAGAGAACCTACAACAGCAACAAGTGTAATAACAAATACAAAGTGTTTTGGTTCGTTTCCATCATTACCGATAATGACAGACTGCGCATTTTTCATAATTTCTTTTTTCATATGTGACCATCCTTTCTTTGTTCACCGTCATTATAATTTGGCAATGGATGAATTACTATAAGTATGACACGAAACGCCTTTTTTTGACATCACTTTATAAAAATATTAAAACATTATTAGATTTTTGTGAATCATTTCATGCTTTTATAGCATTATCACATAATCTTGAACATTCATGATGTTTACATTATTTCCAATCCCTTATAAAATAAAGTTAGGCTAAGAGAGGGCAAGCTCATGATAAAGAAAATAATAAGCAGTATGATGGTGATATGTATGGTATTTAGCTTATCTGTATCTGATATTCATGCGGAAAAAGAAAGTGAATTCTTAAGATTACAAAACTTTATAAAAGATAATCCTAATGGGGGTACTTTTATTATGGAGGATGATATGTTGATGGGGGAAAACTATATAGATGATAACGATACACTTTATACTAATCATCAAACTTATACGATTGAAACCAACCAACACCAGATTATAATGGAAAATATAGAAATCACCAATCGTTCAGAAGAAGATGGATGGTGGAGTGATGAAATTTATGATATGCCGTCCCTTATTATAGAAGGAGATGCCAGTAAAAAACCACTTGTTCGTATAGAATGTAATGATTGGAATAATTATCAATGGACTGGTGTTCAGATTTATGCTGTTCATGGACCAGCCATAGAAATTGTAAAGAATGAAACCGGTATTTCTGGTGATGAAATGATGCTAACGAAAATATCATCAACAGGAGATGATGTAGCGACCATTTTGATTTCAGATAATGTGGAAGAAGTGAATCTTACAAATATGGTTGTGTCAGCATCAGGTGATCATGCATCAGCAATATCAAGAAATAATTTCTCTTCTGATTTTGAATTGAGCATTTCTTACAGCGTGTTAAAAGCAAATGGAGAACAGGCAGCAGCTTTTAAAAACATTATAGATCACTCTGTAAATGATGGTGGCAATATCAATCATTCAGAAATGAAAATAGAAGATGTGAATGGGAAATGTGATTATGAAAAATGGCAGATAACATCGAATACAGAAATTGAACCAATGAAAGTTGCTTCTGATGTCGCTTTTGAAGATTTGCCACTACCAAAAAGTGTAGACTTAGAGATTTCACGTGGGAATGATCATAGCTGGACAAGCACATATTTATCTTATGATAAGAAAGCATATCTTCAAGGTGTCGCAAGTGGAAACCCATTTTGTTTATATCCAAGCGTTGATGATTTATCATTTTATACACTGGATATGCAAGAAGATGATTTTATGATATTTTGTGAACCAGGAGAAGTACCTGAAATTACAGGCACACCCTCACTTATCACAGATGAAAAATTCGCTATTAAAATACCACGGCCTTATGGCGCAGAAAAAATCCAAATTTATACAAGTAGCGATTATACAAACTGGCAGTATTTATGCGATGAAATTGATGCATTGGATACAGGAAATCATTCTCCCTATATTTCGCTTGTTGTAAATGATGTGCCTGCACAAGCCAATTATTTAAAAGTAGTGATAGTTGGTGGATATTATCATGGGAAAGAAACTTCAGTGGAAATAGGCGATTTAAAGGATCATTCACAATCAGATGAAAATACAGAAATCAACGAGGATAAAGATGATGGAGATCATGGTGGTAATCATGGACAAGGGGGAGGACGTGAAGAAGGCAATTATGAATCACCAAAGGATGATGAAAAAAGTGATGCCAATGATGATATAAAGAAACCAGATAAACCAATAGAAACTACACAGAAACCAAAAACACAAATGGAAATAAAAAAGGAAGAGTATCCTGTTATAAAAGATGCAGGCAAGCAGGATTTCATTACGCTTCAGCTGTTCAGCTTTGTGTGTCTAGGCTTAGGATTTATCATGATGAAACAAAATAAAGCATAAGAAAAAAGCCAGGAACTAATCTTGTTTCTGGCTTTCTGGTAATTGGATGATAAAGGAACAGCCTTTTCCTTCTTCACTGATGACATAGATATCACCGCCATGTTCTAATATGATGGATTTGGCAATATACAGACCTAAGCCATGCTCCTTTTGATTTTGATGGCGATAACTAATTCCTTTATCAAAAATATTATCGAGCTTTTCCTTAGATATACCTATGCCATCATCTTGAAATATAATTTGTATGCCAGATGCATTTCTAGTTTGTCTGATTAGAATATGACCATTTTCCTTTGTGAAATCTAGGGCATTAAACAACAGATTTTCAAATACACGAATAAGTTGTGTTTCATCGCCTAAAATATAAGCAGGTATATCCTCTAATTCAAGCTTTAAGTAAATTGCACAAGCATCACAATCGGGCTTATTATTTTCATAAAACTGGTTTAAAAAAGATTGTATACAGATAATATTTCGTTTAGAGAGTGGTAGATCTTCTTTAGAAAAATGTTGCAGTTGAGCGACATAGCTACCTGCTTCTTCTGATTTTTGACGTATGATATTTAAATAGTTTTCTACTTCAGAATCAATTGGGATATCTTCATCCTGAAGATAATCTACAAATAATTGAATACTGGATATTGGTGCCTTAACATCGTGCGCAAATTCACGAAGGAAGGCTTTTCTTTGATTCAGCAAATGTTGCAGCTGCATGGTTCTTTGCTCCACCGTTTCTTCTAATCGTTTTGTCAGCTGATCGTTTTCTTTTAATATTTGAATAGTTTTACGAATCATGAAAATTGTAAATAAGATAATTACCGCAAAAGATGTATATTCATTTGGCCAACAATAAGTGATTGGCTCAAACGCATTACGATGCCATAAAGTATAAAAAATCCCTATTACATAACAACAATTCGCTGCGATGCTCCATTGATATATAGACTTGTTTTTTTGTAAGCCAATCATACTTGTATAAAATACAAAACCAACGGATATGTATTTATAGCTGTCAATTATAAGACCATATATACGAAGCATTATTTCATTTTTTGGCAGGATAATGCCATATGTTAAAGATGATATGCAGATGAAAATAGAAACTGGTAAAATCATAAACCGATAGAGCCTGTTTTTTTCAATATGTGCTAATTGTGCATTTATGGAAAGGATACATGCCATCATAATAAAGTAGCTGACATCATTGATTGCATACATGAAGTTTACAGCAGAGAAGCCAATAAATCGCCATAATTCCATAGAAATATAGATACTAAAAGATAATGCAGCACATCCAAATAAAAAGTATAATGAAGTTTTTTTATTTCTTATCCAAAGCACCATAGAGTATGTGGCGATGGATAAGGTAGAGAAACAAAGAAACCCATAAAATAATAATTTATGCAGTATCATAGACATGATACCATCCTGTGTAGATATTACAGGTGGGAAATAAAGACCACTATAATAGTAAGAAGAATTACCAACAATGAAATATAAATCTGATGAGGAATCTACCGTAAAGGTAATCACTCTGTTTTTTATAAATGATGAAACAGGGTCGTGATGGATGTCACCGTTTTGAATCAATCGTGTATCATCTAACCATAACTCATAAGCCGTATCTACTTCTGGGATAAACATGGAAATCGTTGTAGGTGTATTAGCCATCAGCTGTATATGATAACTGGATATACCAAAAGGATCAACACCATCCAACCGCATAGAATAGTCTGGATACTGGCCTAAATAAATAGATGTTTTGTCTGTGAAATCGGATATCTCTTTGATATTGACATGATGATAATAATCCCAATGATCCACAAGAGAGTATATTTGATTTTGATCAAATGATACATCGTTTAAATGTAATACCCCTTGATGTATGGGAGCTTGCGCATGACGATATTTATTATCATGGGAATCTATGAACTGGAAGGATAATAACGTAAAAATGATGATGATTGTCAGGATAGAAATTGCTTTAATCTTTTTCATGAATACCAATAAACTGATAGCCTTTGCCCCATACGGTCTGAATATATTCATGATTCGGACAAATCTTGTTTAGTTTTTTTCTGGCACTGCTGATATGTACCTGTACAGTATGGGCATTGCTGATCACCGGTTCCTTCCAAAGGTGGTCATAGATTTCATATTGAGAAAATACCATATGTTCATGAGTCGCAAGAAAATATAAAATATTAAATTCAGCATCTGTTAGAAGAATCAATTCATCTTTATAAAATGCTTTATGACGAATGGCGTCAATCCATAAATCTCCAAAACGAATCTGTTCTTTCTGTTTTAATTTAATGGTTGGATGGATGCGTTTTAATATTCTGATTCTAAGCTCTTCCAGATTACATGGTTTTCCTAAAAAATCATCTGCACCGGATAAGAACCCATGGATACGATTATCATCCTGCGCATAGTTTGATAAAAAGATGATCGGAATATTTATCTCACTTTTGATTTTCTGACAAATCTCATAGCCGTTTTCATTATCCTGTAATTTGATATCTAGAATGACACAATCGATAGATTCTTTCATATATGGAAGGGCAGTTTTAAAACTGTTTGCACAATAAACGATAAAATCTTGTTTTGTAAGATAATCTCGTATGGTATTCATATATTGTATATCATCGTCAATCATTAAAATGGTGTTCATAAGCTCCTCCTGATCAGGGTATCATAATGAAAAGGCCTGTTTTGTTACTGGCTGATTTTTCGTATCAATTACAATTTATATTGTATTCCTTTTAAACTATGGAAACAATAATGTTGTTAACCCGCTTTATTATTATACATGATAACTTTACATTCTTTATCACATTGAGAATGGAAAAATATTCAAGAATATTCAAGAATGTACAAGATTGCGTTTTTTTCAGGTTATAGTAATACAATATTATGTTTCTTGTGAATATCGTTCATGTAGGAAATATTATGCTTTTTTTTACGTATTCCATCAAATTATATTCCCTCATAAAAGATGAAGAAGCGATAAACTAAAAAGGATACACCTCATAAAGCTGAAGTACCATCTACATCCGATACATCAAATGTACCTAAAACAACAGATCAACAAGAAAAAGCAATAACAGGTGTTATTAAAGATACTGCAGGATCTTATTCAATTAACCATCCTGTTAACGGCTTGCTTGCCACCTTCGTGATGTTAGCAGGTGGTGTTGCAGTAATAGAAAAAAAGAAAAATGATCAAAAATAATAAAATCAGGTTGTGAGTAATCACACCTTTTTTTGTCATATTACATTTTTTTAAACTATGACTGTACAAGAAGAGAAAATGGTGTTAAAATCAAACATAGCGAAAGAAGGTGGACAATATGATGAATAAAAATAATCGATACAATCTTAATACACAGAAGTCATATTGTTCCATCTTGTAATATTTGGATATTAAAGCAGGAAATTGTTTATATGCACTTCTGTAGAACAGAGGTGTTTTTTTATAGTGGGAAAAATAGATAATAAGGAGAAAATAATTTATGATAGAAATTAAAGGAAGTTATACAACTGCGGTTGTATATACAGAGGAACTGGATGATGCCAGTATTTCACAGATTTTTCAGATCTGTAATCAAAAAAGTATGGAAGGCTGTCATATCGCCATTATGCCAGATGTACACATGGGATCTTCTTGTTGTGTAGGTACAACAATTGCTTTAAAGGATAAAGTGATACCTAGTCTTGTAGGTGTGGATATTGGTTGTGGTATGGAAGTTGTGAAGTTGAAAGAAAAGCATATAGAGCTTGCCAGACTAGATAAATTCATACGTACTGAGATACCATCAGGCTGTAATATTAGAAACAAGATTCATAAAAAAGCAGCAAAGTTAAATTTAAGAAACCTATATTGTTTTCATGCCATAGATGAATTAAGATCAGAAAAAAGTTTAGGTACGCTTGGAGGAGGAAACCATTTCATTGAAATTGATACAGATGAAGATGGTTGTTTATATCTGGTCATTCATTCTGGAAGCAGGCATTTAGGCGTGGAAGTCGCAAGTTATTATCAGAAGCTGGCATATGATCATTTAAATGGCTGTGATGAAGAAAGTTTAAAGGCTTTAAAAGAAAGCTTTAAGAAACAAGGCAGGGAGCAACAATATGCTGCTATCGCAAAAACATTGAAGAATACAAAGAAAACAGATATTCCTTATCTAATGTCTTACTTAGAAGGAAAGTATAAAGATGCATATCTGCATGATATCAAAATCATTCAGGAGTTTGCGGATATATCAAGACAGGCAATGGCTGAAGATATCATGAAGTATATGAAACTACATGCTGTAGAACGATTTACGACCATGCATAATTATATTGATGAACAGCAGGTATTAAGGAAAGGCGCTATTCGCGCTGGTAAAGGTGAAATCGTATGGATTCCATTGAATATGCGGGATGGCGCATTATTATGTAAAGGAAAAGGCAATTCTGCATGGAATGCCTCAGCTCCTCATGGGGCTGGTAGAGCAATGAGCAGAAGTGAAGCAAAACAAAGCTTTACATTATCTGAATATAAAAAAGAAATGAAAGGGATTTTTACATCATCTGTCGTAAAATCAACGATTGATGAGTGTCCTATGGCTTATAAACCTGCGGATATGATCATTTCTCAGATTGAAGAAAGCGTGGAAATCTTAAAAAAAGTAACACCAATTTATAACTTTAAAGCAGGCGAGGATGAATAATCTTCGCCTTTCTTTTAAAATCATACATAAAAATATATGGTTATGAACAGTGTGCGAAAATCATAAGATTTACCTTGACATGATAAAAAAACAGGTATATATTTAGCATGCTAATAATTAGCTATCTAACTATTGAGGTGATGAATATGCAGACTTCGTTTCATTTTCTAGTATTTAAAGCGTTTCACGCACAACGCAATAAAATCAGACACAATATGGATGCCTATGGCTTATATCCCGGACAGCCAAAGGTTCTGCGTTATATTGCGGTAAATTCTAACTGTAAGCTAAAGGATATCGCAAAAGAATGTGATGTAGAGTGTGCGACTGTTAGTAAACTGCTTAACAGCCTGGAAGAGAAAGGCATGCTGACCCGTCATGTTGATCAAAAAAATAAGCGTGCTTTACAGGTAAATATTACAGAAAAGGGAAAGAAAGCGCTAGAACAATGGAATGCACATTGCCTTGAAGTTGAAGAACTGTCACTACAGGGCTTTTCTGAAGAAGAACGTGCGCAATTTGAAAACTATTTATGTCGCATGTATCAGAATTTGAGTGGTAAGACAATAGAATAGATGGGAGGGATTCTTATGCTCAAACGGTTATTCCCTTATATGAAAACGTATCAGAGATATCTGGTACTGGCTTGTTTTTGTGTAATCGCAGAAACAATATTTGAATTGATCATACCAATTTTAATGGCGGATATCATTGATGTTGGTGTGGCGAATGCAGATAAAGAATATATTATTATGAAAGGTGCACAGATGATTGTGTGTGCATTGTTGGCATTGGTACTTGGTGTTTTATATGCCAGATATGCCGCAACAGCAGGACAGGGTTTTGGTGCTGAATTAAGAAAAGATGAATTCAAGAAGGTACAAAATTTTTCCTTTGCGAATACCGATCACTTTTCAACTTCATCTTTGATTACCCGTTTAACAAGTGATGTTACCATCCTGCAAACAGCGGTCAGTAACGGTGTTAGACCACTAGTTCGCTCACCAGTCATGTTGTTGACAGCCCTTGTATTGACTTTTACAATCAACGCAAAGCTAGCGGTTGTCTTTATGATTGCCATTCCAATTTTAGGTGTCGGCTTGTTTATTATCGTTAGAAAAGTTGGACCATTATATCGTCTGATGCAAAGCAGTATCGATAAAGTCAACACCATCGTTCAGGAAAACTTAAACGCAATCAGAGTGGTAAAGTCTTATGTAAGAGGCACATATGAAGAAGAAAAATTTGCGGATGTAAATGAATCTTTACGTGTCGCAAGTTTAAAGGCATTCTCTACTTCTGTTTGGAATATGCCATTATTTCAAATCGTAATGTACGCAACCATTGTATGTATCGTTTGGTTTGGTGGCAATATGATATTTATTGGAGATATGAAAGTTGGAGAGCTTACTGGATTTTTAAGTTATGTTATGCAGATTTTAAATTCACTAATGATGATTTCAGCGGTATTCTTAATGATTACCCGATCCATTGCCAGTTGTGAACGTATCATTGAGGTATTGGATGAAAAACCAGATATCAATGATCATGATGCAAAAGAAGTCATGGTAGAAGAAGGTAGTATTGACTTTGACCATGTATATTTCAAATATAAAGCTTCTGCGGAAGAATATGTATTATCCGATATCACATTGCATATTCCAAAGGGTTCTACAGTTGGTATATTAGGTGGTACGGGTTCTGCGAAAACAACCCTTGTACAGCTGATCCCAAGACTATATGATGTCAGTGAAGGGGAAGTACGCATTGATGGAAGAAATGTAAAGGAATATTCTATTGAACATTTGCGTGATGCTGTAGGTATGGTGCTTCAAAAGAATACCTTATTTAGTGGTACGATAAGAGAAAACCTGTTATGGGGAGATGAACACGCAAGTGATGAAGATATCGAATGGGCATGTCATATCGCAGCTGTGGATGAATTTATCGGTAATTTCCCTAAAGGGTATGATACAGATTTAGGACAGGGTGGTGTCAATGTATCTGGTGGACAAAAACAACGTTTATGTATTGCCAGAGCATTATTGAAAAAGCCTCGTGTATTGATATTTGATGACAGTACCAGTGCGGTGGATACTGCAACAGAAGCAAGTATTCGTGAAGGACTGGCTTCCTTAAAAGATACCACAAAGATTATCATCGCCCAGCGTGTCAGCTCTTTACAGCACGCAGACCAGATCGTCATTTTGGATGATGGAAAGATTCATGCAATCGGAACACATGAAGAATTATTGAAAAATGATCCGATTTATCAGGATATCTACACATCTCAACAGGAAGGAGCTGGTTTATAATGGCAAGACAGATTACAGGTAAAAAACCTAAAAATATGAAAAAGACCATGAAGAATTTTCTGGCCTATCTTGGAATGCATAAATTTGCTTTGATACTTGTTGGCGTTTTGGCAATATTTAGTGCCGGTGCTAATCTGTTTGGTACGTATCTGTTACAGCCAATCATTGATAATTACATCGTTCCTAAAGATTATGATGGATTATTCACGGCAGTGGTATTCATGGGAATCATGTATGCCTGTGGTGCTGTATGTACCGCAGTATATAAACAGTTGATGACCCGCACTTCACAAAAAATTGTTAAAGAAATCAGACAGGATTTATTTGATAAAATGCAATCACTCCCACTTCGTTTCTTTGATACGAATACCCATGGGGATGTCATGAGTCATTTCACCAACGATTTAGATACTGTACAGGATGCCATGAACAACTGTTTTGATAATCTGATTCAAAGTTTTACTATGATCACTGGTACTTTGATTGCTATCTTTATATTAAACTGGAAGTTATCATTGATCGTTATGATTTCTATGATCTCCATGTATCTTATGATTCAGTATTACAGTAAGCGTAGTAAATATTATTTTTCTCATCAGCAGGCAGCTATGGGAAATCTGAATGGCTTTATTGAAGAAATGGTGGATGGTGTCAAAGTTGTTAAAGTGTTTAATCATGAACAGAAAAACTTTGAAGAATTTGAACGAAGAAATGAACGTCTGCGTATTGCTTCTACTAACGCATTAACTTATAGTGGACGTACTATTCCAACAGTTGTTTCCATGTCTTATCTGAATTATGCAATCGTTGCATGTATTGGTGGTTTCTTTGCAATTGCAGGCAATATTGGACTTGGCGCATTAGCATCTTATCTGGTATATGTAAGACAGACAGCAGCACCAATCAACCAATTCACTCAACAGTTAAACTTCATGCTTGCGGCCATGGCAGGTGCTGAACGTATTTTCACCATGATGGATGAAAGTGAAGAAATTGATGAAGGTAAAGTTACACTTGCACGTGTACGTATCTTGGAAGATGGAACCATGCAGGAATGTAAAGAAAACACAGGACACTGGGCATGGCGTCACCCACATGATGGTCAAATTGAATTGGTACCATTACGTGGAGATGTTCGTTTTCATGATGTTGTCTTTGGCTATGAACCAGGTGTAACAATTCTGAAAGGTATCAACCTTTACGCAAAACCAGGACAAAAGATTGCATTTGTAGGAAGTACTGGAGCTGGTAAAACAACCATTACCAATCTGATCAATCGTTTTTATGATATCGAAAGTGGCAGTATCACTTATGATGGCATTGATGTAAAACTAATCAAAAAAGATGATTTACGACGTTCTATATCTGTGGTGTTACAGGATACCCATTTATTTACCGGAACCATCGCAGATAATATTCGTTATGGAAATTTACATGCGGATATGGATGATGTAATTGAAGCCGCAAAACTTGCGAATGCTCATTCATTTATCAAGCGTCTGCCCAATGGCTATGATACGATGTTGACAGGAGATGGCGCAAATTTATCTCAGGGACAACGACAGCTGTTAGCAATTGCCAGAGCAGCTATTGCCAATCCACCTGTATTGATTTTAGATGAAGCCACAAGCTCCATTGATACCCGTACAGAGAAATTAATTGAAAAAGGCATGGATCGTTTGATGGAAAATCGTACAGTCTTTGTGATTGCCCATCGTTTAAGCACTGTACGTAACAGTAAGGCAATTATGGTTTTAGATCATGGTGAAATCATTGAACGTGGAAGTCATGATGAATTAATTGCCCAGAAAGGCCGTTATTATCAGTTATATACTGGACAATTTGAATTAGATTAATATTATGGATAGAAAGGTGAAAGCATCTTTCTATCCTTTTTTGTCTGTTTTTTACAATTCCTTTTTTTATCCAGATGGTAGGATATAATCGAGGTGATCATTATGATAGAGTCAAGATGTGGCATCGTATGCAGTGAATGCCAGTTTTTAAAGGATGGGGTATGTGAAGGATGTACAAAAATCACAAAACCTTTTTGGGGAGATGTTTGTGTAATCAAGCAATCTTGTGAAAAGAAAGGGCACGATCATTGTGGACAATGCCCCTCATTTCCTTGTGCATAATTAACAGCGTTTTCCTATGATCAAAAGCAGGGAGATAATGGAAAACGTATAAAACAGTGTGAGATATGGATGAAAGAAGAAAAATAAAAAAATGATATGAATTAAGATAAAACGGCTGCTTTATTTAAGAAACAGCCGTTTTATCGCATCTTATTCAAGTCTTAGTATCCTCATATCAAAAATAAATATAAGTAGTTTCTAAAACTAGATTGACTAATCATCTTAATTAGAATATACTATGTATGTGATTGATGTGGAGGTAACAAAAATGAATAAACAGAAAACAGCAATTCTGACGGATACATGTTGTAATGTACCAGAAGCTTATGCGAAAAAATATGATATGTATGTCATTCCTTTAAAGGTAATTTATAAAGATAGGGAATACTTAGATGGCGTAGATATTACACCGGAAGAAGTATATGAAAGCTTATCAAAAGAAATTCCAAAGTCCAGTTTGCCTGATGGAGAAGCTATTCTTTCTATCTTCGACAAGATCAAAGCTGATGGATATGAAAATGTGATTGCGATAACATTATCCAGTGGATTAAGTGGCACAAATAATATGATTCATTTATTATCAAAAGATTATGAAGGATTAAATTTCTTTATTTTGGATACAAAAAATATCTCTATTGGCGGTGGCTTCCATGCGATTCAGGCAGGCCGCTATCTAGAAGATGGTATGTCTTTTGAAAATATATGTGAAAAACTTCAAAATGAAGTATATAAGTGTAAAGTATTCTTCGTTGTGGAAACTTTAGAATATCTTCAAAAGGGTGGAAGAATTGGTTTGGTCGCATCTTTATTTGGGAATGCATTAAATTTAAAACCAATCATTTCATGTAACGATGAAGGCATTTATTATACAGTCGCAAAAGTACGTGGTAGAAAACAATCTATCTCAAAAACAATTGAGCTTGCGTTAAAACTGGCAGGTGATCATAAGCGTTACAATGTTGCGATTATGAATGGAGCCGCAAAAGAACTTGCCGCAGATATCAAAAAAGAAATTCTGCCAAAACTTCCAAATGTAGATATCTTCATTGAAGAGCAGGTGACACCAGTATTAGGTGTTCATACAGGACCTGGCACTATTGGCATTGGTGTACAGATTCTTGAAGATTAAGGAGGCAGAAGCTTATGGAACAGCAATCCATGAAAGATATGTTTAAATTAGAATTTGGAGAAGAAGTTGCTAACTGTGTCACACATGGGGTTATGGCCTTGTTGTGTTTGTTTGCACTTCCGTGTGTTGCTGTTTATGGCTATATACAGGCAGGCATGCTAAAAGCAATCGGAGATGCCATCTTTGTGATTAGTTTATTTCTGATGTTTATCGTTTCTACGCTGTATCATTCCATGCCATTTGGCACAACACATAAATATGTATTTCGTAAATTGGATCATATTTGTATCTATTTTGCGATAGCAGGAAGTTATACACCAATTGCATTAACTGTTATCGGTGGCACAAAAGGATTTGTTATTATCGCTATAGAATGGCTGGCAGTACTTGGCGGTATCTTATTGAAAAGTATTAGTTCCCATGCATTTCCAAAGCTGTCTATGGCAATCTATATGATAATGGGATGGGTCGCAATCCTGTTCATTCCTGATTTAGTAAGAGGCAGTTCCATCTTATTCATCTCATTGATTGTCGCAGGTGGTTTAATGTATACCATTGGCGCTGTCTTTTACAAACACCCAGAGAAAAAGTACTATCATTCCATTTGGCATATATGTATCAATATCGCCAGTATCTTCCATTTTATAGCGATTATCTTTCTTATTTAACCAGTTCCATATTGAGCTGGTTTTATTTTTTTTATTTACAATCATATCATCATCTGATGTTCAAGAATATTCAAGAATTCATCACATATGAGTTTTATATATTCATTTCTGATAAAATGTAAGCGTATTAATTATGTTTTGTTCGGGTTGACCGAAAGAAAGGTAAAAGAAATAATATGAAAAAACGAGATGAAAAAAAGGCAGTTGTATGTGCATTATGCTTAGGATTAGCATGTAGTAGTAACTTGGGGATGTTGAATATTCACGCAGTTGAAACAAAAGCACCTGAAACAGTTGTGACAAAGAGTGATGAAACACAAGAAACTTGGGTTAATGTAACAGAATTTTCAGATGAAATAATTACCTCTACGAAAGGCATATATGGAGAAACTAATTTCAATGATCAAGGTCAAATGAGAGTTGATAATGTTGAACAAGTTTCAATATCAAATACACCAATCACGAATTTAAATAAGAGTTTAAAGGGAATTGATAAGTTGCCAAATGTGGTAGAATTATATTTGACTAATAGTGGTCTATCAGGTGATATTACTTTACCTAAAATAGATAATTTAACATATTTGGAGATTGCATACAATAATATAAAAAATTTAAATTTAGAAAATACACCTAAATTAAAAGAATTAATTGCTCAAAACAATGGTGTTTTAGAATCTATTAATTTGAATAATAACACAGACTTAACTAACTTAAATGTTTCTAATAATTCACTAACTATTTTGGATATATCAAATAATACAAAATTGGAAAAAGTTAATGCACAAAATGATGGACAAAAAGGATTATTAAAGGAAATAAAGTTAGGTAGTGAATATCCTAATTTAACAAGTTTGTCTTTTTATAACAACCATGTAGAGTCTTTTGATTTTAGCAAACTTACAAGTGATAAAAAGATTACGGTAAATGGAAAATACAATAAGCTTAAATACGCTGATTTATCAGGTATACAATCTAAAAACAAAAGTACAAATTTTGACTTGTCAGGAAATAATTTACTAGGTTATGATTTAGGAGAAAATTTTAATGGTAGGGTAAATATTACTGGACAGCTGCCAACAGATGTTGAAATGAATGAGAAGGGTGAAGTGAATTTAGCTGATTATGGATTGACAACAAAAGATTTTAAGAGTGTCAAAAACGTAAATGGTAATTGTGATTATAATAGTGAAACAGGAATATTTAGTAATATAAAGGATTCTGAAATTATTTATAATTTTGAAAGTTCTGGAAAAAGTATGGAAGTCACTATGTATGTAACACAAAAATCATATATAAATTCATGGATAAAGGAACCTACTATTGCTAGCTATAATCTTTTAGAAGAACCACAACCAAAAGCAGAAGCAAAATATGGTATGGTTGAATTCAAATATAGCAAAGATAATGAAACATTTGATTCTAATAAACCTAATTCTGCAGGAACATGGTATATGAAGGCTTATGTAAAAGCTGGAGAAAGCTATACTGGACTAGAAAGTGAATCTAAGAAATTTGAAGTGAAAAAGGCAAATGGATCTGCTATTGTAGAAATTGAAGGATGGAGTGAAGGGGAAAAGCCTAATCTACCAGTAATTAAAACAGAGGCATATAAACCAGAAGAAAGACACATATCTTATAAGAATAATGATACGGGAGAGATATCTTCAACGCCTCCAAAAGTAGCAGGATCATATTCAGTTATTGTTGATTTTTATGAAAATGATATCTATCGTGGATTAGTAATTAAAAAGAATTTTATGGTGGAAAAAGAAAAACAAAAAGAAGAAGAGCTTATTAAAATGATTATAAATTTAGGGGATAGTAGCTATTTTAAATTAAGCGATGTTAATATTGACAGCCTGACTTCAGAAAATGAAAAAGAAATCAAAGAATCCTTAAAAGGAGCAACCTATGAAAATGGGAAGTTTATAAATATTAATGGAAATGTAGTTACATTCCATTATACATTGGGTAATACTATTTGTAATTATAATCTAGAGATTGTAAGAAATAGTAATCAACCAGTCATCGTAACGATGGATATTAAGGCAGAAACAGATAAAGATGGAAATATATATCTGAAAGACTTAAATTTAAAAAATTATAAAGATGAATATGCATCAAATATTAAGTCCTCTTGTGTAGGTGCGAAATTTGATAATGGAAGGTTCTATGATTTTGAGAATAATAAATTTGAATTTGCTTATAATGTTAATGATAAATTAGCATATCAGTATAGAGTTACCATCACAAAGGATAATACTGTGATAGCACCTGATGTGAAACCAGAGGAACCTGCAAAACCAGTAAAACCTACAAAGCCAGCTGATAACAAAGGCGATAAAGATAAACCTAAAGATGCAGTTGTGAAAGATACTTCAGCAACCACACAAGATCATACAGCAGGTTTATTGATGGGCTTCGTTACATTAGCAGGTGCAGTGATAATCACAAATAAAAAACACGAAAAAGAATAGTAAAAAAAAGAAGCTATGAATTTAGCTTCTTTTTAAATGGTTAGGAAATCTTCAAATATCTGAAGATATTGCTTTGTTAATTTTTCATCATATACAGACATTCTGATACTATATATATAATTGTCTTTTTGTACAATGAAAGCTGGATAATTATCTGATGTTAAATCGTATCCTTGATCAATATCAGGATGCTTATATTCTGGATATGCTTGATACAATGTTTGATCATCAGGAACATCCCCATAGATATATTTCATTGATCTTGTATTAAAGTGGCCATGTGAAAAGGTGTAGTCATCAATTAATTTTTCTTTTAGGAAATAGGCAGCTTCATTTTGATTTTTTATTTCCATCATCATGATATCAAATTGAGAATTATCAGTGGAATAGCTTGCTTTAAATTGTAATGGGACATGGGAGGAACTGTTGATATCGAGGACTTCCCATGTTCCTTTATTTGATAAGGAATCATTGAAGTAATTGAAATAGGCGGTTTGTTTGATACTGGATAGTTTTTGGCTTTGTAAATCTAGAGAATAAGAAATGCCTGTAGATATGGGGATGATGGCTAAGAAAACAAATAGGGTAAGCATTTGATTGACTTCTGTTTTAATTGAAAAGTGATTACGTATAAATAGAAGTGAAGAACCAAGAAACATTCCGATTGCAGGATATAAGAAAGGTTGTAGATGATTATATAGGAATGCATCTTTATGAGGTGCCATCATGAGGGTAAGCAGACAGGCAAAAAGCATTACCACAATAATCAATATATCCAGATAGCGAGACAACATTGCATTTTGATAAGATGTATTATGTGTGGATAAACCGTTTTTTATCCGATGTTTATTTAATAGAAGCAGATAAAAATAACGGAATAGTTCTATCGCTATGATGATTACACCAAAAATCACAGCGGGAATCGCAAAACGGATAAAGTCATCATCTAAAGTTGCAAAGCGAGGATGATAGGAAAAAACATCATAAATGCAGTATAAAATATAAGCAAATGCAAGAATCAATGCAATGAGGGTAGGCATGATGGATTTTTTCACAATCTTATATTGAATCATATCTTCTGTTTGAATTGGTATTAAATGATCACTTCGTTTGGCACAGAATATTTGCATTTTGTCATAACCACAGACAAATTTCCAGCCGCTTTCTTCACAAAAGGAACGATAATCTTTTGCTTCTTCGATATTTTGAGAAGAAAATAAAGTGATTTTTGGAAAGAAATCCACGCAATAAACTAAATCCTGCGGTTCTTCTTTTTGAAATTTGAAGAAATATCCTATTTTCTTTAAGATATATCCTTTTTGCGCTTTGTGTTCTAAGTATTGTTGTATTGCCTGATAGTCCATTGGATGAAAAGCATTGATTGTATATAATGTTTTCATAATCATACCTCCCCGCTATCAATTAACATTTGTTTTAAGCGTTGTTTTTCTTTTTCAAATAATTCATTTCCTTCTTTCGTGATTCGATAGATTTTCTTACGTTGATCTTCTCCTACTTTTTTGATGAAGCCTTCTTCTTCAAAACGAGAAAGCAGAGTATACAAAGTGCCGGCACCTACTTTGATACGGCCATGGGTGATTTCATCAATCTGTTGCATGATTTCATAGCCATGATGAGGCTGTCTTAAAACAAGTAAAATATAAAACATTTGTTCTGTCAGTGTCTGAAATTCTTTTCGTGCCATGTGATCACCTCATTATATTGATTATCGATATATCTATTATCAATTTAATGTATAAATAAGTGTTTGTCAATAGAAAAGCAGTAATTATAGAAATTACTGCTGGATTGCGATATATACATAACAATGAGCCTTGTTGTCTTTTGAGAATGCTTTGGGAATGCTAGCTTCATAATCTTTTGTAAAGCTGCGTTTGATAAGCTGTTTGTTTTGATCATCCCAGATTCTAATCCATGCTTGTTTTGTACAAGCTTCGATATTTCCCTCATCATTTGTTTCCTCATATAGAAGGTAAGTGCCTTGTGCAATTTTTTCTTCCATCTTTGTGAAGAAATCCAATGTTTCTGCCATAATGGTTAAATCATAGGTGCCTTTTTCATCTGATGTATAATTGCTGTAACAGGAAATGGGTGTCACATTTTCAATAGGATGATGTTCATTATCACATAACAGGGGAAGATTTCCTGTTGTGATATCGTTCCAGAGTGCCTGGATTTTTTCCATGCCTTCTATTGTGTTGTCGGTTGTTAGTGTAACGTTTGTTAGATGATAATTCATATTGTTCTCCTTTATAATAGTGACATCTGTTTGATGCCGGTTTCTTTTTTATATGCATGAATGATATCGTTCATGCGATAGAGGATACCGTATTTCTGGCATTCTTTTTGGAATAGTTTCCATAAAGCTTGATGATGAAGAGATTCACAGGAATAGGTATTGTGATAATATTTTTCATATAGCTGTCGTTTTCCTGGGAAAAAGCGATCCAGTTGATAGTAAAAATAACTGCGTTGATTTGATCGCAAGGTCACACCAAAACCTGGATAGATGAATTTGGCATGATGCAAGTGTGCCTGTTCAATAATTGTTTTGATATTTTCTTCACTGTCATTGATGAAGGGAAGTATGGGCATCATTAAAATACCAGCGAAAATACCAGCCTGATGCAGTTTTTCTAATATTATAAAGCGCTTGGAACTGACACAGACATGTGGTTCGATGATACGGCATAATGTATCATCTGCGGTTGTAATGGTGATTTTTACAATGCTAGGGTATTGTTTTGATATTGCTGAAATTAAATCAATATCTTTCAGGATCAAATCACTTTTGGTATCAATGCCAACACCAAATCCATAACGATAGATCAGCTCTAATGCATCATGTGTGATTTTCTCTGTTTTCTCAAATGGATGATAGGTATCAGACATGGAACCAATTCCTATAACACCTTTTCGTTTCTTGCGTTTTAGTTCCATTTCAAGAATAGATAATTCATTTTCTTTCTTACGAACGATATCAAAGTTATCTACCTGATAACACGAACTGCGAGAATCACAATAAATACAACCATGAGGACAGCCTTTGTATAAATTCATATTATAATCCATGCCAAACCAGGTATATGGCTCTGTGGGTTTACCATTTCCCTGAAGTAAAGATTTTGCGCTGATGCTGGGCATATGATCTGGTGTATCCTGTAAGATGGGAATACCGATTTCTATAACAGAATATTCATCCTGATAAGCAAAACCTGGTCGATAGGCTTCATAATAAACAAGATCTATTTGTTTTGGTGTAAGATGTGCAGCTGGTAAATGCTGTTTCATCAGGTATTGTATGGTATCTGGTAGTTTGCGCATAGGACCAATATGTTCATAAAGAAAATAGTGGGAACGGGGCAATAGAAAGATTTCAAAGTCATCGGGATAGGTGATATCCGCAGGCAAACAACAAGCATAATACAACTTTGATTGTTCACGAAAGGTGATGCCATATTTTTCAAAGGGCTTTTTTTGTTGAAGATGATAACGCTTGATATCCTGTTGAAAACTTTGCCAAAATGATGTGATCAAAGACATGTTTTTAGAAAAAGAAGCAGTTAGAGGAATACGTTTTCCAATCAGGAAACGATTATCCTTTTGTTTTATCTTTTCCATAAGCCGCAATGAGTTTATCTAGTTTCTTTTCAGATTGGATTTCATGTGTTATGAATTTTCCATCTATAAACAATGCATGAACACACCATGGGGCAGGGACTTCCATGACTTCTTGTTTACTTTGAAGTAGGTGCAGATGTACAGGAATACCAGCAGCTTCTACATGCTGTTTTAAGATTTCCGCATATTTTAAAGCAAAAGGACATTGTGGTGTATAGTATAATACAAAACCATCTTCTTTTGTTTTCATTGTTTTAGCGGTATCGGTAAAATGTGGCATAGCTTTGTTATCGGTAAGAGGCAGATATAGTAATTGATAGACACCTGCTTCATCAACAAGTGTAAAGCCCTTATACTTTAAATAATCGCCATCACTTAGAAAGCCTAGTTTTTTTTCACTGGATATTACCGCTATGCCATCCATATTCGCATCTTTGGCATCCTGAATACATTGAGATAATAATGCATTGCTGTAGCCTTTCCCTTTATATTGTCCACTGACCCAGAAACAGTCGATCATCATCATATTCTTGCCTTCCACAGGTGCCCATGCGCAAGTAATTGGCGCATATTCAATAAATACTTTGCCTTTTGCCTGTAGACGATAAAACTGCAAGCCTTCTTTCATGCGCTGTGTTAACCATATCTTTTTCATCTGAACCTGGGCTTTATCACTTAAAGCACAACAGATATGCTCCTTTTCTATATTTTCTGGTGTAAGTTTTATAAATTCCATATCATTTTCTCCTTATTGGGTGACGAATCACCGTTTTTAAATTTTCTGGTTTTGATTTATTTGGATTACTTAAATATATTTCATGATGCATTCTGGGCTGCCCTGTGTTATAGATGCCTGTAAAATCCAGTTCATAGCCTTCAGCTTCCATAAAGGCATGCATCTTTTCAATAGATGCTGGTTCATCATCGTAACAGCCTTTGTGCATGATTTGTACACATAAACCTTCTTCAAGTGTCACAAACTTCGCAAGTGATACATCAAGCTGTGGTTTTTTCTTTTGTGTCTGTGCACATGCCCATTCAAATATTTCCTGATTGACAAACTCAGGTAAACGAATGAAAGCATACCAGTGAAAGCTGTTCTTTTGTGTAACATCAATTCCCTGTATGTCATCCATCCACCAAAAACCTTCTAGTGGTGGCACAACATAATCAAAATATCCTTTGATATGCATAGAATTTTTTTTACTCATTTTTATGGTATAACTGATGCCATATAGAATCTGTAAAGCATTGGCATATGCGCCATCTGGCTCATTTGGATTGCCATTTCCTTTGACCATCACAAAATTCATGGATGGAACCTGAATCATCATTGGTTTTGTTTTCAGTATATATAAATCTTTATATGCTTTTTTATAATCAAATGTTTCCATACAAGTATCCCTTCTTTCATCTCTACTATATCATTGTATATATGACACCTCATGTCATGTTAAAGATAATTACTTAATATCTTTTGTATACGTAGAATGACGCCTTCTTTGATATGGGCAGGGGAAAGTACAGTTAATGCTTCGCCATAAGAAATCAAGACTCCATAAGTCATTTCACAATCTGGCATTCTGCATTTAATCAGATAATGATCTTCTTTTACTTCAATGCTATCACGAGGAAATTCTTCAAATACACGATATCCCATGGATAAATCAATGCGTAAAACAACATCTATACATGTTTGCTGGTATTGTTGGTATGGATGATTTACTTCTATCAATTCACGAGTGAAATGCTGTGGCAATATTTTCAGATGCTGCATACGTTTGATTTTAAAAGTACGCTGGGCTTTTCTTTCCCTGCAATAAGCGACAAGATACCAGGCCTGTCCTTTGAATAAAAGCTGTAATGGTTCTACAGTGCGCTGTTTGCTGTTGCCTTTTGCATCATGATAGAGAAAGGTAACTACCTGATGTTTTAGAATTGCGGATTTTAAGCTAAGAAATAAATCATCATGATCTTCTTCCTGCCAATTGCGAAAATCTACCTGAATCCATGGGATTTCCGGTTTTTGAAAGATGGCACTTAGTTTAGATAATAAAGTATCAGATGCTTCTGGATCTACAATTTGTTGACTACGTAAGGCAGCTAATAATTTTGCTTGTTCATCATCACTGAAAAAGCTTCGATTCAAGATATAATCCTCATTTAAAAAGATACCGCCGTTTTTGCCTTTGTTGGTATATATAGGGATACCGGCAAGCGTCAATACATCTAAATCACGATAAATTGTACGGACACTGACTTCAAAATGTTGTGCCAGATATTTCGCAGTTGTCTTTTTGTTTTGCAGAAGGATATATAGTATTTCAAATAAACGTAATGTTTGCATTATGATCACCTGATACTATCGTAACATAAATATATGACATCGTGTGTCATATTCAAAAAAATAAATCAAAGACTTTATTAAAATAACAAATGGTGTTATGATTGCACGTGTAAAAAGTTGGGAGGAAATAAAATGTTGGAAGCTATCAGAAAAGAAACGATTTTATCTTACGTATCAGAAGCTTTTTCACAGCAGGATGTAGAAGATGCTTCTTTTATAGAAACTATTGGCGACGATCCACAAGCGGATATCTGGTTAGTGGAAATGGATACTGGAGAAGAATACTGGGTCGTAGATGATCAAAGTTCACTTCATTTATTTCATAAAAGCGGTATCTTACAAAATGCACAACGTGCATATGATACTTATCTGGAAACATTAGAAGAACAAAACAAAGAAGTGGAAGTACCTGATCGTTATCAATATCTAAAATAAATATATTAAAAATAAAAAAATTGATTTTTACTGGATAAAATTACCTTTTTGTCTAAAAAAAGAGTAAAATATCCTTGTAGGAAGCCATGTGTTAACACATGAGAAAAGAGGTACTGTTATGAAGATAGCTGTATTAACAGATACAGGAAGTGCATTAAATGTGATAGATGCACAAAAATATGGACTGTATCTTCTGCCACTTCAGGTCATTGATGAAGAAGTATCCTATCAGGATGGCGTAGACATCACGACGATGGAGTTATATGAAAGATTAAAGAAGAATCATACACCAAAAACAAGTATGCCAATCTTATCTGTGATTGAAAATCAGATTGCGCAAATCAAAGCAGATGGATATGATGCGATTCTTTCCCTTCCATTAAGCAGTGGATTATCATCAACATATAATGCAATTGAAGTATGTGGCAAAGATTTAGGCATACCGGTTGTGACAATTGAGAATTACACAACCTGCGATTTGCAGGGTTATGGCGCAATACTAGCAAAACATTATGTGGATGAAGGAAAAAGTATAGAAGAAGTAAAGGCGCTGGTAGAAGAAAAAGTAAAGACAAGTGGTACATTGATTCTGCCAAATGATTTACAGCACTTAAAACGAGGTGGGCGATTAACGCCACTTGCGGCAGCTGCGGCAGGTTTATTGAAAATCAAACCCATCTTACGTATTGATCCACAAACCAATGGAAAGATCGATGTATTTGAAAAAGTACGTACAGAGAAGAAAGCAATATCCTTTGCAGTGGATTATATCATTGATCATTTACATGGAAAACCGGGGAAAATCTTCGTTATTCACTCAGATTGTTTAGATCGTGCGCAAGAGGTTAAACATATGTTGTTGGAGAAAGATCCTACCTTAGATATAGAAACAAACTATATCAGTGCTGTGATCAGTGCACATACAGGACTTGATTGTATTGCTATTCAATACATTGAAAAATAGGAAAATAACATTTCTGAATATGGGTCCTTACTTACAATTGGATATCTAAAATAAAAAAGAGATTTCTAAAATGACTATACATATAATCATTTAGAAATCTCTTTTCGTATATACCCTAAAGCAATAAAGAATCTGAATAAGAAATATTATTATGCGTCAAATTTTTTCTTTCCATGATCATCTTTCTTCAGTGCAAGACTGTCTTCAAAGATATCATTTAAATCATCTGAATCTAAATATTTTGTGATGAACTCCTGAAATGCCATCAATTCATTTTCATCCATACTTTCCATGAAATCATAAAATTCTTCACCACTTAAATGAGCCAGAGTATCTAATATTTCTATATCTTTTTCATCGATATCTGGAAGCAGCATCGTTTCAAACTGGGTACGGAAAGGTTCCATCAATAACATGATACCTAAATCTTCACAAAAAGCACTTAACATAAAACGCATATTTTCACTATTCACTTTTAATGTATCCGGAATACCGTTTTCTTTGAAAAATTGTGCAAGTGCCTGTAGTATCTGGATATTGATCTGTACCATATCACCCAATAGTTCATGCGGTAAGGTAACCTTCGCATTGACTGTATCTGATTCAATCAATAATAAAACATCATAAGCTTTGTTCATCATCATTGGACTTGGAGCACTTAAAACATCGCATAAAACCGTACCTGCATGATGTACGCCTTCACGTTCAATCTGTTCAATTTCCTTTTCATCCAAATGTACAAGATCACGTGTCGCATGTAATCGAATCTGCTGTTTAGATATTATCCAATCTTGATGATTATGTGTCGCATGCAGGCATTCATTTGTTTCATAAGAAGGCAAAGGTTTTTTCCATTGGGATAAAATCTCTTCAATACCTTGTAGAATATTTATGACCAATAAAGCATCATCATTATTTAAATCGACAGGAAAATAACCAGTACGCAGTATTTTTATCGTTGATTTTCCATCAGAGCAGTTCCACCCAAGATTTGGTAATTCTTCTTCATTGAATATCACACAAATGGTATTGGCAAAGATATTACAGGAAGCCTGAGGGGATACATAATCAACGCCTTGTAAATACGCTGTTTCATCATCATAAATCTGTAAGACGATATCATTATCCATACGATTAAAACCGATGTAATAAGTCATATCACTTTTTTCCATCTCAATTAAAGAAAGTTCGCCTATATCTTTTGTCATCAGTGTTTTACGCAAGGCAAGCATGCTTTGATCTAATTGTTTTTCTATCTCTTTATCCAAATCTTCATGAGCTTTTATGATTTCACTTAATTGTTCTTTTACATAATATTCATCAAAAGGAATATGTTGCATTTTTAACCATTGCATCAGTTCTTTCTGATCTGCATCTTTTTTATCCTTAGAACGTTTTACAATTTCTTCATAACCCTCAACATTACCAGAATCTTCCGCAAAATTATCACCTTTCCATTTGATCAACACAGGATAATTTTCTTCCATTTCAATTTCTTTTTCCACAAGGATCGCATGATCCCACCAGTCACCGAAATCATAAATATATTGAAATCTTGTGCCTTCATTTAAAAATTCATACAGATAATGATCTTCCGCAAATATATCATCCAGATAGTTCGTTTCTACACCTGGTCCTAATATTTCTAACATTTGTGAAGCAATCCTAAACTTATATAAATGTTCATCCATCCACCCAAATAAACGTTGAATTGTTTCGTGCAATTCGTTAAAAGTTAAATCTTTTGGGACGTTGACTCTTCTCCAAACAGGGGGCTTCGCACCCTTCATTGATATTTTTAATTGGTAAGCATTCATATGATCACCTCCTGAGGTTATTGTACCATGTACCCTTCTTTGTGTATACCATAAAAAGTGTTTTTCTTCGCTTTTGTAAGGAATTATAGTATAATCGTAACAGAAAGTTGAGGGATATACATGAAAGTTTATATTGCAGGTTCGCTGTTTAATGAAGCAGAAAATGCACAAAGAAAAAAAGAAGGAAAGCTCATGAAAGAGATGTTTCCACACCTGGATATCTTTAATCCAGTCGATCAGCCTTTCAATGAAAATAAACAATCACTTCCTACGCCAATCGAAATATATGAAGCAGATACGAAGGCAGTAGAAGAATGTGATATCTTCATCGCAGACTTAACAAATGAAGATGCCGGGGTGATGGTAGAATTGGGAATTGCAATCAAAAGTAATACAAAAATCATTATTGGCATGAATAGTGATATACGTTTGATGAGCGCAAATCAATATGAGATACCAACTTATGGAATGAATCATTATGTGTTAGGCGCCATTTTGAAACACGGCTATTTTGTACATAGTTTTTCTGAGGCAATGAGTAAATTAAAAGAGCTGGGTATCTAAAAAAGAAGCTAATTTCTAGCTTCTAAAGGGTTTCATTGATATACAAATTTGAATCATGTAAGGAAGCGCCATGTAATGATGCCATCATCATACAGGTTGCTTCTTTTTTTCTGCCTGTAATTTCAGTTTGTAAATCAGTATGTATGATAATTTTTTTATCACTTTGTGATAGGGCATATAACATGTTGTTACATGCGTTTGTATCTTCGTAGATAAATTCTAATATATCTGTTTCATCAGCATGTTCTTCCTTTACGATATACCCAACAGCTTTTCCCTGTACTTCAAAGACTTGTATATCCTGATGCCACAAGTGCGCATTTGGCAAAAATAGATTTTCATAATAGGCAAGATCTCGGATACGATAACCATTTTTATCTTGTACATAAATTTCATATAAGGATAATAATGTCTTTATATCATACGTTGAAACAAATGCCCCTTCCCCTTGAGAATAAGCATCTTTTGATAACTTGATCTTCGCAAATTTATAACATTCTTCAAATCCAAATGAACGATAAATATCCCAATTATATGCCTGTAGAATCATATAATTCTGAGTTTTTGAAGCCTGTGCCATCGCATATTGAAGCAGCTGTTTCATATAAGCGCATCCTTCATATTCTTTATTTGTGGCAACACCCACCACAAAGGATACATCTTCTTTTTTTCCATTCAGCATCAAGGAGAGTGGACGCAGCTGCAGCATAGAGATAAATTCATCCTCACTGACACATACATAACAATCCTCCATATGATAGAAGTGTTCAAAATAATAATCAGTTGATGTAGATGTTTCATCTTCAAAGTTGGATAACCATAAGTTTTTGATGGCGGATATATCTTCAGGAACTGCTTTTCTTATGATAATTTTTTGATAACAGCTGCCAAATTTTCTAGTTTTCGATATTGGCTGCATATCTGTTTTGGCTTTCCTTAATTCTGGTAATCCCATATCATCTTCACGATTGACATATAATACCGCATCATCTAGTGTTTCCAAAAATAATTTTAAGATGGCAATATACAATCCACGAATCTGTTTATTCGCTTTTTCCACATGAATTTGTATTGTATCATGTGATACAAGGGAAGTGATATTGAATGCTTCCAGTTTTCCATCAATATAGATACAACCACCCATTATAGGTAATTCTTCCATATGTTCTAGTAGAAAATGAATGCCTTCTTCTTCCACATCGATGCTGTCCATCGCTTCTTTTTGCTTTTTCCAGTATGCCAGAAACTCATAAATATGAGGGATATCTTCTTTATCCAATGTTTTATAATGATAACGACCTTCGTATTCTTTTTCAAATGCATGGAAATGATTTCTTCGTTTCTGCATTTTCTTACCCGCAAGTGTTTCCTGCTGTTTACGATCATAAATATAGTCACGTGCGTTATAACAGTCCCATATCAAAAATTCATTTGGATATGTTTCCTGCAGCCAGTCCTTGAATTCTTTGATCATAGAATGTATTTCAAAACTAATATGTTCCTGTTCACTTAATTCTTTTTTTTTATCTACTGCTTCTTTACGATATTCTTTCTTACAATAAGGCATCAGCCAGACCGGTTCACGATGAGGCATCTTATTGTATACAAGTGCAAAATGTTCATAACAGCTGAAATAAACAGGATAGCTGCCCTGCCACATCAACATGGTTACTATGTTAGAGTTATATTCGTTATAATCAGCGTCTTTGATATATGGTTCCAGTTGCTTATAGTTTTCTATTGTTAATCGTTCCATATGACCTCTCTTTATATTTAACGTGTTCATTATAAGCGTATCATTGTAAAATTACAAGATGTTTGCTTCGCTTATATGCGCCCTATATGTTACCACGTTTTATCTTTTTTATGCACTTTTATGAATCAGGATTTGATATAATGAAGAAAGGATCGGATGTGAAGGCATATGATCGTAGATCAAAGGATAATATTAAGAAATCAAGATGTATGTAGAATTAGAAACGTAAATCATTTGTTTTAAAGTTTCTTTATTATCAATTTCATCTGAGGCCTGCATTAGAAAATCTGTGCATCGTTTAAAATGTATTGATTTTCCTTTAGAAGCATATGAGCAACTGTCAATATTCAAAGTGTATATGTTTGATACAGGACTATTGATTTCACTTTTCAATGAAGCTGTCATTGCGAAAATTCATACGGGAGATTTGGGAATATTTAAAGGAGCGATATATGAAAATATGGCTGCGCAAATCATGTATGCCAATCATAAGGCTATGTATTATTTTGAACCCAATACAAGTTCAGAAATAGATTTTGTGACATATTGTGGGACTGAAATTACCCCCATTGAAATTAAAAGCGGTGTAAATACACGCTCTAAAAGCTTTGATATTTTCGTGATACAATACCACAGTAAGATTGCTTATCGCTTTTCAGAAAAAAATATTGGAGAATCCGATGGTGTGATTCGTTATCTTCCAATCTATCTATTGCCGTTTATATTTTAAAAAAAACGAAGGTGAGTTTTCACATTTCATCTTCGTTTTCCTATTTATGTTGTGGAACGATTTCTAACCAGTAATCATCAGGATCATGGATGAAATAGATACCCATATCCTTATTTTCAAAACAGATACAACCCATTTCTTGATGTAAGGCATAAGCTGCATCAAAATCTTCAGTAACAAAGGCAATATGACTTTCATTTTCACCTAAATCATAAGGCTGAGGATGATCTTTTAACCATGTCAATTCTAATTCAAATGGTGTTTTACCATCACTTAAATAACATAAGGTAAAATCCGGTGTTTCTTTTTTTGAGACCACCTTTAAACCCAAAGCTTTTTCATAAAAAGCAATACTTTTCTCAAGGTCTGTTACATTGATATTACAATGTGCAATGTGAAATTCCATAAATGAACCTCCTTCTTATGCATTCATTATACCGAAAATCATTTTAAATGGAAAGTCTTAGGCGCAAAATGCCAAACAAGAGGCAAGGCAATCATGAGATATAAGATGGTGGCAGCTAATACCCCGAGAGAGAAATATAAGTTTCCTTCTAAGTTGATACATAAGTAACAAAGCACATAGATGGCGCCATTTACGATATTCATCAAAGGATTTTTAATTTCCAGCTTTTCATCATAAGGCTGAGCGATATAATAGATAAACAGATAATGAACAGAAAAGAAAATGGATAATATAAACATGGTGATATGAAATAAAGCGATTGTCTGAGGTGTGAAAGAAATATGATAAACAAAGCAGGTAACAGTGATCAATATACATAATAATATCGTCACAGGCAGATTGTATAAAATTAAAGCTTTTAAGCGGATACGAAAGTTTGTAAGAATAGCCTGTGGAGTACGATAGTAACCATAATGCAACAAAGATGCATCACAATTCATAAACATGGCTTTACATGTTCGCTGGGAGATGTTTAACATATACAGGAAAAATACAAAGGGTGGCATTAATTCTAAGAGGTCACTCTTATCAATAGGATCTTTTATAAAAAAGGAGGAGAGAATCACACAAACCATAATCACCAATAATATAATGAGGCGATGTTTGATGGGCTTATAAATCAAGCGTTTATGGCGTTTAAAGAATAAGGCGTTCATAAACTGATATCCATGTTTTTTATGATGAATATTTTGTTTTAGTTCAGATTGACTATAGTCTTTTTCATTTAAGGCAACATCTAATGTTTGTACATTGGTGTCGTTGTTTAAGCCCATAGACAGATAGTCCTGTATGATTCTGCGCATGACTGCTGTGTAAGTGTTTGTTGTTTTCAAATAACGATAAGCAAATACAATACCAAGCAAAGAAAGAAGGGTGAAGATATACATACACATATATCCAAAAGATATTGTGATTTTTGAAAATAAGATACCATAAGCAAGCAATAGACAAATCATGAGAAAGGCTGGCTTGTATGCTTTATGGAATAAAATAAAATTGTGGTAACGTTCATAAAGAAACAGATAACATGCATCCATCATCAGATGAGAACAAAAATAGACAACAGCAATTAATAGTGCATATACCGGAGAAATCATTAAAATCATACATATGGGTAGGGAACTAATTCCTAAAGATATGGTATTGATGGTATATGTAAATAAGGAATGGTGCAGCATATAGCGTTTTGATTCCATATGCAGTTGCTTGATCATAATAAGTGTTTCATCATCACATGTCCACATTTTACTGTTGGTACAGGCGCCAAGTATGGTTAATATCGTAAATGTTAGAAAGAATACCTGTTGCATTTGAACACGTGGGATTGGATCTTGTTTAATATATAGAAACATAATGGGAAGCATATAAAAAATGAAAAGATATAAGAAGTTTTTTAGGGCGGACCCCAATATGGAAAATATAAAAGTGATGATACTTAATATTTTCTTTAAACGGATGAATTGATAGATACGTGATGGGATTTTTTTACCAAGAAAAGGCAGCTTTTGAAGAAAATAGAATAATCCATTGACCTTTTTGGTCATGGATACATGATACATGAAAATGATATCATGCCACATGTTCTTCATCCCTTAACATTTCCACAACACGTTCTTCAAAATCCGGACTGTTTAATAAATCATGATCTAATAAAGTTAAACTGCCATTATTCAATAGAATGATCTCATCACATAAATCTGTCGCAAGCTGTAAAACATGGGTAGAAAACAATAAAATATGATCTTCCTTCATCTGTAGAAGCAAATGTTTCATTTCACTAGCAACTACAACATCAAAAGATGTCAAAGGTTCATCTAATAAGATGATATCCGGATGTGAAATAATAAAGCTTAACATCTGAAGCTTATTTTTCATTCCATGACTATAGCCTTTGATCAAACGATGACGATCATCTTCATCTATGCGCATCAAGTCAAAATAATCATCAATATTAATTGTCTTTTCTAAGCGTTGTTCATTGATATCCATATAGAACTGTATAAATTCATAACCAGTCATAAATTCTGGCAGAATTGGCAGACTGTAGGCATATCCGATATCTGATTCTATGATATTTCGCATGGTTTCTTTTTTTTCAATCTGAATACTGCCTGTACAATCGATTTCCTGTGCGATACAGTTGAACAGCGTTGTTTTTCCACTGCCATTGCGACCCAATAGACCATATATTTTTCCTCTTTCAAAAGTAAAACTGCAATCTTTTAATACTTCTTTATCACCATAGGATTTTTGTACGTGATCTAATATTAGCTTCATAATAGAACCTCCTGTTTTTATTAAATGATAAAGTTAATCAGATAGTTTGTCAATCAAATTATTCTTGATACAGTAAATGGGCTTGTTGACACATGTTTAGATTCAAGCTACAATACGATTATAAAATAAGGATAAGGGGAAACAATCATGGAGCATATACAATGTCTGATCGTAGATGATGAAATACCTTTGGCAGAAAGTACTGTTGAATATTTCAATCTGTTTGAGGTAAGCAGTGAGGCTGTTTTTGATGCAGAAAGCTGTTTGGCTTTTTTGCGTACACACACGGTGGATTTGATACTTTTAGACATCAATTTAGGTGGGGCTTCAGGGTTTGATTTATGTAAGGCCATACGTTTAGAGAGCGATGTGCCGATTCTGTTTATCAGCGCAAGACAAAGCGATGATGATATTATTTTAGCACTGAGTATTGGCGGAGATGATTATATACGAAAACCATATTCCTTAAGTGTACTGTTGGCAAAAGTAAAAACTGTGTTAAAACGCTATGGTAGTAAAACGGTAAAGAGGTATGATGATGGTTATCTATCTGTAGACTTTGCACTGGAAAAAGTGGAAATCATGAACAAACCGATAAAGCTAAAAGCGATGGAATATAAGCTTTTAAAATATTTGATGGAGCATGCAGGCAAGCGGGTAGAAAAAGAAGCAATCTTTCGTGATGTATGGGAGGATAGTGTAACATTGGATGGTACTTTAAATGTGCATATCCGCCACATTCGTGAAAAAATTGAAAAAGATCCTAATCATCCTCAATATATCCAGACCATTTGGGGTGTTGGGTATATGTTTCAGGGAGAATACTCATGAAGCATAAAATGATGTTTGGTTTATGTGGGGCATTGTTACTGATACAAATAGTTTCGATTTATTATATAGGGGAAAAAGCACCTACATTAGATATGGTAAAAGTAAATGAAGTAATACAGCAATTGATAACATCATGGGATCAACAAGAAGATGTTTGTACAATTGATGCTGATTTTTCTTATGTCGTGTTGAAACCTTCGGGAAAAAGACAGTGTGGTTATGGAACGAATTTGCCAAAAGATCTTCATGAGGCAATCAAGCAGCGTACAACCATGGTGGATATTCTTGATACACAGCATGTCTATGGAAAACTTGTCATTATGAATGATCAGTTTACTATGCAAAAACAACGCCTGCAGCATATCGTCATGATGATGTCTATATTAGAGCTGCTCATATTTATTCTTTATTATGTTTATTTACAGAAAACAATGATAAAACCTTTTCAAAATTTACAAACATTTGCCAAACATATCGCACAAGGCGATTTGAATCATCCATTACCCATGGATCAAAGTCATATATTTGGTGCATTTAGTGAAAGTTTTGATATGATGCGCGATGAATTATGCAAAGCCAAAGAACAGGAACGAATTGCCAATGAGAGTAAAAAAGAGCTGGTCGCTAAACTCAGCCATGATATCAAAACACCGATTGCCTCCATTGAAGCCGTATCAGAATTAATGAGTGTAAAGAGTAAAGATGAAAAAGAAAAGCAGCAGCTGGCAGTGATACAGGCAAAAGCTACACAAATTGATGCATTGATCAATAATTTATTTTCTGCGACATTAGAGGAATTATCGCATTTAGATGTACATATAGAAGAAATGGAAAGCACCAAATTGATTGATATGATAAAGCAAGCAGATTATCTACATAAGGCATGTATCGATGAAACAAAACCATGTTTAATCTATATGGATGTATTGCGATTACAACAGGTATTTGATAATCTATTTGCGAATGCTTATAAATATGCGAAAACAGATATGAGTGTATCCTTTGCATACGAGGATGATTTTTTATGTATCATGATACAGGATTATGGTCACACATTATCAAAAGATGATTTACCATTTTTATTTAAAAAATATTACCGAGGAAATAATGCATCCCATGAAAAAGGGGCAGGACTTGGATTATATATATCCCATTATCTGATGGAAAAAATGAAAGGCAGACTGGAAGTGGAATTAAATGAACAAGGTTGTTGTATGAAGCTTTATGTAAAACTTGTGAATTAAGGAATGATTAAGAATTGGATAAAGACTGTTAAGGTTTCTCTATGATAAGATTTGTTTGTAAGAAAGGATGTAAATATTATGAATGAAAAAATCATCATCAAAAGTGAGAAGCTTTGTAAGAGTTTTTCCAATGGCGGAATACAACAACATGTTTTAAAAAATTTAGATATGCAGATATATGAAGGAGATTTTACAGTGATTATGGGGCCATCTGGTGCTGGAAAATCTACATTATTATATGCTTTAAGCGGGATGGATCGTCCAACGCTTGGAACAATTGAATTTTCAGGTGAACGCATATCGGAAAAGAATCAGGATCAACTGGCACTTTTTCGCAGAAAGCATTGTGGCTTTGTATTTCAACAGATTTATTTAGTGGATGGCATGAGTATTATGGATAATATTTTAGCTGCTGGGTTATTGGTAAATAAAAATAAACAACAAGTATTAAAACAAGCGAAAGAAATGTTAAAAAGTGTTGGATTAAATGAGCAGATATGGCATAAGTTTCCTACTCAGTTATCAGGAGGTGAAGCACAACGTGCAGCGCTCATCAGAGCGATGATCAATCAGCCGGATATCGTATTTGCGGATGAACCAACAGGACAATTAAATTCACAAAGCAGTGATATGGTTTTAAATACCTTAACTCAAATGAATGAAGCTGGACAAACGATCGTTATGGTAACACATGATTTAAAATCAGCAAGACGTGCCAATCGTATTTTATATTTACAGGATGGCTTGATTCAGGGAGAGTATCATCTTGGAAAATATCAGGGCAGTGATGAAAAACGTCATGAAAAGCTGGCAGCATTTCTACTTGAAATGGGGTGGTGATGATGTCAGTGATGCTACTAGCAAAAGCTACCTTTCAAAAAAACAAATCACAGATGATTGGCTTTATGTTATTGATTATAATATCGAGCGCACTTATGAATTTAGGGCTTACTACATTTTTAAATTATCCTCAGCTATTTGATCAATACGCCAACGATATGCAAAGTGCAGATGTCATTACCACCATACAAAACAAAGATGAAACGTATATAAAAACGTATCAACAAGAACTGCTTCATGATCCTGATACAAAACAGATGGAGCAACGAAATGTTTTGTTTTTTGCAGGTAAATGTCAATATCGAAACAGTGAAACCTTACGTCAATTTGCGGTGTTGAATAAAAATGATAAACAAGAAATCGGTAAAATATCAATGATGGAAGAAAGCAATAAATCTGTGGAGCATGGGATATATTTGCCATATTTATTTCATACAGGTGGTCAATATAATTTACTGGATGATTTTACGTTAACCATCATACAAGATGGTAAAGAGGTCACATTCACCTATCAGATAAAAGGCTTTTATGAGGAAATGATGCTTGCGACAATTAATTCCTCCACAACCGGCTTATTATTAGATGATGAAGAATATCAAACAGTATCAAAGCGCTTGTCACATACCATTGATGCGACGATGTTTTTAATGAAAGTGAACCAGCATGATCAAAATAGTGAGTATGCGACAAGACATTTACCAACCATCACTTCCACTAATCCATCCATTCGCTCTGATATGAATTATTATGAAACAATCAAACAATCAAGAACACTGACATCTTCTATTGGCGCTACTTTGATTATCGCTTTTTCCATGATCATGATGGTTATTTTAGTGATTGTGATACGTTTTAAAATACAAAATACCATTGTGGAGGATATGAAAAATATTGGTGCTTATAAAGCTATCGGATATACAGGAATACAGATTCTATTATCGTTGATGCTTCCATATTTAATAATTGGAGGAATTGGCGGTATTCTTGGAATTGGATTATCCAATCTGTTATTACCATTTCTATCTTATATGTTTGCCATTCAAACAGGACTCACATGGCATCAGGGACTTGATGCGCTTTGTGTAAGTATGACCTTGCTTTTTCTAATGCTGATTATCTCCCTCATCACAATGGTAACATCTATGAAGGCCAAAAAGCTGACACCAATTGTGGCGTTGCGAAGTGGATTTTATACACATAATTTTAAACGGAATCATGTTCCATTAGACAAACATAAAGCAACGTTAACGGTTTTATTGGCAATGAAAGCCTTGATTCAAAATCTGAAAGCAAACGTTATGGTAAGCATTGTAATTAGTGCCATTGCATTTGCCAGTGTTTTTGCGGGTGTTTTATTCTATAATATTTCGTATCAGTTTGATAACTTTTTATTTGCCAGTTCAGGAGATATTGCAGATATTATTGTGGAATCAAAAACCCATGAGGATCATTTACGTCTGAAAAAGGATTTAGAAAAAATATCCGGCGTTGATCATAGCGTGGATTTTTATACAGACAATGCTTTTCAATGTGGGCATGAGGTAGTCATCTGTTATACCAGTGAAAACTTCCTGCATTTACGTTCTCAACAAGTCTTATATCAGGGAAGATTTCCAAAATATGCAAATGAAGTAGCAATCGGTGGATTATTAGCTTCTAAATTACACAAAGAGCCTGGAGAAATGATTACCTTAAAAAAGGGGGATAAGGAACAGGAGTATTTGATTACCGGTTTGATTCAGGGGGCAAATTATATGGGGCATGATGTTGCCATCACAGAAGAAGGGTATCGATTATTTGTCAAAGACTATGAAGCTAGAACATTAAATATCTATACCAAAGATAAACAAGAAATTGAGGATACCATACAATATATCAAACAACATTATTCCTCAAATATTATCGGTATACAAAATAATCGCAAAGTGGTAGAGGCGTCGATGGGGTCTTATCGAGATATTGTCAGTGCGTTGGTATGTGTGATTGCGGGTATCACCCTATTTATTATCATATTGATTATGTATCTTGTACAAAAGACATCCATCCTGCAACGGAAACAAGAGTTTGGTATTTTAAAGGCCATTGGTTATACATCGAAACAATTGATTCATCAAATTGCATTAACATCACTTATGGTTTTTGTGATTGGCGCTATGACAGGAGCAATCCTTGGATACTATCTCATCAACCCATTATTAAGTATGTTGTTATCCTATATTGGTATGATGAAGGTTCAATTTGAAATACCATGGATGATGTTGATTACCATTATTTTACTTATTTGTTTAACTGGGAGTGCTTTAGCTATGTGGATTGCAAGAAGAATCAAAAAAATATCACCGTATTTATTAGTTAATGAAAATTAAACTATGAAAAAAGTGGTGTCTGTCTTGCAAATGTAGACAAATAATGCTAAAATGTCAACGTCTTGTGTTTAAGAAGAGGCGCGTTGATTATGAGTATGATATCGGAGATCGAAAGTCTGTGAAGATATCAGAAAGGATGATACGCCGAAGCAGATAGGTCAAAGTATCTGCTGGGGGTATGTTGAAGAAGCATGCCACTGTCTTTATGTTAAAACATAAAGGAGCGCTATCTTAAAACATCAAAGTTATCTTCCAAAAGGTCTTTGCATGTTTTAGGGTGCAAGGACTTTTTTATTGGAGGAAAATTATGGAAAAGAAAAAGAAAAAGTTTCAAATGCCGCATGCATATGTCATCATCTTTTTAATGACTATGTTAACGGCAGTGCTGGCAAACATCGTACCTGCAGGAGAATTTGAGAGAATCGTAGATGCAGCAGGCAACACAATAGTTGTTCCTGACAGCTATCATGCGGTAGAAAAGGTAGGATGTTCAATTTTTGATATGTTTAAATCCATTCAGCTGGGATTTGTGGATGGTGCACAGATTATCTTCTTTATTATCTTTGCATATGCATTTGTTTATATTTTGATTAAGAATGGAACCTTTGATGCAGTCGTAGGATTTATCTTAAGAAAAATCGGTGATCGTATTGAATTGATTATCCCTGTATGTATGATTACTTTTGGTTTACTTGGTAGTACCATGGGAATGTTTGAAGAAACGTATGGATTGATTCCGGTATTTATTTCCATTGCGGCAGTCCTTGGCTATGATGCAATCGTTGGTGGAAGCATTATCTATCTTGGTGTTGCGATAGGTTTTGCGGCAGCAACCATCAATCCATTTACCGTAGGAATTGCTCAGGAAGTAGCGGGTGTGACAATGTTTTCCGGGCTGGGATATCGTATTGTCTGCTTTGCTGTATTTATGGGAATCAGTATCTGGTATGTATGGCGTTATGCACATCGTGTAAAAAAAGATCCAACAAAATCAGTATTATATGGCGCAAAAGTTGAAATGCTGGAAGTTGGCTCAAAAGATGAATTAATGAAATCAAAGTTCACATGGACACATAAAATCAGCTGCTTGATGTTTGTATTTACAATTGCGATGCTGTTGATTGGTACCATCAAGTTTGGATGGTATATTGATGAAATAGCGACATTATTCATTATTATGACAGTTGTGACAGGCTTTATTTCTCGTTTTACCGCAAGTCAGATTGCAGAATTCTTTATTGAAGCAAGTAAGGAAATGATGTATGGTGCATTGTTAGTTGGTGTCAGCCGCAGTATTCCTGTGATCATGGATAATGCACATATCATTGATACAATTGTTTACTGGCTGGCTAACCTTTTATCAAACTTCCAGGGAATGTTAAGCGCAATGGGTATGCTGTTTGTTCAAAATATCATCAATTTCTTTATCCCAAGCGGGGCAGGACAGGCACTTGTGACGATGCCGATTTTAGCCCCAGTAGGAGAGATGGTAGGTGTATCCCGTCAGGTAAGTGTACTGGCATTTCAGTTTGGTGATGGATTCTCCAATATCTTCTGGCCAACCAGTGTATTCATGATGTGTGGCATCATGCGTTTGCCAATTGATCGCTGGTATAAATTTGTGACACCTTTATTTGGTTTACTATTTATCGCATCTATGGTTTTACTTGGTGTGGCAGTTGTCATTGGATATTAAGGAGAAAACGATATGGAATTAAAAACACGTTTATATACGATAGAAGATGAATGTGCATCATTGATTGAAGAAGTCAGTGAATACATTTATGAACACGCAGAACTTGGAAATGAAGAATATAAATCAAGTGCTTATTTGGTGGAGCAATTAGAAAAACAAGGATTCACGATTACTTATCCTTATCTGGATATCCCTACAGCATTTCGTGCAGAGCTTGTTTGTGGAGAAGGTCCTAAGGTAGCATTTCTTGCGGAATATGATGCACTTCCAGGATATGGGGAAGATAAATGTCAGGTAGCACATGCTTGTGGACACAATTGGATTGCGGCATCTACATTTGGCGCAGCAATATCCCTTGCACATATGAAAGATGTTATTTCAGGTAGTATTGTGGTCATTGGAACCCCAGCGGAAGAAACAACAGGTGGCAAATATGATTTGGTTGAACGTGGTGCTTTTGATGATATTGATGCGGCAATACAAATGCATTTAGGTGCTGAAAATAATATCCATGTGGTCACATTGGCGATGGATTCCTTAGAATTTAATTTTAAAGGAGTTGCGGCACATGCGGCTGCTTATCCTGAAAAAGGCATCAATGCACTAGATGGTGTACAGCTGATGTTTGCGGGAGTGAATGCTCTTCGTCAGCATATGCGAAGTGATGCCAGAGTTGCAGGTATCATTACAGATGGCGGTGTCGCATGTAATACCGTACCAGATAAAGCTGGCTGTCGTTTCTATATCCGTGCAAAAGATCGTGCATATTTAGAAGAACTTACAAAACGTATCATCAACTGTGCAAAGGGTGCAGCATTGATGAGTGGCGCAAAACTGGAATATCATAACTTTGAAAATTCTTATGATGACCTTGTTTATCATGAAGGACTGCGTCAGCTATTGAAGGAAAATCTGATGGCGCTTGGTGTGAATGATTTTGTGGAAGCGGATGAAGAAGCCAGTGGCTCCAGTGACATTGGAAATGTATCCCATGTTTGTCCATGTGTATATTGTGAAATTGATACAGGCGCAAATCCTAAAGTATTTGCCCATCATGAAGATTTCTTGGCATATGTACATGGGGATAACGCAAAACATAGTTTACATACAGCCACAAAAGCAATGGCATATACAGCTTTACAAGTATTTTTGAAACCAGAAATTGTAAAATAAGCAAAGAGATAGAAATCCAGCATGTAAAGAAAGGATTTCTATCTTTTTCTATTGAACTTTTATAAACAGGTGGTATATTATAAGTAACATTGAAACAGTGAAATATCTGGGAGGTATTTTATGAATATCGTCGTAGGAAAAAAATTAAATCGAAAAAACGTTGGAAAGGAAATGGTACCTGTCACATTAATTGCCTTATTACTTGCATCATTATTCTTTGGATTGATGAAGTTAGAAGTATGGATGTTTTTTGCTATGTGGATCATCTTCTTTTGTTTATTATGTTTGGCAATGCTGCCTGGGGCATTTAAACAGTATTGGTGTATCATTGAAGATAAAATCATTCTTCAAAATGATAGCGTGATCAATAACGCAAAGATTATAAAAGCTTTATTTCATAATGAAAGTGTGGATTGTTACTATGTGTTGAAAAAACAAGATATTGAAAAAATCGAAATTCGCTATATCAAAAATACGATCGCAGGCCCGGCAAAACGAACACCGGATACATTCTATTTCAATCTGTATTCTGTCTATGGGAAGAAACGTTTCAATCTTACGAATTTATCAGAAGAAGAAGTCAATCAGATCATGCTGATGTTGCCAAAGCTTTGTGAACATATCATTGATGAACAACAGGTATTGTATGCTGTCGAACATCATTTAAATTTATATGATTTTATATATCAAAATAAAGCATAAAAAAAGTCTAATCCTAATCGATTAGACTTTTTATCATTATTGAAGTGTACGCCACAAAGCTTTCATTAATGGTGTAACGTATAAACTGCCGTTACGATCTTCTGCATTATCCACCATTAAGGTAATTGCATAATCTTCATTAGCACTGCACAGCCATCCGATTTCTTTTTCATTGACCTGTGCGGTTCCGGTTTTACCTAATGCTTTTGTAGGATTTTCTGAATCATAACTGTGATAGGTGTTTGTTAAAGCTTTCTTTAATGTTTCTACTGTTCCAGAGGAGATAGCATCTTTCTTCCATGTTTCTGCTTTTCCATCCTGATAAATCAAATAAGGTTTAGGAATACTTCCATTATTTTCAAAGGATGCATAAAATGCGGTTAAATGAAGTGGAGATATTTGAAGTTTTCCCTGTCCATAACCTGTATCCGCTAATGTGATATCTTTCTTTAAATCACTTTCTTCACCATAACTGCTTGCGGGAATCGTGAATGGGAAATCCATTTGATCGTTAAACCCATAACTGTTTAATTTATCTGTATAGGTTTTGATGCCCATCTTTAACGCTACTTTTGCGAAATAGGTATTATCAGAATAAATCAGGGCATTTTGCAGATCAGCTTTGCCATCATATGCAGCAGTTGTCTTTACAAAATAATCACCCCAGCTATTATCTTTCTGCCATTTTTTATCTTTTGCCTGTCCCATATCCTCATCAGCTGTAATGGTTTTAGAATCTAGTGCAGCTGCCGCAGTGAATGCTTTAAAGGTAGAACCTGGGGTATATAAACCTGTGAAACGATTTTCTAATGGTCGGTTCTTATCATTATTCAAAGAATCCCATTTGGCAGTTGTCATACCCAGTGCAAAATCATTTGGATCATAACTTGGAGTAGATACAAGGGCTAAGACTTCTCCGGTTTTTGGCTGCATCACCACACCAGCCCCCTGATCATTTTTTAATTGTTCATATACTTTTTTCTGTACGTCAACATCAATTGTCGTTTTGATATCTTTACCGTTTTTTACATCACGTTTCGCAATGGTATCCACAACATTACCATCTCTTACCACAAGGATGCTTACCCCGTTTTGTCCACGCAAATCTTTTTCATAGATACTTTCCAATCCGGTTTTTCCAATCAGTGAATTGCTGTCATAACCTTCGCCTTTATGTTTTTCTAATTCTTCCGCATTAATCGTCTGTACATAACCGCTTAAGTGGGAGCATATTTCTTTATAAGGATATATACGGGCACTTGTTGTTTGTGTTGTAACCCCGGATAAATCATCAATTTTGATATCTGTATCTTTGGATATCGTTTTTACAGGTACAAATAAATCATCTTTTACCCAGCTTGCTTGCATAGCATTTTTGATACTGTCAACATTAATATCCAAACGTTTCGCTAAAGTAGAAAGATCTTCCTCGTCCTTTATTTTACCTGGCACTACGCCGACAACGATTGCTTGATCATCACCTGCAATAACTTTTCCATTGCGATCAAGAATACTGCCACGTTTTGCTTCTTCACTGGATATCTGAATGCCATCGCCATTTTGCATCTGTGGGAATATCTGGGCATAACTCCAGCTGATTTTGTAGGTGTCATCTTCTTTGACAATCTGTACAGACTGATCAAAACTAACATTTCCAGCAAGGGTATCTGCGCTGAAATGATAGGCAGCTGTTTTACCGCCATCACCATCTACAATATCCTTGGTTTCAATCTTAAGCTGGTCTGCTTCTATTCCATTATAAATGTTTGTATATTTATTAACGAATGTATCGTGATCAGTTTCTGACTTTGATTTACTGTCTAATAAATTGTACATGGCTTCATAATCTTTTTTCTCCCATGCTTTGCTGTATTCATCCCATGCTGTTTTCGCAGATGGACCTGAATTCAACAAGAAGAATGCGCCAATGCCTGCCGCAATGATCAAAATGGCCGCAATCGATGTAATTGTGATTTGTTTCTTTGTAAAGTTCATAAAATACCTCCTTTTCTTTCTTGTATTGTAACATTTTATAGAAGCAAGTAAAAGAAAAAAATCTCATAATATTCTATGAGATCCTCATTGGAATTATAACTAAATGATAATGCTGATATATGTGGGTAAATTATTTAGATAATATACCGGCAATAATTGTCGCAGGATACGGAATATCAACCCTGTTTGAAAGAGAAAATAGATTATGTAGGAAAAAAGTGAAAAAAAGAAAATAGGGGGAAAGACTATCAAAGTTTTTTCAATTTTAGTATAATATAGGAAAACGTATATGTTAGAAAGGTCGATGTATATGAGTGCCTATATTGAATTTCAAAATGTAAAAAAAATATATAAAATGGGAGAAGTAGAAATTGAAGCACTAAGTGGTGTGGATTTTTCTATTGATCAGGGAGAATTTGTGGTCATTGCGGGCGCCAGTGGTGCTGGAAAAAGTACAATACTGAATATTCTAGGTGGAATGGATAGTTGTACAAGCGGCAATATCTATGTAGATGGTAAAGAAATCAGTAAATATAATGCCAAACAATTAACGACATATCGTCGTTATGATATTGGATTTGTATTCCAGTTTTATAATCTGGTACAGAATTTAACCGTTAAGGAAAATGTAGAGCTGGCAGCACAAATCTGTAAAGAACCTTTGGATATTGATGAAACAATTGAAGCAGTCGGATTAAAAGATCGAAGTGGAAATTTCCCTGCACAATTATCCGGTGGGGAACAACAGCGTGTGGCCATTGCCCGTGCATTAGCTAAAAATCCCAAGCTTTTATTATGTGATGAGCCAACCGGTGCCCTTGATTATAATACCGGTAAACAAATCTTAAAATTACTTCAGGATACCTGTCGACAACGTGGGGTAAGTGTCATCGTTATTACTCATAACTTGGCACTTACGGCGATGGGGGATAAAGTTATTAAAGTACGTAATGGAAAGATTGAAAGTGTAACCATCAACGAAAACCCACTGCCAGTAGAAAGGATCGAATACTAAATGAAATTTAAAGCACTGAGAAAGGACATTACACGAGAAATGCGAAAATCGCTGGGGCGGTTTTTATCTATATTTTCTATCGTTGCCATCGGAGTAGCGTTTTTTGCGGGTGTCAAAGCAAGTGTTCCTGTCATGAAAAACAGTGCCGATCATTATTTTGATGAGTACAATTTCATGGATTTTAAAGTAATGTCTACCATTGGCATGACAAAAGAGGATGCATCCGCCATTCGTAAAATTGATGGTGTGGAGGGTGTTTATCCCAGTTATTCCATCGATACCTTAAATACAGTAGATAATAAACAAAAGGTTATTAAAGTGATGTCATATCCAATGAAGGATACCAAAGATAATCCGGATTATATCAATCAGATGCGAATCATCAATGGCCGTCTGCCTGAAAAAGAAAATGAATGTGTCATTGAACATGATAGTATCAAAGGTGCATCCAGTAAAGTTGGAGATCATATCACATTAACTAGTGGGAGTGATGATGAATTAAAGGATACGTTGAAAAATACAACGTATACAATCGTTGGAGAAGTCACAACGCCTTATTATTTATCATATGAAAAAGGTAGTTCTGCTATCGGCAGTGGTACGATTGACAATTATATCATCATACCCGACAGTAACTTTAAAATGGATTATTATACAGAAATATATGTAACAGTAAAAAATGCGAAAAAATATAACTCTTATGATGATGCTTATTTTGATGTGATAAAAAAAGTAGAAACAAAACTTACTTCACTTGGAGAAGAAAGAGCTGATTTACGCTTTGAGAAAATCAAAAAAGATGCTTTGAAAAAGGTAGAGGATGGGCGTAAAGAATATGAAGCCAATAAAAAGAAATTTGATGAAGAAATCAAAAAGGCTAAGCAACAGTTATCTGATGCACATGATCAGGCACTTGTTGGACAGGCAACATTAAATGCCAACCAATTGACCAGCCAGCAAATGCTTGCGTCAAAAAAACAGGAGCTTGAACAAAGTGAAGCCCAGATGAACAGCTTGGTTGCTCAATATGATGCAGCAAAAGCAAAATTGAATGAAGAAAAAACAAAAGTAGATACTCAAATAGCGGATTTAAATAAACAAATTGAAACACAAAAGGGTAAAGTTGATGAAATTGACCAACAGATCAAAGATGTGGAAGAACAGTTGAAACAGCCTGATTTGACAGACTTGGAAAAACAGCTGCTGGAGGAAAAAAAGAAAGCTTTAGAGGCTTCAAAAACGTATATGGTGCCATCTCTTGAACTTCTACAAAAACAGATGGAAACTCTGCAAAGTAATTTAGAAACCGGTATGAATCAATTAGCTGTATTAGATGAACAAATCTCTAATGCCAAAAATCAAATAGAGCTTGGAAAACAGCAACTAGCTGAAGCTGAAACAAGTGCTCAAAAACAATTTGAAGAAGCACAGAAACAAATTGATGATGGCAATACACAGGTCATAAAAGGTACTTTGGAATTAGAAGAGAAAGAAAAAGATGGTGCCGCAAAACTTGCGGAAGCGAAAGAAAAACTTGATAAAAGTGAAGAAGAAATCAAAGCAATGAAAACACCACAATGGTATGTACTAGATCGTAATTCCCATTATTCCTATCGAGATTATGGAAGTGCAGCCGATCGTATGGGAGGGATTGCGAAAGTATTCCCATTATTCTTCTTTGTGGTCGCAGCTCTTGTATGTTTAACAACCATGACGCGTATGGTGGATGAACAACGTCAGGAAATCGGTACTTTAAAAGCACTTGGATATTCAAAAACAGCAATTGCGATGAAATACATTATGTATGCGGGTGTTGCCAGTATCTTTGGTGGTATTTTTGGCTCCATCATTGGTATGGTGGTATTCCCAACTGTGATATATAATGCATGGAATATCATGTATACCCTGCCTGAAGTACAGCTTCAATTCCAATTTGGACTAGCCTTTACTGCGATAGGTATCGTTTCTTTGATTACCGTAGCAGCAGCCATTTCAGCAGTATATAAGGAATTAATGGATGTACCAAGTCAGCTGATGCGCCCAAAAGCACCAAAGAATGGCAAGAAAATTTTATTAGAGCGGGTTCCATTTATATGGAAACGATTTAACTTTATTCATAAAGTAACCGCTAGAAATATCTTCCGTTATAAAAAACGTTTCCTAATGACCGTCATTGGTATCAGCGGATGCAGTGCCTTGCTTGTGGCTGGTTTCGGTATTCAAGATTCTATAGGAGAAATTGTTGTTTTACAGTATGAAGAATTAAATAAATACGATGTAAGCATGACATTTTCAACAGATGCCACAGCTTCTCAGCGTGATAAAGCATTAGATGAATTAAAAGCCAATAAAGATATATCCGATGCAATGGGTGTAGCGATATACCATGGATTCTATGCTGATGAAGGCGAAGATAAAGGTGTTGATATCTATGTACCAGCAGATGTCAATGAATATCAGAAGTTTACAGTATTGCGGACAAGGAAAGGTCATGACCCGTTAGATTTAGAAAGCGATGGTGCCATCATCACAGAAAAACTTGCGAAAGCAAAAGGCATTTCAGTTGGCGATAGTATCCCGATTGATAATGGTGATGGGGTAAAGAAAGATATCAAGATAACTGGAATCAGTGAAAACTATGTAGGCCATGCCATCTATATGACACCATCTTATTATAAGAGTGTATATCATACGACCCCTAAGAACACAACACTGTTAGGAATTATGAAAACCGTAAACAGTGATCAGGAAGAAACGTTGGGAAATGCATTTATGAAACAGGCAGGAATTGAGTCTGTGACATTCTATAGTGGTATTGCGTCAAGCTTTGAAGATACCATTTCCTCTTTATCGTTTATCGTTGTCGTATTGATCATATCTGCGGGAATGCTGGCATTTGTAGTTTTATATAATCTGACAAATGTAAATATCAGTGAACGATTACGAGAAATTGCGACAATCAAGGTGCTTGGCTTCTATGATAATGAAGTTTCTGCATATGTCTATCGTGAAAATATCATTCTAACATTGATTGGTGCTCTAGTAGGTTTAGGCTTGGGAATCATATTGCATTCTTTGATTATGAGCCTTGCGGAATTAGATACTGTCATGTTCGGCAGAAATATCTATCCAATCTCCTTTGTTTACTCAGTATTGATCACGATGGGATTCTCTATTATTGTAAATCTTGTTATGTATCGTAAATTAAAGAAGATTCCGATGGTAGAATCTTTAAAATCAGTGGAATAGTGAATAACTGTTCCACTTTTTTTCAATAAAAAGCAATATTTATAAGACCAAATGCTGAAAAAAGAAGTTATACAAGTGAGGAGGTAGAACATGAATGAATCCAATCTGATCAGAAAAATAAAAAAAGGCGACGAAAATGCTATGGATATCCTGATTCAATCCTACTATCCTTTCATATATGCGTATGTATCAAGAAAAATGTTGATGGATGATTGTGCAAAAGATATTACACAAGAAGTTTTTTTACGGTTTTTGCGATATCTTCCTACCTATCGACAAGAAGGGAAGCTGTTGCATTATTTATATCGGATAGCTTCCAACGTCTGTAAAGACTACTACAGAAAAATGCAGTATCATGAAGATATCAGTGAATTAGATTATATGATTGAGGATGATACAAATGTCCATGAAAGTATTTTAAACCAACTGAAATATGAAGAACTGATGTTGTGGATTAGTAAACTAAACGATATCCAGCAGGATGTGATCATTTTAAAGTACTTTCATCAATTGACCTTTAAAGAAATTGCGGATATCCATCATATTCCGGTTTCTACCGTAAAATCCAGACATACACAAGCATTGATCAAATTAAGAAAACTTATGAAAGAAGGTGGATTTCAACATGAAAAAATTTGATGTGAATATCCCAGAACAAGAAATAGAGCATATGCACTGGCTGTGTGAACAAGAATGGCAACTGGTAAGTGCTAGACAGGAAACAAATGATTTACGTCGTTTAAAACGTTTTTTATATTTTGATCTACATCGATTTACCGCCATTGCATTTCTAAGTCTGATGTTAACGATATTGATTTTATGGTGTATGCAAATCAATATAAATGAAAGTATGACGATTTATTTTATATCATTAGGATTTTTCAGTATTTTTGAAATGTTCAAAGACATGTATTACCACACAAGTGAATTATGCTCACCAGTATATCTACATGCGGGCAGGCGGTTTTTAATGAAAAATATCGCCATTAGTATCATAATGCTAGGAATGCTGTTATTAATTTCTTTGATTCATTTGATATTATCAGATTTTATGATTTCCTTCATTATTCTATATGCCTATATTCCTTTATTTTTGATTCAGTGTATGTATTTGATCTTTCTTCCTTATATTCACAGCTATATACAGGCAATGATTATTTATATTACGACATTTGCCATTTATGAATATATAGTATGTTATTTTGATCTGTATAACCCTTTTATAATTATTTTGTTTTTTATTATTCTGTTATGCTTTTATTTCTTCAACAGTATTTATCAATATTTCAAAATAAGAAAGGCAGGGAATATAATATGGAATTAGTCTTAGAACATCTTAATAAATCATTTAAAAATAAAAAAGCAGTCATTGATGTAAATATCACCCTTCATGAAGGCGTACATGGATTGTTAGGTGCGAACGGCAGTGGTAAAACGACCCTCATGCGTATTATTTGCGGTTTGATTCCCAGTGAAACAGGGAGTATTAGTTTTAATGAAATTGACTTAAAAACCCAATACGACAGTTATGCCGCCAATCTGGGTTATCTGCCACAACAATTTGGTTATTATCCTAATTATAGCGTACAATCATTTTTAGAATATATGTCAATTATCAAAAATATGACAGCATCTTATGCAAATGATCGGATTCAGAAGCTATTGCAAGATCTACATTTGAAAGAAAAACGTAAAACAAAAATGAAACATCTCTCAGGTGGAATGCTTCGTCGGGTTGGTATTGCTGTCGCTTTACTCAATGAACCCAAAATTTTGATTTTAGATGAGCCTACTGCTGGACTTGATCCTAAAGAGCGTATTGTTTTTCGTAATCTGATTGCTTCTTTATCCGAAAACACGATTATCATTTTATCTACACATATCGTCAGTGATATAGAAACAATTGCAGACGATATTATGATAATGAAAGAAGGAAATATTATCTTACATGACACATGCGAAGAATTACTTTCCACTATGAATGAAAAAGTATGGGAATTGTGCATTGATAAAAAGGAAGCCTTAAAGTTGATGAGTCAACATATCATAGTGAAGAGTCATCATAAAGATAGTAAGATAGAACTACGTATTGTATGTGATAAACAGCCACATCCTTTAGCAACACCTGTGATACCTGATTTAGATGACTTATATTTATATCATTTCAAAGAAGGTGAAACATTATGATGCGACTTGTAAAGGCAGAGTGTAAAAAGATTTTAAGAAGCAAATTCAATATCTTCATGATCCTTATATTATTCAGCTATACAGGATATCAGGCATATAGTGAGTATCAGTTTAAATTTCAAAATACAATAGCGCAAGAATGGATAATGAAAACAACAGAAGGCAAAGATTTAAATAATGGCGCTGATTATTTTATGTACGCAGATAAAATTCTTCATCAATATGAGGGAAAAGCCTCCCCTAAATTGTATGAAAAGTTTATGTCTGATTATGAAAAAATATTAGAAGCATACCCTTTAAAAGATTATGATGTAGACTATATGATTTCTCTATATGGTACAGAATATGAAAAATTTATGCAAGATTGTGTAAATGGAAAATATAGCGAACAGAAAAGAATAGAGTATCTTGAAAATGTTCAAAAACAATCTTATTTTTTTAAATTTTATAAGGATGATGATAATGATAATTTAATATATCCTATGGTGTTTTATGAGAATGATCATGTAAGATTACTATATCAAAATATTTATAAGAATACGATGGAATATAACTATTATCTAAAACCGGCAAAAGATATTCCTGATTTAGGCAACTTTAAAGCTTATTGTTTGGCATCAAATGCAGAAATAATGAAAGGATTAGATTTAAGTGATCCTTTGAATAAAACAATGAAAGAGCATTTCGTCAATCAAGAACAAAATCAACATTTTGACAGTGTTGTGGGTAATAATCTGTTAGTGAATGCATTAGGGTGTATTGATTTTGTGACCTTACTTATGATTGCATTGATATTATCAAATACCTTTGCGATGGAAAACTACTATAAAACCGATCAGATTCTGATACCAAGTGAAACAGCAATGAAGAAACTTTCCTTGGCAAAATTACTAGCTGGTATTTTGGTAAGCGTAGGAATATTATTATTAGAATATCTTATGATCTATGTGTTTACGATGATCTATGTGCCACTTCGAGATTTAAATATGGAAACTATTTCCATGGCAGGAACAAGTGTGAAGAGTATCACAAATGGCATTTTTACATATAAAGAAATCATTGGCACAGGGTTGTTTTTGAATTTGTTGGCAGTAATATCAACTGCATTAATTACAATGTTGGCATCATTTATATCTAAAAACCGATTTATCACAATTATTTTATTGATTACTTTTATTCTTATCACAACCTTTAGTTATCCTTTTGATACGATTTTTCATAATTTTGGAGATCATCTGTTTTTAGCAAATATGTTGCATACGAATGATTTTTTCTTGATATTTAGATATGGAAATTCTCCAGAACCATATGGTTTATGGAATGGGATTTTCTATTCATGGAAAACCATAATCGTACTGTTTTGGATGATTGCGGATATCATAATAACATTTATTGTATGGAAGGTATCAAAGAAACATGTTGTGAAAAATCATTAATGAAGTGGAGAAATCCACTTTTTTAAGTATCTATTATTAGAATAAGATTGGTTGTTATTGGTGTTAAATTATAATATAATGTTTTTATAAATCAAGACGTGTGGAGGGATGAAAATTGAAAATTGTGAATGGAATTGATTATATAGAACAAGTCAAAATCAAAATAATAGAATACACAACACGTCTAGGGCGTGACTTATCTTTTCAAAATATTGATGAAGAACTTAGCAATCCTGCGATAAAGTATGCAGCACCGCAAGGTGAACTTCTCGTTGCTTTAGATGATCATGAAAAAGTGATAGGAATGGTTGCCTATCATAAACATAGCGATGAACGATGTGAAATGAAAAGATTATATGTTTCTCCAGAATGCCGAGGAATGAAGTTAGGTGAAAAACTTGTCGATGAAATTATTCAGCATGCAAAAAATGCTGGATTTAAAGAAATGGTTTTAGATACCATTGTGCCATTACAAGCAGCCATACATTTATATAATAAAATGGGATTTGAGGAATGTGAACCATATTATTATAATCCAATGGATGATGTGATTTATATGAAGCGCTTGTTGTAACATATAATAATAGTAAAGGAAGGAAAGATATGATATATAAACGCTATAATGAAAAAGATAGATTGGTATTAGATGTTGAAAAATTGAAAATGGATAATGATTTTTGTGTACAAATATATCAAGGAGAAGGTTTTTTAGAGAATGATTGCTTAGATAAAACTTACATAGATGATGTTTGTATTGATCTTGAGGAATGTGAGAAAACTTTTGAGGAACTAAAATCTTATATCGTATTCATTGCGGCTAATTTAAGTAATCTAGATGGAATCGTACAGAAATATAGCGAATTTCTTGGCGAGGATAACTTTTGGAAAGATTTTTATATATCATATATATGTATAGAAGAAAATGATAACATAAGAATCATATATAATGGCAATCATGTAAACACTGTATTGGAAGTTTGTTTTGATTATAAAGATAAAGACTTTGTTTTGAGAAAATATGGCTCAAAAATCATTTGAATGTTTTGAGGTCGTTGAAGTACTATAGAGAAGACTTATAGTGGCAAGGTAGGATAAGCCTATGAATATAGAAGAAACAAAAGAATAATTATCATTTCATTCAACAAGAAACAGCGATATAGATAACCCAAAATGGAAAAATGGATTTTTAGGAAGTTAACACCCTTTTAGAGGAGAACTGCATAAAGAGAATTTTTTTGAGGTGATGGAATATTGGAAGGCAATAATCTGGTGTCCCAGAAATCAAGCATTTGTTGACATAGGTTGATATTATTGAAAGCTGTTTTATGTTTTTGTTAGAGAAAGATAAACAGGAAGCATTCACTGCTTATGAAGATTATTCATTGGGTGGTTGTATAATGTTTTAGAATTCATGGAGGCTGCGTTATGAAAATTGAGATTAAGAAAGATTTTCCACAGTATTTTAAATCGTTATATCCAGAAGAATTTGATTTGTTTTCGCATTTTGAAACAACAGCAGGAATTCCATCCGTACTATTCGCCATTACCACATGGAAAGAAAATGGGCAGCCAAATGTATGTTTTCACGCATGGAGTTGTTTTCATGGTGATAAAACATCTTTCTTTGTTGTTATGGGGAATTTATATCAACATACACATACATATGAAAATATCCAAAGAGAAAAATGTTTTTGTATTAATTTTCTGCCTATCCATTATTATGACGATTTACTTAAAACAATCAAACATAACGAATATGATAGTGATGAATTTAGTGCAGGTAGCTTTACTCTTTCTTTGGCAAAGACAATCCATGCGCCAATGATAAATGAAGCGTTTATAAATATGGAATGTACTTTAAAAGATGTGCAGGATCTAAGTGGTGCAGGTATTACTTCCATGATTATTGGGCAGGTTCAACATATTTCTGTAGAAGAAACATATGCCCAGGGTTATGAACAAAGATATGGAAAAGATGGATTTATGATGTTAATTCCAGGACCTCAAGACCTTATGACAGGAGAGGCAAATCAATCTGCAATTGCAACTGTAAAGATAGAAAAATATGATTGATGATAATGTATAGAATAAAGTTTTACAGATATATATGATAAGAGGGAAGTGATATAGAGGGAAGATTGGTTCTCCATAAATCAAATAGATGATGATACATATATCATAAGTGAATGGGAACAGGAGTTTTTTCATATGATACTTTTTCAATTCATTTGTAGGGAAAAGCAAGGAGGTTTTGACAATGAAAAAGGAAGATTTTGGAAAAGAGTTGAAATCATGCTTTATCAATATGATATTGGTGATGATTTTAGGCTTTATTTTGATATTGCTTTTGACAAGTGATGATAGTTTTCTCGTATATAGTATTATGTTTAACAGCATTTGTATCTGTGGTACGATATTACGTGCAATCTATTTATTGTATGTTTATCTANAAAAACACAATAAAAATCTGATTATCCGCTAAAACACAGTATCTATCAGCATTTTCAAGAAAACAAATACATCAATTTACTACTTATTTACTACTAACGAATGAGCCTTGATACGCAAGTTTTCCTAGATATGCAAAGATATGGTACAGCACATCAGTATTAAAATAAGAAAAAATTGAATAACTCATAGACTATGGAACGCCTAACATGACGTTCCTTTTCTATTTCCAGCCGTTCTTATTGGACGGCTATTTTATTACCCAAAATGAAAGGAGCATTAGATTTATGAAAAAGATGTTAAAACGATTGTGTACGGGCTTCTTAGCTCTTGCAACTGTCGTTACTGCTTTACCGACTACACCCGTCCATGCAGAAAGTAAGCAATACTGGACGGAAAGTGCAGAGCGTGTCGGTATCATTGAAAAAGTAATGAATGACGGTTCTATCGGTTCGACATTCAATGAGGGCTATATGAAAGTCGAGGGCGAAACTGCCTATTGTATCGACATTAACACAAACTTTAAGAACGGTTACAAGACCAGAGCTGACGCAAGCTCACGCATGAGTGCTGACCAGATTTCAGATGTGGCGTTATCCTTAGAGTATGTCAAACAGTATGGCGAAGCTCACAAGGAACTGAACTACAAACAAGTCTATCTGTTGGAACAATGTGTAGTCTGGCAGAGATTGAGCGTACATTTTGGCTGGCAATGTGATAACGTGCGAGCTTCTTATGATGAAATTCCAAAGGCAACACAGGACGAAGTTTTCTCTGGTGCAAAAGCCTTTATCAAAGAAAATAAAGGACGCTATGAATGTGGCGGTTATATCTACTCTGGCGAGGGGCAGGAATTAGGACAATTCTGGGCGAAGCTGAATGTCGGAAATGCGAAACTGCAAAAGACTTCCAGTAATACCAGCATTACCGACGGTAACGGGAATTACTCTATTGCAGGTGCAACCTATGGTGTCTTTTCTGATAAGGACTGTACGAAACAGCTTGCCACCCTTACGACTGATGAAAACGGAAATACAGATGTTGTAGAGGTAAAGGCTGGCACAGTTTATATCAAGGAGTTATCCGCACCAGCAGGATATAAAGTAGATAAAACCATATATTCCTTAAAGGTTGAAGTTGGAAAGACAGCAATTTTGAAAGTATCAGATACGCCAAAAGTAACGGACACTTTGATTGAGCTTTTCAAGATTGATATGGAAACACAGAAAGACAATCCGCAAGGGAACGCTTCTTTAGCAGGTGCGGAATTTACATGGAAGTATTATGCAGGCTTCTATAATAAAGACAATCTCCCTGCCGAAGCTACTCGTACATGGGTTACAAAGACAATCGCTGAAACAGACAGCGACGGGACAACTCACTACATCGCAAAATTAGCGGACGCATACAAGGTATCTGGCGATAGCTTCTATATGCAGGACGGCAAGGCGGTTCTTCCACTTGGAACGCTAACCGTTGAGGAAACGAAAGCTCCAAACGGCTACTTGTTAGACGGTGCATATATGCAGGCTGGCGATAAGTCCGAACAGATAAAAGGCTTATATGTAACACAGATTACAGAGGACGGCGACCTTGCCGTACTTACTGGAAGTAACCAGTTTTCTGTATCAGACAAGGTTATCCGTGGTGGTGTGAAAATTCAGAAACGAGATTTAGAAACGGGCGATACAAAGCCACAAGGAAGTGCTACCTTGAAAGATACTGCTTTTGACATCATTTCCTTAAATGATAATGCGGTATTGGTTGAGGGCAAATTATACAAGAAAAATGAAGTGGTAAAAACAATCCATACCGATATTGAGGGTGTCGCTTCTACTTCTTCTGACCTTTTACCTTATGGAAAATTCCGTATCGTTGAAAGTGAAGCTCCCGACGGTTACTTAACTGACGGTGCAAAGCCGATTGATTTTACAATCACAGAAAATGGAAAAATCGTGGACTTAACCGACGAAGCTCATTCTATCTATAATCAGATTAAGCGTGGAGATATTGAGGGTGTAAAAATCGGTGCAGGTACACACAAGCGTCTTGCTAATGTTCCCTTTAGGATCACAAGCAAGATGACGGGCGAAAATCATGTCGTGGTAACTGATGATAACGGGCAATTCTCCACTTCTGCTGAATGGGCTTCTCATAAGCACAATACAAACGCAGGAAAGACCAGCGAGGACGGTGTGTGGTTTGGAACTTCTGAACCAGATGACAGCAAAGGTGCGTTACCTTATGATACCTATATCATTGAAGAATTACGCTCTGATAGTAACAAAGGTTTTGAACTTATCCCACCTTTTGAAATCGTGGTATCAAGAAATAACCTTGTGATTGATTTAGGAACGCTGACTGATGAATACGAAAAAGAAATCTCTATCCATACCACAGCGACCAGCAAAGACGGCGAAAAGACTATCCTTGCAGGAAAAGAGATTACGATTGTTGATACTGTCAAATTAGACGGACTTACAAAAGGCACAAAGTATCAGTTAAAAGGCTGGCAGATGTTAAAAGAAGAAAATGTAGAACTTCTTATCAATGGAAAACGTGTGGAAAATGATTATACCTTTGTCGCTGATGATGAAGAAATGAAAGTGGAAATTTCCTATACATTTAATGCGTCTGCTTTAGGTGGCAAAAACCTTGTTACCTTTGAAGAATTGTATGATTTCAGCAATCCAGACGAACCCGTAAAAGTTGCGGAACATAAAGACATTGAGGACGACGGACAGACGGTACTTATCACAGAGCGTATCGTCAAAATTCATACGACTGCTACGGATAAGGACGGCAACAAAGAGCTTGAAGCTGGAAAAGACGTTACAATCATTGATACCGTAATCTTAGAGGGCTTAGAAGTCGGTACACAGTACAAACTTGTGGGCTGGCAGATGTTGAAAGAAGAAAATGCAGAGCTTCTTATCAATGGAAAACGTGTGAAAAGTGATTACACTTTTACTGCTGACAGCGAAACTATGAAAGTGGAAGTTGCCTTTACCTTTGACGCTACTTCTCTTGACGGCAAACAGCTTGTAACTTTTGAAGAATTGTACGATTTAAGCAATCCAGACGAGCCGAAGAAAGTTACCGAGCATAAGGATATTGAGGATAAGGGACAGACGATTACCTTTAAGGAAAAAACCAAAGTCCCAGAAGAACCAAAGAAACCCGAAACACCACAGACACCAGATACACCGCATAAAACAGACAGTCCAAAAACTGGCGATAGCACAAACCTTTACGGACTGCTTGCACTTCTTTTGACTTCTGGTGCTGGACTGGCAGGTATCTTCTTCTGCAAACGCCGTAAAATGAAGAAATCATAAGGCGGTAACGGTATGAGAAAAGAAAAATCACGTTCTCCGCCGATACCGTGTCGGCAGACTTCCGCTTATTCTGGATTGTCTGCTACTTACCTGCAAGAACACGGATAGTCAAGGGTGCGTAAGCATTGATTTTACCCTTTACTATCTGGGGGATTGCTGGTACTTCCCAAACCGCCAGAATAAGAAATCACAATCAAAAAACTTATCAAAAATAGAAAGAAATGAGGTAAAACACTATGGAAATGAAATATGTCGTGCCAGATATGGCACAGTCTTTTGGAACTCTTGAATTTGCAGGCGAAAGTGAGCCAGTCTTTGAAAGAGATAAAAATAACCGCAGGGTCTTAGCCAGACGAAGCTATAACCTTTATTCTGACGTACAAAAAGGCGAAAATGTTGTGGTAGAAATTCCCGTGCAGGCTGGCGAAAAGCATTTCAAGTATGAACAGAAAGTAAAACTTGTCAATCCGAAGTTATATGGCAGAGGTTACGCAATCGGGGATATGGGACATACCGATTATGTGTTGCTTGCTGATGATATTGTAGCAGTTGAAGAAAAGTAAAGGAGTGAAGAATTTATGAGATTATCAAACGGGTTTGTTATTGACAAAGAGAAAACATTTGGAGAATTAAAATTTACAGCGGTGCGAGATGTGTTCTTGCAGAATGAGGACGGGACACCGAGTACCCAGCTTAAAAAGCGTATCTATGATTTGAAGTGCAGTCTGCATGGTGGAATTATCCCCGTGTCCGTACCGCCAGAAGTACCGTTAAGGGAATTTCCGTACAATGCGGTTGTGGAGCTTGTCAATCCAGTAGCCGATACGGTATCAAGAAAAACCTATACGGGTGCAGATGTGGACTGGTATGTAAAGGCAGAGGATATTGTATTGAAGAATAAAAGCAACCAGAACGCAGGCAATACACAGAACCATACACCGCAGGGACAACCGAAAAAATAGACTTGCTGAATAGATTTTCGTTGTAGAGGATATACGGAACTGTTATAATATGGGTATGAAGAAAGCGACAAATTAAAATTTTTAGGGAGTGAGAATAGTATATGGACAGTTGGTTTACCGTCGAACAAATAGACCAAGATACATTCGTCATCAGCGAATACAAACACTGGGAAGAAACACATTGTTATCTATTGTGTGGGACAAAAAGAGCCATTCTGATTGATACAGGTTTAGGTGTTTCCAACATCAGAGAGGTTATTGATGGATTGACGAAACTGCCCGTTACAGTAATCACTACTCATGTTCATTGGGATCATATCGGTGGACATAAATATTTTCGGTCTATTGCAGTTCATGAAGCAGAAAAAGAATGGCTATCGGTCAAATTCCCTATACCTTTGCAAGTGGTAAAAAACAATATTATGTGCAATCCATGTGATTTCCCCTCGGATTTTAAGGTAGAGAAATATCAGATTTTTCAAGGGGTTCCGCAAATGATTTTACATGATGAAGATTGTATTGACTTAGGGAACAGAAAGTTGGTAGTTATTCACACGCCCGGTCATTCTCCCGGACATTGTTGTTTCTATGAAGCGGATAGAAAATATCTGTATTCCGGCGATTTGATATATAGCGGTTGCCTTGATGCTTTTTATCCATCAACAAACCCACAAGAATTTTGGAAGTCTGTTAGAAAAATTCAATCTTTAAAGATAAGTCGAATTTTGCCAGGACATCATCATTTATCTATTCCAGTTACTATAATTGACAAGATAGAGACAGCTTTTCACAACTTGTCAAATGAAGGGAAATTAAAACAAGGGAATGGTATATTCAGCTATGAGGGGTTTCAAATCCATATCTGAAATGCAATCTTAGTTTTACAATTTTATATCCCTACACACAAAGCAGTTAGTCTTAGGATTGACTGCTTTTTTCATACCCAGAAAGGAGTGATTGATTTATGCGTATGATTTGGAACAAAGGACACCGTATCAGAGCCAGCGACAAGCACCTTGTTTATCATTTTTCCATAGAGACGCTTCTGTTTGTGTTCGTGGCAGTTCTCCTGCTACTGAATAGCAAACAGCTCATGCGTACCGACTGGGAACATTTCAGCTTATTAGACAATGGCTTTACGCTTTCCCTTTACAACTTCATAACCATACTGATAGCGACTGGTGTTTGTGCATTGGTCGCTTTTCTGTATTACCGCTTCTGTTACGACAGTTTCAAGAAGCTACTGCACCGTCAAAAGCTGGCAAGAATGATACTGGAAAATAAGTGGTATGAAGCCGATACCGTACAAGACAGCGGTTTTTTTACTGACCTGCAAAGCAGATCAAGGGAAAAAATCGTCTGGTTTCCAAAGATTTATTATCAAATGGAAAAAGGACTTCTTCATATCCGCTGTGAAATTACGCTGGGAAAATATCAAGACCAGCTTTTACGGTTGGAGGATAAGTTGGAAAGTGGCTTGTATTGTGAGCTGACCGACAAGACCCTGCATGACGGCTATATCGAATATACCCTGCTTTATGATATGATAGCGAACCGCATTACCATTGATGAAGTACGGGCAGAAAACGGTTGTCTTAGATTGATGAAAAATCTTGTCTGGGAATATGACGCACTCCCTCACGCTCTGATTGCTGGTGGGACTGGTGGCGGTAAAACATATTTTCTGCTGACACTCATTGAAGCCTTACTGCATACAAACGCTGTCCTTTATATCTTAGACCCGAAGAACGCTGACCTTGCAGACTTAGGGACAGTTATGGAAAATGTGTATCACACCAAAGAAGAAATGATTGATTGCGTCAATGCCTTTTATGAGGGCATGGTACAGCGAAGTGAGGAAATGAAGCGACACCCGAACTATAAGACGGGCGAAAACTATGCCTATCTGGGACTGCCACCCTGCTTTCTTATCTTTGATGAATATGTAGCATTTTTTGAAATGCTGGGGACGAAAGAAAGTGTGAGCTTACTTAGCAAGTTAAAGAAAATCGTTATGTTAGGACGACAAGCAGGTTATTTCCTTATCGTTGCCTGCCAGCGTCCAGACGCAAAGTATTTCTCGGACGGTATCAGAGATAACTTCAATTTCCGTGTGGGACTTGGGCGTATCAGCGAATTAGGTTACGGTATGCTGTTTGGTTCAGATGTGAAAAAGCAGTTTTTTCAGAAGCGTATCAAGGGGCGTGGATATTGTGATGTGGGAACAAGCGTTATCAGTGAGTTTTACACGCCTTTAGTCCCGAAAGGACATGATTTTTTGCAGACTATCGGCTCTCTTGCACAAGCAAGGCAGGACGGGACGGCGACGTGCGAAGCGAAAGGCGACGGCACGGACTAGCCGTTGCTGGTGTGGCGTTAGCCACGCCAGCAGGTAAAACCCCTCGGTATCTAACAGAGGGGTACGTTTGCAAATAGACAATAGACAAAAAGCATAGGAAACATAAGGCTTCTGACATGGTTTCCTAACAAAAATCGGCTGTGAAGTCGCCTTAAAAAACTTCACACTTTATAGATTGGGGGTATGGTTCTGAATGAAGAACAATGGATAAAAGAATTACGGGAGAAGCGAGTTGCTTACGGTATCTCACAAGGCAGGCTGGCGGTGGCTTCTGGTATCACAAGAGAATATCTCAATAAGATAGAAAGCGGAAAAATGAAGCCGTCAAAGGAGCTTCTGGAAACTCTGCATAAGGAACTGGCAAGGTTCAATCCAGAAGCACCGCTTACCATGCTGTTTGATTATGTGAAAATTCGTTTTCCCACGCTGGATATACAGCACATTATCAAAGATATATTAAAACTGAATATCAATTATATGCTCCATGAAGATTACGGACATTACAGCTATACGGAGCATTATTCTCTTGGGGACATCTTTATCTATACGTCGGCTGACGAAGAAAAAGGTGTCCTTTTAGAGTTAAAAGGGCGTGGTGGCCGACAGTTTGAAAGTTACCTGCTGGCACAGCAAAGAAGCTGGTATGACTTTCTCATGGACGCACTCGTAGATGGTGGCGTGATGAAGCGTATCGACCTTGCTATCAACGACCATACGGGCATTTTGGATATACCAGAGCTTGCGGAGAAATGCAGGAAACGGGAATATATCGGAAAGTCCAGAAGTTATAAGTTTTACCAGTCGGGCGAGCTTATCAAGCACAGAGAGGACGACAGAGAATATATGGGACGTACCCTTTATCTTGGTTCTCTGAAATCAGATGTGTATTTCTGTATCTATGAAAAGGACTATGAGCAGTACGTCAAGTTAGGGACACCGCTTGAAGAAGCCGACATTATCAATCGTTTTGAGATACGGCTTAGAAATGAACGTGCCTATTATGCAGTACGAGATTTGCTGACGTATTATGACGCAGAGCAGACTGCCTTTTCTATCATCAACCAGTATGTGAGGTTTGTTGATGAAGAACCAGACAAGCGAAAAAATGACTGGAAACTCAATGACCGCTGGGCTTGGTTTATCGGCGATAACAGACAGAGCTTGAAGCTGACGACAAAGCCAGAGCCTTACACCTTAGACCGTACATTGCGGTGGGTACAACGGCAGGTAGCACCGACCTTGAAAATGCTGAAAAAGATTGATAAAGGAAACGGTACAGACTACATGGAAACAATCGAACAGCAGGCAAAGCTCACAGAAAAGCATGAAATGATAATCAAACAGCAGACGACCCCTGCAAAAGATTTGGTGGAAAGTTAGGAGTGATAAAAAATGTGGGTATTATTAAAAGACTTCCTGCTGGTATCTATGGGAATGGGTATCGGCGTAGTCTTGATGTGTATTTTGAATGTCGGCAAAGAAGCTGACTATGAAATGAAACAATTAAAAGAAAGCGAGGACAATTAAATGAATTTCGGACAAAATTTGTATCAATGGTTTTTATCAAATGCACAGAGCTTGGTGCTTATGTCGATCGTGGTTATCGGTATCTACTTAGGTTTCAAGCGTGAGTTTTCCAAACTTATCGGCTTCTTGGTAGTTGCCTTAATTGCTGTCGGCTTGGTATTCAATGCTGGCGGTGTGAAAGATGTACTGTTAGAGCTGTTCAATAAGATTATCGGAGCATAAAATTTTATTGTGGTGCTGACATACGAATGGTATAATATGGGTATGAATAAAGACACAAACTGGAAATTGTAAGGAGCAAAATATGTTAAGATTATTAAAGATTACTTGTATTTCAGCAATATGCTTTATAATGTTATCGGGGTGTTCGGCTAGACAAGAAAAAATAGAGAGGACAGAAACAAATCAATTAGAACAATCAAAAATAGAAAAAAAAGTGAGCGAGAGCAATGAGGAAGAAATACTTGATTTAAGTGATGATTTTAATGGTGTTAATGGCTGTGCAGTTTTATACAGTCCCTCAAAAAACAAGTACTCTTTTTATAATAAAGATATGGCAGAACAACAAGTATCCCCATATTCAACTTTTAAAATTATTTCTACGTTAATAGGGTTACACAATAATATTATCAAAGATGAAACTTCCACATTGAATTATAATGGAACTCAATATCCAAATTCAGAATGGAACGAAAACTTAACTTTGCAAAAAGCATTTCAAACGTCTTGTATATGGTACTTTCATCAGATTATAAACAGAGTGGGGGAAGAAGAAGTCAAAAAAGAACTAAGTGAGTTGGAATATGGTAATTGTGATGTTTCAGCATGGGAAGGAAGTATGATAAATCCATACAAAGAATTGAATGGGTTTTGGCTCGGTTCATCTTTGAAAATATCTCCATACGAACAGGTAGAGGTTTTATCAAGAATTTTTGAAAGTAAAAGTTTCTATGACAGTCAAAATGTTGAAATATTAAAGAAAATTATGTTAATTGAAGATGAGCAAGGGGGAAAAGTATATGGGAAAACTGGTTCTGGTACAAATGGAGAAGCATGGTTTCTAGGTTTTACTGAAAAGGGACAACAAAGGGAGTATTTTGCTGTATATCTTGAAGATAGTTTGCAAAAAGAACGAGTTTCAAGTACTTTTGCTAAAGAAATTGCTCTAAAAATAATAGAGTAAAGATATTTTGAAAGGGGAGTATAAATGGACGCAATAGGTTCATCAACAAAGTTAATGTGGTTTTTTGTTTGTATTTATTCATACCCTATTCTATTATTGGTTTTTTCGGTGGCTATATGGTCTTATAATAGGTTTAAACGATTGGCTTTTATATCGTATATTGCTGGTACGATTTTGACTGTGTTTATTTTACTGATTGATATTAATAATTTCGGTGCAAAATTTATAAAAGGTAATTTCATGTATAATTCATACTTATGGAATTTGTTTTTTACAATTTTGAGTATTATATTTATCATTATCAGCATTAGTTTTCGTCGGAAAAGCAAAAAAATTAGTAATATTTTTATCAATATTGCTACATTATTGTGTACTCTTGTTTGCGTTATTCAAATAAACACAACAAATGTGTAAAAGTGATTGAACAAATTTCTGTTTTACAATTTCATATCCATACACACAAAGCAGTTAATCTTAGGATTGACTGCTTTTTTCTTGCCAAAATTTCAGATTGGAGTGATAAAATGAACGATATTTTTAAGGATATGCAGGCAAACGTCGGCTGTGAATACATTTCCGACCTGCCCTCTTACAAGCGTAAGGTGTGGCAGGAAATGAAACGACTGAACCCTGCCGACTATGAAGAAAGACAGTTAGAAGATTTTTCAAAATATGTGTTTGGTATGTCGTACCAGACCTTAAAAGATGTGATGAACCAACAGAAAGGACGTGAGGAACAATGCAGGAAACAAGGGTGCTGGTGGAAACGAGGGGAACAACTGGCGAAGAAACAATATCATACTGGTTCGACCTGCCGATAGATGTTGCCGAGTTTGAAGAAAAGTTAGGTGTCGGTGCAGAAAGTCAAGATTACCACATTATCGAAAAGGTACTGCCTTTTGCTGATGAAGTCCACGAACATACAAGCGTGTATCAGCTCAACGAATTAGATTTTATGTACCGCCAGCTTTCAAGTGATATGCAGGAAGAATATGTATCACTTCTTACGGTGTTTGAGAATTTAGAAGCACTTTATATTTGCAGAAACGTGATTACAGTTTATCCCGACTGCAAAAGCATGATAGATGTTGCAAGGCAAAAGCTGATGAATGACCCGACATTCAAACATTTATCCGAGGACTGTCAAGCATATTACTTTGACTTTGAAGCCTACGCTTCTCATTTGCTGGAAAATAGACGCTATCTTGTAACAGAACACAGCGTCTTTGAACTGCCAGAGTAGGAAATGAGGTGGTGCTTATGATTGATGATATGGCGGTTTATATTGCTAATCTTGGCAAATACAATGAGGGCTATTTAGTCGGTGCTTGGTTCACGTTTCCCATTGACGAGGAAGATGTGAAAGAAAAAATCGGGTTGAATGAACGGTATGAGGAATACGCTATCCATGATACCGACAACTTCCCTATTGAGATTGGCGAGTATGTTTCCATTGAAGAACTCAATGAGATGTATGAAATGATAGAGGAACTTCCCGACTATATCGTAGAGTGTCTGGACGAATTTATCAGCCACTATGGAACGCTGGAAGAAGTCGTGGAAAATAAGGACGATATTTATTTTTATCCCGATTGTGAAACCATGACAGATGTTGCCTACTACTACATAGACGAATTGCAGGCACTTGGAGATATTCCACCCAGCTTACAGAACTACATTGACTATGAAGCCTACGGGCGAGATTTGGATATGGGCGGTTGCTTTATTGAAACAAGCCGAGGTATGTGCGAGATACCATATTAACGCTGGACGATCAGCGACAAGCATGGTTGCTACTGACAGCGTATTTCTCTTTAAGGGACAGTCTGAAACATGGCTGTCCTTTTCTCTTTGAAGAACTTACGAAAGGAGCTGAAAGAACTTGAAAAAGATTAAATCTTACACGGGTATCTGGAACGTGGAAAAAGTCTTGTATGCAATCAATGACTTTAACTTACCCTTTCCCGTTACCTTTACACAGATTACATGGTTTGTGATTACAGAATTTATCATCATTCTGTTTGGGGATATTCCCCCACTTTCCATGATTGAGGGAGCATTTCTCAAATACTTCGGTATTCCCGTTGCTCTCACTTGGTTCATGTCGCAGAAAACTTTTGACGGAAAGAAGCCGTACAGCTTTTTGAAATCACAGATAACCTATGTGTTAAGACCCAAAATCACTTATGCAGGAAAAGCCGTAAAACTGCATAAGCAGATACTCAATGAAACAATCACGGCAGTAAGGAGTGTGAACTATGTTCCCGATAAAATATATTGACAATAACCTTGTCTGGAACAAGGACAATGAGGTGTTCGCCTACTATGAGCTGATACCGTACAACTATTCTTTTCTATCCGCAGAGCAGAAATTTATCGTGCATGACAGTTTTCGCCAGCTTATCGCACAGTCCCGTGAGGGTAAAATTCATGCCTTGCAGATTGCCACAGAAAGCTCAATCCGCAGTATGCAGGAACAGTCAAAGAAACTGGTAACGGGAAAATTAAAGGAAGTTGCTTACCAGAAAATAGACGAACAGACCGAAGCGTTAGTATCTATGATTGGGGACAATCAAGTGGACTACCGCTTTTTTCTTGGCTTTAAGCTCATGGTTACGGAAGAACAGCTCAATCTGAAGAACATCAAAAAATCGGCGTGGCTGACGTTTACAGAATTTCTCCATGAAGTGAACCATACGCTGATGAATGATTTTGTTTCCATGCCGAATGATGAAATCAACCGTTACATGAAAATGGAAAAGTTACTGGAAAATAAAATCTCCCGTCGCTTTAAGGTGCGTCGCTTGGAAATCAATGATTTTGGGTATCTCATGGAACATCTTTACGGCAGGGACGGTATCGCTTATGAAGATTATGAGTACCAGCTACCAAAGAAGAAATTGAAGAAAGAAACGCTGATAAAATACTACGACCTTATCCGTCCGACAAGGTGTGTGATTGAGGAAAGCCAGCGGTATTTACGCTTGGAACATGAGGACAAGGAAAGCTATGTGTCTTATTTTACCGTCAATGCGATTGTAGGCGAGCTTGATTTTCCGTCAAGTGAAATCTTTTATTTCCAGCAACAGCAATTCACATTCCCCGTTGATACTTCTATGAATGTAGAAATCGTGGAAAATCGGAAAGCATTAACGACAGTCCGCAACAAGAAAAAGGAATTGAAAGACCTTGACAATCACGCTTATCAAGCAGGAAGTGAAACCAGCTCAAATGTGGTGGACGCATTAGACAGCGTGGACGAGCTGGAAACGGACTTAGACCGGAGCAAAGAAAGTATGTATAAGTTAAGCTACGTCATACGGGTGTCTGCACCCGATTTTGACGAGCTGAAACGCCGTTGTGATGAAGTCAAGGACTTTTACGACGACCTCAATGTAAAACTGGTGCGTCCTGCTGGGGATATGCTGGGGCTTCATTCAGAATTTCTTCCTGCCAGCAAGCGATATATCAATGATTATGTGCAGTATGTAAAATCAGATTTTCTAGCAGGGCTTGGTTTTGGTGCGACCCAGCAGTTAGGAGAAACTACGGGTATCTATATGGGCTATTCTGTTGATACGGGAAGAAATGTGTACCTGCAACCGTCCCTTGCCAGTCAAGGTGTAAAAGGTACAGTTACCAACGCTTTAGCGTCTGCTTTTGTCGGTTCGCTTGGCGGTGGGAAATCGTTCTGTAACAATCTTCTGGTATATTATGCGGTGCTGTTTGGCGGTCAAGCACTTCTGTTAGACCCTAAAAGTGAGCGTGGCAACTGGAAAGAAACGCTCCCAGAAATCGCCCATGAAATCAATATCGTAAACCTAACAAGCGACAAGGACAATGCAGGACTTCTTGACCCGTTTGTGATTATGAAGAATGTAAAAGACGCTGAAAGTCTGGCAATCGACATCTTAACATTCCTTACGGGTATTTCTTCAAGGGACGGAGAAAAGTTCCCCGTACTTCGTAAGGCGGTGCGTTCCGTTACCCAGAGCGACAAACGGGACTTGCTTCATGTGATAGACGAGTTACGCCGTGAAGATACGCCAGTATCAAGAAATATCGCAGACCATATCGACAGCTTCACAGACTACGACTTTGCACATCTGCTGTTTTCGGACGGTACGGTGGAAAATGCAATCAGCCTTGATAACCAGCTCAATATCATTCAAGTAGCAGACCTTGTACTGCCAGATAAAGATACCACTTTTGAGGAATACACGACTATTGAATTATTGTCGGTGTCTATGCTGATTGTGATTAGTACCTTTGCACTCGACTTCATTCACAGCGACAGAAGCATTTTTAAGATTGTAGACCTTGATGAAGCGTGGGCGTTCTTAAATGTAGCACAAGGCGAAACTTTATCAAATAAGCTGGTTCGTGCTGGACGAGCTATGCAGGCAGGCGTTTATTTCGTTACACAATCTTCTGGGGACGTGTCAAAGGAAAGTCTGAAAAACAATATCGGCTTAAAATTCGCTTTCCGTTCTACTGACATCAACGAGATAAAACAGACCTTAGAATTTTTCGGTATCGACAAGGACGACGAAAACAACCAGAAACGCTTGCGTGATTTGGAGAACGGACAATGCTTATTGCAGGACTTATACGGACGTGTCGGTGTGGTGCAGATACACCCAGTCTTTGAAGAACTGCTACACGCTTTTGATACCAGACCGCCCGTACAGAGAAATGAGGTGGAGTGATGAAAGAAAGGATAAAAGGTGCGTTCACAAAAAAGAAGATTTTCCACTTTCTCAAAATGGCTCTGTTCGTGGTGGCACTCTCCCTTATCCTGCTTTCACTTCTGGGGACGGTGGCTCATGCGACGGGGCTTGTGGACGATACCATAAACGCAGAAAATCTTTACTCAAAATATCCCCTTTCCAACTACCAGCTTGATTTTTATGTAGATAATAGCTGGTCGTGGTTGCCGTGGAACTGGCTGGACGGGATTGGAAAATCGGTACAGTACGGGCTTTACTGTATTACCAACTTTGTCTGGACGATAAGCCTATACTTATCCAACGCAACGGGCTATGTGGTGCAGGAAGCCTATAAACTTGATTTTATTAACGATATGGCAGACAGTATCGGAAAGAGCATACAGACCCTTGCAGGCGTTACCGAGAATGGTTTTTCTTCTACGGGCTTTTATGTTGGTTTCCTGCTTCTCATTATCTTAGTGGTGGGAATGTATGTTGCCTATACGGGACTTATCAAACGGGAAACCAGCAAGGCACTTCACGCTGTTATCAACTTTGTGGTGGTGTTCGTGCTGTCCGCTTCATTTATTGCTTATGCTCCCGACTACATCAAGAAGATAAATGAGTTTTCATCAGACATCAGCACCGCTTCTTTGGACTTGGGAACAAAAATCATGCTCCCAAACTCTGACAGCGTGGGCAAGGACAGCGTGGACTTGATACGGGACAGCTTATTTTCTATTCAAGTACAACAGCCGTGGCTACTTCTACAATTCGGTAACAGCAACGCAGAGGAAATCGGGACAGACCGTGTCGAAGCTCTCGTATCGGCAAGCCCAGAGGACGAGGACGGGAAAACCAGAGAGGAAGTCGTGAAAACAGAAATCGAGGACAACGACAACAACAATCTGACGATACCGCAGGTGGTAAACCGTTTGGGTATGGTGTTCTTCCTCTTGTTCTTTAATCTTGGTATCACGATATTTGTATTCTTGCTTACGGGCATGATGTTATTTAGCCAGATACTTTTTATTATCTTTGCAATGTTTTTGCCTATCAGCTTTTTGCTTTCCATGATACCGAGCTATGAAAGCATGGCAAAGCAGGCAATCGTAAGGGTATTTAATACCATAATGACACGGGCAGGAATAACGCTTATTGTAACGGTGGCGTTCAGCATTTCCAGTATGTTTTATAACATCTCCACGGATTATCCGTTTTTCATGGTGGCGTTCTTGCAGATAGTATGTTTCGCTGGTATCTATATGAAGCTGGGCGACTTAATGAGTATGTTCTCTTTGAATGCTAATGACAGTCAAAGCATGGGACGCAGGATTTTCCGCAGACCGTATCTGTTTATGCGACATAGGGCTAGGCGTATGGAACACCGTATTGCAAGAGCTGTAAGTGCTGGCGGTATTTCGGGCGGTGTTGCTGGTGCGGTGGCTGGAAGTGCCGTTGCTGGCAAGAGGGCTGAAAGAAAAAATACAGCTTCTAAAGAAAATCGGGGCAATATCACTTCCAGCATGGGACAGCGTGCAGGCTCAAAGGTGGGTGCTGTCTTAGATACGAAAAATAAAGTGAAAGACAAGGCAAACGCTGTCAAAGAAAACATCAAGGATATGCCGACGCAAACCGCTTATGCGGTGTATTCCGCAAAGGAAAAGGCAAAGTCCAGCGTGTCTGACTTTAAGCGTGGCATGGTGCAGGAACAGAAGTCCAGACAGACGGGACGATTGGAAAAGCAGGAACAGCATAGACAAAATATCGCTGACAAGCGTATGGAGCTTCAAAAAGCACAAGAAGCTAGGCAGGCACAGCGAAAGGCTGACAGATCAGCGACAACGGGAGCTACCCGTCCCCATGAGCGACCAGCCACAGCTTCAACCATTCCAAAGCCGAGTACAGAAAAAACGCAGGAAATCAAACGCCCTGCCACAGCGACCACTTCAAAAGCAAGCGAGCCAGTCAAGACAAGCGTTATCAAAGAGCGTCCGCTATCTTCTGGTGCTTCTGATAGAAAAGCAACCCAGCTTACACAGCAAGTACATAGGCAGAATGTAGAAAAAGTAGTATTGCAGGAAACACGCCAGAATTACACCAAAGACCGCAGGAAAAAGGTTCAGCAGACCCATAGCGTCCAGAAGAACCAACAGACCATAGAGAAAAGCCGTAATCTTGTAACGAAGAAAGGACAGAAGAAAAAATGAAACTGAAACATATCGCTCTTATTGGCAGTCTGTTTCCTATCCTCTTTTCTCTGGTGCTTTTCTTTGGTGTCCTCATTAGTGCGGACAGCGACGATGAGAACAGCAATTTTTCTTCTGGCATTACGGGTATGAACCTATCCGCAGAAGTCTTGAAACATCAGCCTATGGTGGAAAAATACGCCAAAGAATACGGTATTTCCGAGTATGTCAATGTATTGTTGGCTATCATTCAAGTAGAAAGTGGCGGTACGGCAGTAGATGTTATGCAGAGTTCGGAAAGTCTTGGTTTACCGCCTAACTCTTTAGATACAGAAAGCTCAATCAAGCAGGGGTGTAAATATTTTGCGTCCCTGCTTTCTTCCTGCAAAAATCAAGGTATCGACGATTTGAATGTAGCGATACAGTCCTATAATTATGGCGGTGGCTATGTGGGATATGTGGCAGGAAAAGGAAAGAAACATACATACAATCTTGCAGAGAGCTTCGCCCGTGAGAAATCGGGTGGAAAGAAAGTAACCTACACCAACCCGATAGCCTTTGCGAAAAATGGTGGCTGGCGTTATCAGTATGGCAATCAATTTTATGTGGAATTAGTCAATCAGTATTTAACTGTTCCGCAGGTATCGGGAGAGCTGACACAAAAGGTCATGAATGAAGCGTTGAAATATCAAGGCTGGAAGTATGTATATGGCGGTAGCAATCCAAACACTTCCTTTGACTGTTCGGGGCTGACGCAATGGTGCTATGGAAAAGCTGGTGTTTCCTTACCGAGAACAGCACAAGCACAGTATGACGCCACCCAACATCTTCCACTCTCGCAGGCAAAGGCTGGGGACTTGGTATTTTTCCATTCTACCTATAACGCTGGAAGTTATGTAACACACGTCGGTATTCTTGTTTCGCCGACGCAGATGTACCACGCAGGAAATCCGATAGGATATGCAGACCTAAATAATAGTTACTGGCAACAGCACTTAATCGGTGCAGGACGAGTAAAACAATAGAAAGTGAGGATAACATTATGTTTAAGAAGAATAAGAAACAGACAGAAAATGTCAAAGAAAAAAAGGGGCGTACTGTCAAGGTAGGCACACATAAGAAAACCGTGATTGCGTTGTGGGTGGTGCTTCTCGCAAGCGTGAGCTTTGGGGTATATAAAAATTTTACCGCTATCGACCAGCACACCACCCATGAAAAAGAAATCATAGAGCTTCGCTTGCAGGACACCAACGGGATAGAAAATTTCGTGAAGAACTTTGCGAAGTCCTACTACACATGGAATAACAGCAAAGAAGCGATTGAAGCAAGGGCGCAGGCAATCAGCGGTTATCTGACAAAGGAATTGCAGGACTTAAATATAGATACCATTAGAACCGGCATACCGACCAGCTCCACAGTTACAGATGTGATTGTATGGCATATCGAGCAGTCGGGAACGGACACTTTTTCTGCTACCTACGAAGTAGATCAGCAGATAAAAGAGGGAGAACAGACAAGTAATGTCAAAGCAACCTATACCGTAAAAGTCCATGTGGACGCTGACGGGGATATGGTAATCGTTCAGAACCCTACCCTTGCACCAGCAGTTGAAAAATCAGACTATGAGCCTAAGACACCAGAAACAGACACAAGCGTAGACGCTGATACGGTAAATGACGCTACCGCATTTCTGGAAACATTCTTTAAGCTGTACCCGACAGCCACAGAAAAAGAACTTGCCTACTATGTATCGGGAAATGTGCTTGAGCCTATCGGCAGGGACTACCTTTATTCTGAATTGGTAAACCCTATCTTTACAAAGGACGGGGACAATGTGAAAGTGAAAGTAGCTGTGAAATTCCTTGATAATCAGACAAAGGCGACGCAGGTATCGCAGTATGAGCTTGTTCTCCGTAAAGATAGTAACTGGAAGATTGTATAAATAGAATAATTTAGCCGTAACCACTTATTCTTTTGGAGTTACGGCTAAATTTTTATACAAATTTCGATATTGACTAGGCGAGGTGGAATGATATTTTTTAAATATTCGACTAAAATAATTACCATTTTCAAAACCACACATTAAAGCAATTTCTGTGATGTTATAATCTGTTTGTTTTAAATAGTAAATTGATTTGTCTAGACGTATATTGTTTATATAATCGGTTGTAGTTTTTCCCGTTAATTGTTTGAAACTACGACAAAAATGATGAACACTTAATCCTACCGTATTTGCCAGTTTAGATAATGTTATTTTTTCATTATATTTCTTTTCAATCAGTTCAAATGCAGGTTGAAATCTTATAAGAGTAGCTTCCTTATCATCTAATTCTGATTGTGTAAGAATATGTTGAACATGGTTTCTTAACAGTGTAACTACTAAATAATAAATGTAACCTTTTATTGCCAATTCGTAACCTATTTTTTTATTGAAGTATTCCATTAGGACTTTTTTTACTAGTTCTGTTAGTTCTGTGTTGTTTTGAATTAAATTGTTAAATTCAATTCTATTTAAAGTAATGGGAGTTAAATATTTTGTTTGCAATAAATCCACATGATTACTGAAAAGAAAGGAAGGTTCAAATCTTATAGTATAAAAAACCAAATTATCTGATGTACTTTCTAAATAATGTAACTCATTAGGATTTACAATGACTAAATCATTAGCTTGTACTTCAAAATTATTTTTACCACACTCTAATTTAGCTGTTCCGCTAATAAAGTAATAAACTTGTAAATGTTCATGCCAATGTCTGGGAAAACTTTGTCCATTTTTAATATCCGATTTTTTAAAAATATCCACAAAACTCTCTTGCCCTTTTCTATTAAAATAATTATCTCTATTATTCATAATATCCTCACATATCAAAATTGTGCTAATATACAGCAATACAGTTATTGAAAATATTTGTATATATTCCTATTATATGATATGTGGTTTGCGTTGTAAATCACAAAATAATACTAATAAGGAGATGTGTTATGAACAATAAATCAATTCATATTGAAACGACAAAGAGAACAGTTGTTCTAATTGCTATAATTGCAATGACTTTTATGGCTACGTTAGATTCAAGTATTGTTAATGTAGCTCTGCCTGTCCTTTCAGAAAAACTGAATGTAACTATATCGGCTGTTGAATGGGTAATCGCCAGTTATTCTATTATTATTTGTTCAACAATATTATTTTGGGGGCGCTTAGGAGATATTTGTGGAAAATCAAAAATATTTCAATTTGGAACAATTCTTTTTACCGTATCGTCTTTGTTATGTGGCTTAAGTAATTCTTTTGCTGTCTTGATTATATGTCGATTTCTACAAGGTATAGGAGCTTCAGCATATATGGCAAACAACCACGGTATTATTACAGAATTATTTCCTAAAGAAAGCCGTGGAAAAGCATTAGGAGTTTTAGTAACCGCAGTCGCATTAGGAAATATGGTCGGACCGTCAATCGGGGGAATGATTTTGTCTGTATTTAATTGGAATTATATTTTCTACATCAATGTTCCATTTGGTATTGGTGTATTTATATTGGGACTAAGGTTTTTACCCAAAGGAGAGAGAAAAGATGAATGTATGGATATAGTAGGAGCTATTTTACAGTTTATTGTTACACTGTTGTTTTTTGGTTCATTGATTTTATCGCAACAGACAGAACAATTAAATCCGTACATTATGGCTTCTATCGGCATATCTATTGTTTTGGCAATACTATTTATTTTTGTGGAAAAGAAACAACATCAACCACTTTTAAATTTAGATATATTTAGAAACTTAAAATTTTCAATCAATCTAGTGTGTGCGTTAACATCTTTTATTTGTATAGCTTCATCTAGCATTTTAATACCATTCTATTTGCAAAATGCTTTGAAGTTAAGTCCATTCTATGCGGGCTTATTTATGATGCTGTCTCCTCTGGTGTTAGCAGTTTGCTCCCCAATATTTGGAAGTATTTCTGATAAAGTATCATCAGAAAAGGTTATTTTTATAGGATTGTTAGTATTAAGTTTAGGGTTCTTTTTAATGTCAAGATTAACAGAAACTTCTCCAGTCTTTTTGTTTGCTCTATCAGTTGCAACAATGGCAGTTGGACAAGCTATATTTCAACCTGCAAACAATGCACTTATTATGTCAACGTGTCCCAAAGATAAGCTGGGTATTGTAGGAAGCGTAAATTCGTTGGTTAGAAATTTAGGTCAAACAGTTGGTATTGCGTTATCTACAACTTTATTGTACTTTTTTATGAGTGATTTTGCTGGATATAGAGTATCTGACTATATTTTGGGACATGATGAATTTTTTATTTATGGTATGCAACACGTTTATATTATTTTGGTAATCATTTGTTTGCTGGGAGCTTGTTTAACAGGAATTAGATTGATTTTAAAGATGTCTAGAGAAAAAAATGATAGGTCTTAAAAAGCGAGATATTAAAAAAGCCTTGAAAGCAGGTGCAAAGGCTGGCGGTGTTTCATTGGCTGATATACGGGCTGATATTGAAGCGACGATTGATGAAGCTATGAACAGTACAGACCCAGAGGTGCAGGCAAATTTCAAAAAATATTTTGGGAATAAACGCCCTACGCCAGAAGAATACATTTATAAGATTACAAAAAAAGCAAAAGTTAAGCTGTAAATAAAAACGCCGTGGTAAACAACTCACAGCGTGAGATCTGCGTATCACGGCTTACAATCAGTTTTGAAGTAAATAGTTTTCTCCCCAGTTACATAGTTCATCAAGAATTGGTGTTAAGGTTTTTCCGAATTCAGTTAAGGAATACTCTGTTTTTGGTGGGACGACTGGATAAACCTTGCGGTTAATCAATCCGTCTTTTTCCAGCTCACGAAGCTGTTGTGCTAACATTTGTCTGTTGCTTTTGGAATGAGCTTATGAATTTCGCTATACCGTAATGTTTTATTCATTAAGTGCCATAAAATGACCGCTTTATATTTTCCGCCGATTAGTTGAATGGTTGCTTCAACGGACAACTAAAACCACAGCAATTATTTTCCATGATGTTCTATCACTTTCTTTTTAGGTAGTATATTACAAAATAGTGTGTTCTTGTCTAATAGACTATTACGAATATAATTATAGTATAGGTTGACCTAATTCACAAGAACAAAGGAGATTAAAAAGAGGGAGAACAGACAAGCAATGTCGAGGCAACCTATACCGTAAAAGTCCATGTGGACGCTGACGGGGATATGGTAATCGTTCAAAACCCTACCCTTGCACCAGCAATCGAAAAATCAGACTATGAGCCTAAGACACCAGAAGCAGACGCAAGTGTAGACGCTGATACCGTCAACGACGCTACCTCATTTCTGGAAACATTCTTTAAGCTGTACCAGACAGCCACAGAAAAAGAGCTTGCTTATTATGTATCTGGAAATGTACTTGAACCTATCGGCAGGGACTATTTTTATTCTGAACTGGTAAACCCAGTATTTACAAAGGACGGAGACAATGTGAAAGTCAAGGTAGCTGTGAAATTCCTTGATAATCAGACAAAGGCAACGCAGGTATCGCAGTATGAGCTTGTATTGCATAAGGATAGCAACTGGAAGATTGTAGGATAAATCAAAAAAAGTAGTTTGCAAATCATATTTCTATGACATGCAAACTACCTTTTCATCGAATTATGTTCACAAATAGTTCTGAATACGCTAAAATAGTGATTCATGCAAAAACCGCAATATATATTAAAACTTGAAGAAAACAAGATATTATAATCTAAGCTGAAAGGAGGGTGCTGTAATGGTCAATAAGGTTGAAAACATTATAACGGTGATCAATTACATAGAAAACAATCTCACAGAAAAGTTGAACTTATCCTCTATTGCAATGGGTGTTGGTTATTCAAAATATCATTTGCATAGAATGTTTGTCGAAACTGTTGGATTGTCTATACATGACTATGTACAACGCAGACAATTAACAGAGTCTGCAAAACTTTTAGTGTTTTCTGATAAATCCATTCTTGAAATCTCGCTTATTGCTGGTTATGAAAGTCAGCAGGCATTTACAAATATTTTTAAGCAGATGTATAAGAAGACGCCTAACGAATATCGAATGAACGAAGAATTTTATCCGTTACAGCTTAGATTTGATTTGATACAGACAGTTAAACAAAAATTATCACAACAAGAAATGGAAGAAAATATCAGATTTGCTACAACAACAGATATACCTGCCTGTCTAGAACTAGCTTATTTAGTAATAGACGGTTTTCCAAATTTGAACGAGAATGAGTTCTTAACAGAATTAAAAAAAGGTATTTTAGAGCAAAGAGTTTTGATTTTAACTGATAATGCTATTGCCATTGCTTTGATGTCTATTAACTATCATACGGGAAGCATTGATTTCTTTGGAGTACACCCGTTATATCGTAAATGTGGTATTGCAAAACTATTTTTGGATAAGGTTATGAATGAACTTTTAGTTGATAAAGACATTTCTGTAACAACATTCCGTGAGGGCGACAAAGCTGATACGGGGTATCGTAAGGCTTACAAAGAATTAGGCTTTGCTGAAGCAGAGTTATTAGTTGAATTTGGTTATCCTACACAAAAATTAGTATTATTCTCAAAAAATGGGGGTAGTACAAATGAATAGTAATCCTCTTGCAAAAAATTTTAATACTGGGTCTTTATTAAAATTTGCTTTCCCGACCATATCCATGATGTTATTTATGGGTCTTTACACAATTGTAGATACCATATTTGTATCACGATTTGTCAATACAAATGCTTTATCAGCAATCAATATTGTTTGTCCCGTTATCAATTTAATAGTAGGATTGGGAACAATGATAGCTACGGGTGGTAGTGCCATAGTTGCAAGAAAAATGGGAGCAGGAGAACCCAAACGAGCAAAGCAAGATTTTACACTACTTATTTTATTTGGTTTTATTTTGGGAGTAATAATTTTCGTTCTAGGAATTATCTTTATTGATGAAATTATATATGCTCTTGGAGCTGATAAGGTTTTATTTCCATATTGTAAAGACTATTTAACTATTATTTTACTTTTTACACCTGCAAGTATGTTGCAGGTACTATTTCAAAATTTATTTGTAACAGCAGGAAAACCAACTTTAGGACTGGTTCTTTCTGTATGTGCTGGTGCAATGAATATCGTATTTGATTATCTTTTTATGGTTATATTTGACATGGGGATTGCTGGTGCAGGATTTGGAACTGGAATTGGTTATTTGATACCAGCCATTACGGGAATAATTGTCTTTAGTAAAAAATCGGGAACATTGTCTTTTGTAAAACCTATTATAGATATTAAAGTACTTGGAGAAAGTTGTATAAATGGTTCATCAGAAATGGTTAGTCAGCTTTCAACGGCAATTACTACATTCTTTTTCAATCGTACAATGATGAATTTATTAGGTGTAAATGGTGTGGCTTCTATTACCATAATTATATATACACAATTTTTGCTTACAACATTATTTATTGGTTTTTCAATGGGTGTTGCCCCAGTTATTAGCTATAATTTTGGAGCAAACAATTATTACGGATTAAAGAAAATATATAAAATCTGTATTTCTTTCATTTTTGTAGGTTCATTATTTATTTTTGCGTTATCCTTTATAAATGGAAATAGTTTGGTACGTTTATTTACTGGGACAAATGAAGCGGTATATAAAATTGCAATAAACGGATTTATGATATTTGTATTTAGTTTTCTTTTTTCGGGCTTCAATATATTTTCATCTGCAATTTTTACTGCATTATCTAACGGTAAGCTATCTGCTTTGATTTCTTTTTTAAGGACATTCGGCTTTATAATGATAGGCTTGTTGGTAATGCCTCAGTTCATTGAGATAACAGGTGTATGGTTGGCTGTTCCCGTTGCTGAAATATTAACACTATGTATTTCATTATATTTGAATTTTCGTCTTTGGCGTTCGTGGAACAATCAGAATAACAGTTATGAAAAAATACAGAACTGGAAGATTGTAGGGTAAATGATAATAGGCTTACATTTTACTTTTTGTAAAAGTGTAAGCCTTTTTCAAAAAAATCAAAAAAACTCTTGCTTATGACGTAACGTCGTGAATTATAATATAAGCAGGAGGAATGGAACATGAATAAAAAGAAAGCTATACCAGAAAATTTTATGACTGTTGGAGAACTTGCAAAGAAAATGGGGACAACAGTACGAACACTTCAATATTATGACAAAGAGGGCTTGCTTTCCCCTACTACTGAAAGTGAGGGGGGACGCAGATTATATACGCATAAGGATATGATAAAACTTCATCAAATCTTATCATTAAAGTCTTTGGGCTTTTCGCTTGATGATATAAAAAACAAACTGATTTCTCTTGATACACCAGAAGAAGTAGCAACCGTTCTTAATGAGCAGTCGCTGGCTATTCAACAGAAAATAGAACAATTAACAGAAGCAGTAACAGCGATTGAAACATTAAAAAATGAAGTCTTGCAAATGCAAGTTGTAGATTTCAAAAAATATGCTGACATTATCGTTAATCTACAAATGAACAATGAGTATTACTGGTTAATAAAACATTTTGATGATACAACATTAGAACATATCCGTAACCGATTTGATAAAGAAAGCGGAATGGACTTTATGCACCGTTTCAATCAACTAAACGATAAAGTTATAAGGTTAAAAGAGAAGAATATAGCACCAGAGGATAAGCAGGCACAAGCATTAGCACAAGAATTTTGGAATATGGTTATGGAATTTACAAATGGGGATATGAGTATGCTTCCTACATTGATGAAATTTGATAATCTCATAGGCGATAATAACGAGTGGTTAGAAAAGCAAAAACAAGTAAATGAATATCTGCAACCTGCATTAGAGTTATATTTTCAAAATGCTGGTATAAATGCTTTCGAGGGGGTGTAGGAATGTCTTATGCAATAGAAATTACCGATTTGAAGAAAAAGTATGGAAACCATGAAGTATTGAAAGGTATTAACTTTTGTGTTGAGCATGGAGAAGTATTCGGTATTTTGGGTATCAATGGAGCAGGTAAAACAACTATTCTTGAATGTATCGAAGGCTTTCGTAAATATCATTCTGGTAATATAAAAATATCGGGAAATATTGGTATTCAATTACAATCAGCTTCGTTACCTGCTTATATGAAAGTAAGTGAAGTAATTCAGTTGTTCTCGAAATGGAAACGTGCAGAGATTGATAATTCCTTACTAATGGCGTTGGGAGTAACAGATTTGCAAAAGAAGTTATACACAGAATTGTCGGCAGGACAAAAAAGAAGATTACATTTAGCTCTTGCTCTTATTGGAAAGCCAGACATCTTATTTCTCGACGAACCGACAACGGAACTTGATGTAGAGGGACGTATATCTCTGCATAATGAAATTCGGAAGTTAAATCAAAATGGTACAACAATAATTTTGTCTAGTCATGATATGGCAGAGGTTGAAGCTCTTTGTACCCGTATCGCTATTCTAAATAATGGGGTAATTAGTTTCATAGGTACAACTGACGAATTAGCGTCAAAAGTAGGCAAGAAATACAACATAAAAATAGTAAGTGAATTGGGCGAAAACGAATACTCTGCTGTCAATGTTGCAGATACCTTGTTAAGTATTTTAGAAGAATACAAGCAGAAAAATATTGATATTTTCGATATAAAGGTAAATCGAGGTACATTAGAACAGCACTTTATCAATCTTTCAAGGGGGTGTAAACAATGAAAGCTATGTTGTATGGAATAAAGGTACAATTAAAAATAGATATTCGCAGTAAAACACTATTAGTAACCTGCTATGTCGTCCCACTACTATTTTTTGCGATTATGGGCGGTATTTTTACTTCTTTAATGCCAGAAGCGAAGAATACATTGATACAATCTATGACAGTTATGGGGGTTTCAATGGGAGCTTTCATAGGTGTACCACCATCAATGGTTGAAGTATATGGTACGGACATAAAGAAAATGTATATAGCAAATGGGATACCTTTATGTTTTGGTGTAATTACCTTAGTTGTATCTGCATTTATCCATTTAATGATAATGAGCATGATTATTTTTACACTTGCACCGATTGTATTTCACTCTACTATCCCGTCAAATATTCCGTTATATTTTATAACACTTGCCTTATTTGTTATTGTATCGCTTGCTATTTCATGTGTGCTGGGGTTAGCTGTTAAAAATCAAGCAAAACTGACAATGTATAGTCAAGTTGTCTTTTTACCCTCTATTATGTTGTCTGGTATCATGTTTTCGGCAGAATTACTTCCAAACTTTCTTGAAAGTATGGGAAAACTGTTTCCTGCAACATGGGGATATACTTTGTTGATACAAAAGAATATTGACGTAAGTACATTTATTCCTATAGTAATTATTCTGATTATTTCTGTTTTTATAAGTGTGCAATTATTGAAAAAGATACGTTCTGAATGATACGAAGAAAGAGATTGAATTATGATAGGTCTAAAAAAACGAGATATAAAAAAAGCATTGAAAGCTGGTGCAAAGGCTAGTGGTATGTCATTGGCTGATGTTCGGGAAAATATCGAAGCAACGATTGATGAAGCTATGAATAGCACTGACCCAGAGGTGCAGGCAAATTTCAAAAAGTATTTTGGAAATAAACGCCCTACACCAGAAGAATATATCTATAAGATTACGAAAAAGACAGTAAAATAAGTGCTTTAAAGGGGGCTTGTATTATGGAACGCTTTAAGTACACTCTTACAAATTCAGATACAACCTAACAGCATTACCTTTACAACTGAATATGAAATAGCTTTAGAAGCTCGTACAGACTATATGTTTTGTGCGGGCTTTTTTTTGTACCCAAAAAATTTTTTCAACTTTTTTCGGTTTCAACTTAACAAATCACACCTTGCTGTACAGATATGGTGCGGAAAGAGGGATAAACACTTTTCAAGTCATAGCTGGAAAGGGGGTGAGATTATGAAACCGTCTGATTTCCAGAAAACAATACAATGCCAGTTTGAAAGTAAATTTAAGAAAGTTGTCAAAGGCATTGTAAAGAATTACCAAAAAGAGTTGAAGCGAAGAAAAAAGAATGAAATTCCATTCTGTGAACTTCCAGAGATTATTGTTGAGAAATTTACTGTCTGGGACGATTACGAAACCGACTATACTATTTTCAATGTTTGTGGCAATGATATTCGTGTTTATGACGATGAACTTGCAGAAGCCTTGAAAAAGCTGTCTGACCGTAACCGAGAAAATTTACTGATGTACTATTTCTTGGAAATGAACAACGAAGAAATTGCCAGAGTACAAAACATTTCCAGAAGTGGAGTTTTTCAAAATCGGTACAACTCATTGGAACTTATGAAAAAAATACTCAAGGAGGAAAAGTAGAAAATGAAACGCACGTTTAAGAAACCGTCTTTTTATCTGATTTCATCAGCTACGGACGGGGACGCAAAAGCGATTGAAAAGATACTTGCATTTTATGACCCATACATATCAAAATGCTGTCTGCGTCTACTCTATGATGAATACGGCAACGTCTATATTGCTGTGGATATGGAGTTAAAAGGACGTATCAGAGAAGCATTGATAAAAATGATGTTAGATTTCGATATTCCTTTAGAAATCGAAGAATAAGCAGTTTTCAGCGGAGTTTGATTTGACACCCCTCTTTCCTGCTCCGCTACTGTTTTGAAAATGAGAGCTTTTATGAGCTTTCGCCACGGTTCTTTGAAAATTGAATAAAGCAGACAGATACGTTTGTGAGGTAGCAAGCCACGGGGACTGTACGCCACGACCTTTCCAAAAGAAAGCGAGCGACCCACGCAGTGATCCGAGAGCGACCGTTGGAAAAGTCGCTTTGCCACGACCTACCCTCACAGAATAATGATACGTCCGCATGGTGCGGTTCTGCCCACAAGAATGGGAATAGTTGAGATACTAACGGAGCTTTCCAAAGCCGTCTGCCTGCTTGTAAAAAATGACACACAGTAAAGGGGGTGCATAGATTATGAACAATACTGATGTGCCTATCTGGGAAAAATATACGCTGACGATTGAAGAAGCGTCCAAATACTTCCGCATTGGCGAGAAGAAATTGCGTAAATTAGCCGAAGAAAATCTTGACGCTGGCTGGGTTATCGTAAACGGTAATCGTATTCAGATAAAGCGAAAACAATTTGAAAAAATCATAGATACATTGGACGAAATCTAATGTCATTGAGCCGTAGATATGGTATAATAAGATATAGCGTATCACGGCTCATTCCATGACGGAAAGGAGCTTTACACTATGTCTAATGTAAAACGAAAAGACAGTAAAAATCGCAATTTGCGTAATGGAGAGAGCCAGCGAAAAGACGGAAGATACGTTTATAAATATACCGATATATACGGAAAGCCACAATTTATCTATTCTTGGAAACTTGTACCGACAGACAAGACACCTGCTGGAAAGCGTGATGATATATCGTTGAGGGAAAAAGAAGCACAGATAAAAAAAGACCTTAATGACGGTATCGACACAGCAGGCGGTAAAATGACAGTCTGCCAGCTCTACGAGAAAAAGAACAGCCAAAGAAAAAGCATCAAAAGGGCTACTGAAAAAGGACGACAGTATCTTATGAACGCTCTGAAAAATGACCCATTGGGTATGAGGGCGATTGATACTGTTAAGCAGTCGGACGCTAAAGAATGGGCTATCAGAATGAGTGAAAAAGGATATGCCTATAAAACGATTGATAACTATAAGCGTTCCTTGAAAGCGTCATTTTACATGGCGATACAAGACGACTGTATCAGAAAGAACCCATTTGAATTTAAACTAAGTGATGTTCTGGAAGATGATACGGAGCAGAAAGTTATCCTTACACCAGAGCAGGAAGAACGCCTGCTTGCCTTTATGGAAACGGACAAGATTTACAGTAAGTATTATGATGAGGTTGTACTTCTTCTGGAAACGGGACTTCGTATTTCTGAATTTTGCGGACTGACAACGCATATTGATATGCAGAACAGAATACTCAATATAGACCACCAGTTATTGAAAGACAGCGAAATCGGCTACTATATTGAAACGCCAAAGACCAAAAACGGAAAACGGGAACTTCCATTGACAGAACGGGCTTATCAAGCAATCCAAAGAATACTAAAGAACAGAGGAAAAGCACAACCGCTGATTGTAGGTGGTTACAGCAATTTTCTATTCTTAAACCGTGAGGGCTTGCCTAAAGTTGCAGGAAACTATGAGGGCATGGTGCGAGGACTAATTAAGAAGTATAACAAGTATCATACGGATAAGTTACCGAACATCACACCACATTCATTCAGACATACTTATTGTACGAATATGGCAAATAGAGGAATGAACCCAAACACCCTGCAATATCTCATGGGACACGCCAACATAAGCATGACACTTGGCTATTACGCACACGGTACATTTCAATCTGCAAAAGCGGAACTGGAAAGACTGGCTTGTTAATATCGGAGCTTATATTTACTACTCATTTACTACTTTTGGTTGCATTTTCATGCTGGTAAATGCCAGCTTATGCAAGGTATCTTCCGAAAAGAAAATACCGATAAAGCCCTAAAATACGGGATATATCGGCATTTACCAACTTATGAAAAGATAATCAGAAATTTAGTAAGTTTTTATTATTAAAAAANAAGCTAAGTATAGATGCAAGAGGCTTTGATCAATTTAGAGTTGATTTAAAATTTAATTTAAAGAAAAACGAAGAAACGTATTATAAAACAGCTACAACAATTGAATTATTGAATATGGAAAGCAATATCATAGCTGATTCAACAATTACACCTTTTGAAAAAAAAGGAAATACGCGTAACTTAGAAAATCCTTCTGTGCAAGTTTTGGAGAATAAAGGAAGAGGATATATTTTATATTATAAAGGAGATTTAATACATCAATCATTAACTCCTGACGAGGGTGACGATAATAAAGATGAAAATTATTTTGGAACTGTTGCTGATCAAATGGATTGTATTAATAGTGAGAATAAATTTGGAGAGTTGCAATTAGGAAGACTATATATGGCAGGTCAATATGTATCAGTTACTGATCCAGTAACTAAAAAAACAACATGGTATTTATGTCTTGTTGATATATTTGTTGATCAATTAGGTGAAGTTACTGGAGATAGTTCTTATAGGTGGAAAGTTATAGATGGTAACTTTCATTCTACAAGTGCATATTTAGTAGGTGATGTTGTAATTTATAATAATGATTATTATCGTTGTATTAAAGATATGCGAAATGGAGATCGTGCTAAACCTACTGGCGATTATAATTCTGAAACTTTTTGGGAGAAAATAGATAAACCTACAGAATCGAATAAAAGATGTGACATATATGTAGCTAAAGATTTAACTGGTACTGTTGCTAATAAAATAGATAATATTTATGATTTTCCAGAATTTAGTGAGACTGAAGGATATGGTAAACAAAAGTTTGTAAAATATAATGGTGATATATGGAATAAAGTTTTAAATGGGTACCCAAAAAGTATACCGGGCATTAAAGATTCAGATGATAACATATATGTATGGCAAAAAATACAATTAGATTGGGATGAGACTAGTGGATATATAAAAACTGATAGAATTAGATATGATAGTAAATATTTCGAAGCAAAAGTTGATGTTTTAGATGGTACACCACCAATGGATGCATTAGGCAATTTAAATAGTAAATATTGGGTACAGGTGAAGTATAACACTAGTAATAAGACTTGGACAATTGTTAACTAAAAGGAGAGTGATCCTATGAAGAATATACCTATAGGGGAAGTGCTGAAGGAGTATGGATACATTAATGAAGATCAGCTTCAAACAGCACTGGCAGAACAGAAGAAAGATAGAAGCAGACGTTTAGGTCAGCATTTGATTGATTTGGGATTTATCACAGAGAAACAGATGTTGAAGGCATTGAGTGATAAGCTGAATGAACCAATTGTGGATTTGAATACGAGTCATATTGAAGTTGATGCGGTCGCTAAGATTCCAAAGGCACTGGCTTTAAAGTATGATTTAATTGCCATTACTGAACAAAATGGTGTATTAACCGTTGTCACAAGCGATCCTTTGAATTTCTATGGGATTGAGGATGTTCGTTTAGTAACAGGCTTAAACTTGTCTATTGGACTTTGTGAGAAGGCGGAGATATTAAAGGCAATTGATTATTACTATGCGGAAATCAAGGCTAGAGAAGCTGCTACGGCAGCCAATCAAAACGTTACTTCTTTTGAGTTTAACGAGGAAGAACTGTTTAATTCAGAAACCGATGATACCCCAATCGTTAAGTTGTTTAATTCTTTGTTGAGTCGTGGATATAACCAGAATGCGAGTGATATCCATATTGAGGCTTATGAGGATAAGACAATGGTGCGTATGCGTATTGATGGTATGATCGTGGATTATGTACAACTTGCGAAGAATCTGCATGCATCTTTGATTGTACGTATTAAGATTATGGCAAATATGGATATCGCAGAAAAACGATTACCACAGGATGGTCACTTTGTGACAACGATTGATGGTGTAAAGATGAACTTGCGTGTCAGTATCATTCCAACTTCTTATGGAGAAAAAGCAGTACTTCGTTTCTTAAACAGCAATACGACAATTATGCATAACAAGACGTATGGTATGATTCAGGAAAACTATGAAAAGATATGTAAGATGTTAGAGATGCCACATGGAATTATCTACTTTACCGGTCCTACTGGTAGTGGTAAGACAACGACACTATATATGATATTGGAAACGTTGGCAAAACGTCAGATCAATATTTCAACGATTGAAGATCCAGTCGAAAAAAATATCGAACGTTGTAACCAGATGCAGATCAACAATATGGCAGGACTTGACTTTGAAATGGGATTACGTGCATTATTGCGACAGGACCCGGATGTTATCCTGGTAGGAGAAACACGTGATGGAGAAACTGCAAGTATTTCTGTACGTGCCGCTATTACCGGTCACTTGGTATTAAGCTCATTGCATACCAATGATGCTATTTCTACTATCGTTCGTTTGGAAGATATGGGAGTAGAGCCATTCATGGTCGCAAACTCTCTGATTGGAAGTATTTCCCAGCGATTAGTCAAAACGATATGTCCGCATTGTAAAGAAAAGATATCCACAACAGAACTTGATCGTTCAGTATTAGGTGAAGATGTAAAATATATCTATAAAGGGGCAGGCTGTCACTTATGTAACCACACGGGTTATAAAGGAAGAACAGCAATTCATGAAGTAATCATGATTGATAAAGAAGTAAGAAAGATGATTTCTAATAAAATCGATATTGATGATATCTATGCCTATGTCAAAACAAGTCAAAACTTAAAGACCTTGCGTGATCAGGCAATCGATTATGTAAAACAAGGAATCACCACAATGGATGAATTATACAAGATCACAAGTTATCTTGATTAGGAGAAAATATGAGTATGTTAGATGAGATGCTGGCATTTGCCAGATCAAGTAAATGCAGTGACTTACACTTACAGGTAGGTGGTGCACCAATTATTCGAAGGAATGGAAAACTGATGGAATATCCAGGGAATGTGAATGATGCACAAACAACGGAAATGATTTTATCCATGATCAATGAAGCTCAACTGGATGATTTAAAACAGGGAAAAGACTTAGACTTTACCTATGTTTCAAGTGATAACAATCGTCAAAGGGTAAACATATATCGCCAGCAGGGAAAACTATGTGCGGCTTTGCGTATCATCAATGATGAAATCAAGACACTGGATGAATTAAATATGCCAGAGGTATTAAAAAAACTTGCCATGGAGCCTCGTGGACTGGTATTGGTAACTGGACCTACCGGTAGTGGTAAATCAACAACACTTGCGGCTGTTATGGATTATATCAATGAAAATAAAGACTGTCATGTATTGACGATTGAAGATCCAATCGAGTATGTCTATCAGCCAAAACGTGCCATGATTCATCAGCGTGAAATCGAACGGGATGTAGATTCTTTTGATACAGCCCTTCGTTCCGCATTGCGTGAAGATCCTGATGTTATCCTGGTAGGGGAGATGCGTGACTATGAAACCATCAGTTCCGTTATCACCCTGGCAGAAACTGGTCACTTGGTATTCAGTACCCTGCATACCATTGGTGCCGCTAAGACAATCGATCGTATCATTGACGTATTCCCACAGCATAAACAAGCACAGATCAGAATGCAGCTATCAGGTATCTTAAAAGCTGTCATCACACAGCAATTATTGCCAACCGCAGATGGGCAGGGAAGAGCTGCCGCCATGGAAATCATGACCGTAACGGATGCTGTAGGTGCACTTATTCGTGAAAGTAAAGTACATCAAATCAATTCCCAGATCCAAACAGGTATCAAGGATGGCATGATGACTTTAAACTTCTCATTGGCACAGTTAGTTAGAAGTGGCAAAGTAAGTCGTGAAACAGCTAAGAAATACAGTGATGATCCTGATGAATTAATGCAATACCTCATGTAAGATGAAACAAGATCAGGATACAACCATACGAAAAAGCATTGTGAAATGGGTCATTGCCATTTCCAGTGGAATCGTATATATCTTCATGGCATTATCTGAGTTGATCTATCATCAGGCAATTGAAACACTATTGATATTGCTGTTTATAGGATTTCTATTTCCATTTTATGTGTTGTTAATTATAGAACCAGATATATCCACACGTCAAAAATTTGATAAATGGTTTGCGATTGTGCTTGTCTGGCTATTTCTGAGTTATTTTGGATATCTGGATATGCGAAGCAGAGGTTTAAAAGAATATGGTACGGCACAATATATGGCAGGGTGGACAGGAAAAATGAAAGTCACGCACTTTCATGATGACTTTTATGAAATACCATTTGAAGAAAGTGCCTTGCAGGTAAAAGAACATCCACTGCGAAACTGGATGATGGGACATATTTTTGGAACACCAGAATTAGATGAACCACGCTATATCATGAGAAAGACGAAAGATGAAGAAGATTTAAAGAACTTATTGAGAGAAATGAATACGGATTTTCTTTATAATCAAATAAGTTTAAAACCATTAAATCAGAATATACATGCAGAAAATGGATATGAAGTCTATGATCGAAATCAGAAATTACTATGTTCAATTATCATTGTGGAGCATGATGATTATAATACATTAGAAGTACGTAAATAAGCAGGCAAATCGCCTGCTTTTTATAATGTGATTTATACAGTATATAGAATATTTACAACTAAATATACATTATAATGTGATGGACAAAAAACTATACAATGTTATAATGACAATAAAGAAAAGGCAGGGTGGTTATATGGATTGTTTAGAGGAAATAATAAAAAAAATTGGGAGTTGTAAAAATGGAAACATTCGTGTAAATTTTAAAGAATTAAAAGAAGCAGTAGCTTTAGAGGAAGAATTAAAAAGACGAGGAATTCCTTTTGTTATGGATATCCGATTGACGAATACAGGATGTAATGCAGTGATTGGCAGAGAAAAGAGGGTGATGTATGAGAAAGACGTTAAAGATTTACATGTAGAAGAAGCAAATTCTATTTATCACGTTGAAAAATCAAAAGAAAAACGGGTACCGATCGGTATAAGTGACTATCGTGAGATAAAAAAAGAAAATGCTTATTGTGTAGATAAAACTAAAATGATTGAAGAGTTATTACAGCTGAATGATCAGGTAACATTAATCACACGCCCACGTAGGTTTGGAAAAACACTAAATATGAGCATGTTGGCAGAGTTCTTTGATATCACAAAAGATAGTAGGGAATTGTTTAAAGATACCTATATCTACCGAACAAAATATGTCAAAGAAATGAATAAGTGGCCAGTGATTTTCTTAAGTTTTTTTGATTGCAAAGGTAATGAAAATATCATGATCGGCAGTTTGATTGAACATTTGGAAGATTTGTATGCAAAATATTATCCTATTTATAAAACATTTGATGAAAAAGAACTAAGAGATAAATTATGTCAAACATATGAAGAATTGAAAAAAGGAAATAATTTTAGTAATGTAGTATTCATAAAGAATTCATTGAATAGATTAATAGAATTTTTGAATAAAGAGTATCAAAAAAAAGTCATCCTTTTAATCGATGAATATGATACTCCATTTATGAGTGCATATGCAGGGAAATATTATGATCATGTAAAAGATATATTAAGAGGTTTATTGTTAAAGACACTCAAAGATAATTCCATGTTGTATAAAGGAGTTTTGACAGGTATTCAAAGAATCGCAAAAGAGAGTTTGTTTTCAGACTTGAATAATCTAGAAGTATGTACGATGCAGGAAGATAAATATGCAGATATGTTTGGCTTTACAGAAGAAGAAACACGTGCCTTATTGGAAAGTCATCATTTGAAATTGAGTGAAGAAGTAAAAAGCATGTATGATGGTTATCGTATTGGAAATAAAGAAATCTATAATCCATGGTCTATTGTAAAATACGCATCTAGTGGAAAATTAAAGCGGTATTGGGTGAACACAGGAGGAAATCAAATCATTAAAGATTCTTTGAAACAAGTATCACAGTCCTTTTTCGATGATTATCAAGAATTGATAGAAACAGGAAGTGTAGAAGTAATATGTGATTTAGAAAGTAATTATCAGGAAGAAGAAACAGATAATTATCTGTGGGCATTATTGATCAATGCAGGTTTTCTTACGATCATAGAAGAAATACAAGAAGGCGATTATATCGTAAGGATCGTGAATGGAGAAACAAGAGCAGCATTATCGAAAATGATGTTAAGCCATTTAAAAGTAGATGAGAAAAAAATCAATAAAATGTTACAGGCATTAACAAGTAAAGATATGCCAAGATTTAAAGAGTTATATACTGAAATCTTGAAGGAACGATACAGCTATTATGATCTGGATAATGAAAAAGCACATCACATATTATTAGTGCTTCTTTTAGATAAGCTTCATGAAGAGTATGAAATACATAGTAATCAAGAAACGGGTACAGGAAGATGTGATATTTTCTTAAAGTCAAGAAAACAAAAGCAGGATATCATAATAGAACTGAAATATTTAAAAAGTGAATCATATCAAAAAGATACTACAAACAGTTTAAAGAAAGAAGCAGAAAAAGCGTTAAAACAGATCATAGAAGAAGAATATGCACCAGATGCATTTAAGGTTGGTATCGCATATCATGGAAAGCATATGGATATGGCTTGGAAATAGAAAATCTAGATGAAAGCGAATAGTAATAAATTAATGTAAGTGCTGTTAAATAGCACTTATTATTATTTATACGATATAAATATACATTATAATGTGATGGACAAAAAACTATGTAATGTTATAATGGCAGTAAATGAAAAGGTAGGGTGGACATATGGGATTTATAGATGGAATTATAGAGAAAATTTTGCGTCATGAAGATGAAGTCATTTATGTAAATCTTAAAGAATTAATGGATGCTGTAACATTGGAGAATGCTTTAAATGAACGAGGGATTTCTTTTGTTATGGATATCAGATTAACGAATGAAGGATGTAAAGTAACAATCAGCAGAAGAAAATTGGATATCTATGAGAAGGATATGCAAGACTTTCATGTTGAAGAACCAAAGGTATTATACGATATTGATGATGCAAAAGAGAAGCATGTGCCAATTGGTATGAGTAATTATCGAATGGTTAAGAAAGAAAACGCCTATTATGTAGATAAAACCAAAATGATTGAAGAACTATTACGATTAAATGATCAAGTAACATTAATCACACGCCCACGCAGATTTGGAAAAACACTAAATATGAGTATGTTGGCAGAATTTTTCGATATCACAAAGGATAGCAAAGAAATATTTAAAGATACCTATATCTACCAAACAAAATATGTCAAAGAAATGAATAAGTGGCCAGTGATTTTCTTAAGCTTTTTTGATTGTAAAGGCGATGAAGGTTTTATGATGGAGAGCTTGATTGGAAATTTGCTTTATGAATATGATAAATATTCCTTGGAATTTGATAATATAAAGTCAATAGGATTTAAAAAAAGAATTGAAAGAGTTTATGATATATTATTAAGAAATGTGGAATCGGATAAAGAACTGTTTTTAATGCAAGAAGCATTGAGTTTATTAATAAGATTTTTATATGAGAAATATAATAAACAGGTGATTTTATTACTAGATGAATACGATACACCATTCATGAGTGCCTTGACTGGTAAGTATTACGAACAAGTAAAAGATCTTTTGACTGGAATGCTTTCATCAGCTTTAAAAGATAACGAATATTTGTATAAAGGCGTATTAACAGGTATACAAAGAATTGCGAAAGAAAATCTTTTTTCTGGTTTAAACAATTTAGAAGTATGCAGTATACAGGATGAAAAATATAAAGATGTGTTTGGATTTACGGAAGATGAAACAAGAACATTATTAAAGGCACATCATCTTGAATTGAATCAGGATGTAAAAGAAATGTATGATGGCTATACGATTGGAGGAATAGAAATCTATAATCCATGGTCTGTTTTGAATTATGCAGATAAAGGTGTTTTAGCATCTTATTGGATCAACACTGGAAGTAATGAGGTTGTTTGTCAATTATTAGAAAAATCAAGTAATAAAGTAAAAAAGCAATATGTAGAATTATTAGAAAAAGGTGAAATAAAGGTCAATTGTATTTTGGAAGGAGCCTATGTAGAATTGCATGGTGCTACATAGTTATGGGCGTTATTGGTACATGCAGGATATCTGACGATAAAAGCAAAGTTAGGCTTTGATGAGTATGTATTAAGGATTGTAAATGGAGAAGTAAAACAAGATTTAATACAAATTTTAAAAAGAATTTTTTCATTAGATGATTGTAATGTATATGAGATGTTTGAAATGATACAAGAAGGAAAAATCAAAGAATTTGAAGAAGCCTATCAGGAAATCTTATTCAATTATCCCAGCTATTTTGATTTAAAGGATGAAAACAGCTATCATGTTTTAATGTTGGGATTATGTATTATCGTAAGTGATAGCTATGAAATCATGAGTAATCAAGAAAAGGGATATGGAAGAGCAGATATATATTTGAAATCAAAAAAAGGCCAGCGAGATATCGTCATAGAAATGAAGTATGCAGAAAATGACAAAGAAGACTGCTTATTGGCTTCTGCGGATAAAGCGATGACACAAATTTTAGATAAACATTATGGTGATGATGCGATAAAAATTGGTATTGGAAATCATCAGAAGAAAGCTAGAATAACTTGGAAAATGTGATGGAGAGGGTGGTTATATGGAAAGTACAGATGGAATTATAGAAAAGGTTTTGAGTAATAAAGATGAAAACATTATTGTAAATCTTAAAGGACTAATGGATGCTGTAACATTGGAGAAAGCTTTAAATGAACGAGGAATCCCTTTTGTAATGGATATCAGATTAACGAATGAAGGATGTATAGCAACAATCAGCAGAAGAAAATTAGATATCTATGAGAAGAATATGCAAGACTTTTATGTTGAAGAACCAAAGGTATTATATGAAACGGAAATTTTAAAAGAGAAGCGTGTGCCAATTGGTATAAGCAATTATCGTGATGTTATAAATGAGAACGCTTATTGTGTTGATAAAACCAAAATGATTGAAGAATTATTAACGCTGAATGATGAGGTAACATTAATCACAAGACCTCGCAGATTCGGAAAAACATTAAATATGAGTATGCTGGCAGAGTTTTTTGATATCACAAAGGAAAGTAAAGAATTATTTAAAAATACCTATATTTATCATACAAAGTATGTAAAAGAAATGAATCAATGGCCAGTGATATTTATGACACTAAAAGATTGTAAAGGAAAAAAAGAAAAATTAATAAAGCAATTATATATGGAACTTTCTAAAGAATATGGAAGATATTATGATGAATTTCAAAGCGTAAAAGATAGATTTCTTTCAAATCAGTTATTAGAAATTTGTGATGTTTTGTTAGATGCGGATATTAGTATAAATGGTGAAGTGACTGTGATTAATGCAATTGAACTTTTGATGCGCTTTTTATATAAAAAGTATGAAAAGCGAGTAATTCTTTTGGTAGATGAATATGACACGCCATTTATGAGTGCTTATGCTGGTAAATATTCTGAACAAGTAAAAGATCTTCTAACAGGAATGTTTTCATCAGCTTTAAAAGATAACGAATATTTGTATAAAGGAGTATTAACTGGTATTCAAAGAATTGCGAAAGAAAACTTGTTTTCAGGATTAAACAATTTAGAAGTATGCAGTATGCAAGATGAAAAATATAAAGATGTGTTTGGATTTACGGAAGATGAAACCAGGACATTATTAGAGGCACATCATCTTGAATTGAATCAGGACGTAAAAGAAATGTATGATGGATATACGATTGGAGGAATAGAAATCTATAATCCATGGTCTGTAATAAATTATGCAGATAAAGGTGTCTTAGCATCTTACTGGATCAACACAGGAAGTAATGAGGTAGTTTGTCAATTACTAGAAAAATCAAGTAATAAAGTAAAAAAGCAATATATTGAATTACTAGAAAAAGGTGAAATGAAGGTCAATTGTATTTTGGAAGGAGCCTACATAGAATTGCGTGGTGCTACACAATTATGGGCATTATTGGTACATGCAGGATATCTGACGATAAAGGAAAAAATTACGTATCATCAATATGTATTAAGAATTGTGAATGGAGAAGTAAAACAAGATTTAATATATATCATGATGCGTATCTATGCGTGGGATGAAGTTGATGTGGCAGGTATGTTTCAATTAATACAAGAAGGAAAAATGAAAGAATTTGAAGAAGCCTATCAGGAAATCTTATTCAATTATCCCAGCTATTTTGATTTAAAGGATGAAAACAGCTATCATGTTTTGCTTTTGGGACTATGCATCATCGTAAGTGATAGCTATGAGATCATGAGTAATCAAGAAAAGGGATATGGAAGAGCAGATATATATTTGAAATCAAAAAAAGGCCAGCGAGATATCGTCATAGAAATGAAGTATGCAGAAAATGACAAAGAAGACTGCTTATTGGCTTCTGCGGATAAAGCGATGACACAAATTTTAGATAAACATTATGGTGATGATGCGATAAAAATTGGTATTGGAAATCATCAGAAAAAAGCGAAAATGGCTTGGAAAATATAATAAAGGAAAAGCTTGGTGGTTATATGGGAAGTTTAGAGGAAATAATAGAAAAAATCGTAGGTTGTAATGATGAAATCATTAATGTAAAACTTAAAGGATTAAAAGAAGTGATGGCTTTAGAGGAAGAATTAAAGAGACGAGGAATTCCTTTTGTTATGGATATCCGATTAACGAATATAGGGTGTAAGGCAACGATTGGCAGAGAAAAGATAGAAATGTATGAAAAAGGCGTTGAAGATTTACGTGTTGACGAATCAAAAGTATTATATGATATGGATGATGCAAAAGAGAAGCATGTGCCAATTGGTATGAGTAATTATCGAATGGTTAAGAAAGAAAACGCCTATTATGTAGATAAAACCAAAATGATTGAAGAACTATTACGATTAAATGATCAAGTAACATTAATCACACGCCCACGCAGATTTGGAAAAACACTAAATATGAGTATGTTGGCAGAATTTTTCGATATCACAAAGGATAGCAAAGAAATATTTAAAGATACCTATATCTATCAAACAGAATATGTCAAAGAAATGAACAAGTGGCCAGTAATTTTCTTAAGTTTTTTTGATTGTAAAGGTAATGAAAATATCATGATCGGCAGTTTGATTGAACATTTGGAAGATTTGTATGCAAAATATTATCCTATTTATAAAACATTTGATGAAAAAGAACTAAGAGATAAATTATGTCAAACATATGAAGAATTGAAAAAAGGAAATAATTTTAGTAATGTAGTTTTCATAAAGAATTCATTAAATAGATTAATAGAATTTTTGAGTAAAAAATATCAAAAAAATGTTATATTCCTAATTGATGAATATGATACACCATTTATGAGTGCATTGACTGGTAAGTATTATGAAAATGTAAAAGATCTTTTGACTGGAATGCTTTCATCAGCTTTAAAAGATAATGAATATTTGTATAAAGGCGTATTAACAGGTATACAAAGAATTGCGAAAGAAAACTTGTTTTCAGGATTAAACAATTTAGAAGTATGCAGTATACAGGATGAAAAATATAAAGATGTGTTTGGATTTACGGAAGATGAAACAAGAACGTTATTAGAAGCACATCATCTTGAATTGAATCAGGACGTAAAAGAAATGTATGATGGATATACGATTGGAGGAACCGAAATCTATAATCCATGGTCTGTAATAAATTATGCAGATAAAGGTGTTTTAGCATCTTATTGGATTAACACTGGAAGTAATGAGGTTGTTTGTCAATTACTAGAAAAATCAAGTAATAAAGTAAAAAAGCAATATATTGAATTACTAGAAAAAGGTGAAATGAAGGTCAATTGTATTTTGGAAGGAGCCTACATAGAATTGCGTGGTGCTACACAGTTATGGGCGTTATTGGTACATGCAGGATATCTTACAATAAAAGCGAAGGTAAGCTTTGATGAGTATGTATTAAGGATTGTAAATGGAGAAGTAAAACAAGATTTAATACAAATTTTAAAAAGAATTTTTTCATTAGATGATTGTAATGTATATGAGATGTTTGAAATGATACAAGAAGGAAAAATGAAAGAATTTGAAGAAGCCTATCAGGAAATTTTATTCAATTATCCCAGCTATTTTGATTTAAAGGATGAAAACAGTTATCATGTTTTGATGTTGGGATTATGCATCATCGTAAGTGATAGCTATGAAATCATGAGTAATCAAGAAAAGGGATATGGGAGAGCAGATATATATTTGAAATCAAAAAAAGGCCAGCGAGATATCGTCATAGAAATGAAGTATGCAGAAAGCGAAACAGAAGAAAGTTTATTAGCTTCTGCGGAAAAAGCGATGGCACAAATTTTAAATAAACATTATGGTGATGATGCGATAAAAATTGGTATTGGAAATCATCAGAAGAAAGCGAAAATGATTTGGAAAGATATAAAATAAAAAGAAAAAGGATAGTCGAAACTATCCTTGACGAACGGAAGATAAGAATACGTCTTCCATATCACATGATAAATGATAACCTTGTTTTGTAAAACATGCCTGCAATGCGGAAAGCGTTAAAGCAACATCTTCAACATTTGCGTTTTCTCCCATATGACCGATACGGATGACTTTATCCTGCAGATAAGAGAAACATCCGGAAATCAGAATATGATGATCATCTATCATATCTTGTAAAAGTTGTGGTGAAGATACACCTTCTGGAACATTGATGACTGTGACTGTATTGGCGTGATTGTCATTCAGATATAACGTTAATCCTGCTTTTGTGACAGCTTCTCTTGTAGCTTTTGCAATGCGTTCATGACGGTTTACAATAGCTGGTTCATCTAAGATATTATCAATGGCAACACGTAATCCTTCGATATCGGATACTGGCATGGTATAAGGAAACCATTGTTCTTTCAAAACATTTTTGAAGTTTAAAAGATTCACATAAAATCCTGCAATTGGTGTTTTACGCTGTTCCATCTTTCTCCATGCATCATCACTGATTGTCACAATGGTTAATCCTGGTGGTACACTGATGGCTTTTTGTGAGCCTCCACAAAGGATATCGATATGTGCTTCATCTACGTTTACTTCTTCTCCAATCATACCTGCCACACTATCTACAACACTTAAAATACCATAGCTGTGAAGCAGAGTGCAGATTGCGGTAATGTCGTTACAAACACCACTTGGTGTATCTACATGGACAAGTGTTGCATATGCGAAATCATGGTCTTTATCCAAAAATGCTTTTAATTCATCCAGATCGATGCCTTTTAATTTATCTCCATGAAAGAATGTCACATCTCCCTGATACATTTGAATAAAATCCGCAAAGCCTTCTCCAAAGATACCATTTTCTATAACCAAAGCACGATCATTTGGCTCTGTTAAGGATGCGATGGCTGCTTCTAAACCAAGTATACCTTCACCAGACAGGATATGGGTATCGTTGTTTGTATGCAGAATACTACTGATTTTCTTACATGTTTCTTCATAAGATTGAAAAAAAGCCGGGTCTAAATCAGGGTTTGTGCAAATGCGGCTTCTAGCTTGACGTACATTTTCTCTGACCTGTGTAGGACCTGCACTCATAATCTTTAACATTTTCATTCCTCCCTTTGCTTATGTATCATGATACTACAGAATACAGATTTTTTCATTAATTTTTTGTAAAATTTATGATTCAAAATAGTGTACAAATCAGAAAAAATGCTTGTAAATAAAGGACAAATTGGGTATAATGAATGAGAAAACGTTGATAAGGAGTAGTAATAAGGCACCAGCATGTTAGGGAGAGAAAATCATGGACTGAAAGTTTTCTTGATGTATGGCTTTATGAATTCACCTTGGAGTGAGATTAATCATCTCCCGTATCCATGACGGTTATCATGATAAGTAAGGTGTGTCGCAAGATGAAACAGGATGGTACCGCGCAATGTCCAGCGTTCCTGTATCTTGGGGCTTTTTTTATGGCAGAAAGGATGGATTAGACATGGAAAAACTAACAACAATCAGAGAAGAAGCTCTGAATAAGATTGCGTCCTGTAAAGATATGAATGAACTACAAAGTCTACGTGTTTTATATCTTGGTAAAAAAGGACCAATTCAGGAAGTAATGAAATCAATGAAGGATCTTCCAAAAGAAGAACGTCCTGCTTTTGGTCAGCAGGTCAATGAAGTAAAAAGCCAGCTTGCACAAGTAATCGAAGATCGTAAAGCAGTGCTGGAAGTAGAGGAAATGAACAAGAAAATCGAATCAGAAAAAATCGATATCACATTAGATGGACAAAAACCTACACTTGGTAATATTCACCCATTGATGCTTGTACAGCAGGAAATGGAAGACTTGTTTATTGGTCTTGGATATGAAATTGGAGAAGGTCCTGAAGTAGAACAGGATTTATATAACTTTGAACGTGCGAATATTCCAAAGGATCACCCAGCAAGAGATATGCAGGATACTTTCTATATCAATGCGGAAGAATTGATGCGTACCCATACAACTGCGGTACAGATGCGTGAATTAGAGGCAGGCGCAAAAGAACAAAAACTTCCAATCAAGGTAATCTGTCCAGGTAAAGTGTATCGTAGAGATGATGATGATGCGACACATTCTCACCAGTTTATGCAGTGTGAAGGATTGGTCGTAGATAAAAATATCACATTATCAGATTTAAAGGGTACATTATTATTCCTGGCAAAGAAAATGTTTGGGGAAAACAGAACGATTCGTTTCCGTCCAAGCTATTTCCAGTTCACAGAACCTAGTGTAGAAGTAGATGTCAGCTGCCATGTATGTGGTGGTAAAGGATGTCCTGTTTGTAAAGGTACTGGATGGATTGAAATCTTAGGTGCTGGTATGGTACATCCAAATGTTTTACGTATGGCAGGATATGATCCTGATGAACTAAGCGGCTTTGCATTTGGTATCGGTATTGAACGTGTCGCAATGTTGAAGTATGGTATCACAGATATTCGTGATTTCTATACAAACGATATTCGTTTCTTGAAAACGTTCAACCGTTTTGAATAGGAGGGTACATCATGATCATAAGTAGAAAATGGTTAAGTCAATATATGGATGTAAGTGATCTAAGCATTGAAGAATTAGCAGATAAGATCACAAATAGTGGTTCTGAAGTAGAAGGAATCGAAAAAATGAGCCAGGGAACTAATCTGGTCATAGGAAAAGTTTTAGAATGTGTAGATCATCCAGATAGTGATCATTTACATGTTTGTAAAGTAGATCTGGGTGAAAAAATTGAACAGATCGTTTGTGGAGCGCCAAATGTGGCAGCTGGACAGAAGGTCATTGTGGCACGTGTTGGCGCAAAACTTCCTGGTGGTGAAATCAAAGCAGGTATGATTCGTGGACAGGAAAGCAATGGTATGATATGTTCTTTATTAGAACTTGGCGTAGATGCACATATGCTGAGTGAAGAAAGTAAGAATGGTATTGAAGTATTAGATGAAGATGCACCTGTAGGAAACTGTGATCCATTAGGGTATTTAGGATTAGATGATGAAATTTTAGATATCGGGTTAACACCAAATCGTAATGATTGTATGGCCGCATGGTCTATGGCTTTAGAAGCTGGTGCTGTATTACATAAAGAAGTAAAAATTCCTTATGCAGATGGTGCTGCATCTGTTGGTACAGAAACAAAACTACATGTATCCAGTGAAACAGAAAAATGTCCATTGTTCTTAGGTAAAGTGATCAATCATGTGACGATCAAAGAATCACCAAAATGGATGAAAGAACTGTTGATGGCATCTGGTATGAAATCTATCAATAATGTTGTGGATATCAGTAACATTGTCATGTTAGAAACTGGTCAGCCATTGCACTTTTATGATATTCATGCAATACCTGCACAGGAGATTACTGTAAAAGATGGTATTGAAGAAGTATATACAGCATTAGATGGTATTGAATATCAATTAACAAAAGATGATATCGTTATTACTACAGAAGGCAAACCAATTGGTATTGCTGGTGTCATGGGTGGAGATGACAGTAAGATTGAAGATACAACAACAGGTATCATAATCGAAGCTGCTGTATTCAATCATGTATCTATCCGTAATACAGCACGTCGTTTAAATCTGAATACAGATGCAAGTGTCCGTTATCAGAAAGGTATTGAGCCAATGGCTACCTTTAAGGCAATGGATCGTGCTGTTCAATTACTGTGTGAATATGCAGATGCCAGTGGTTTAGAAGAAACCAAACAATATGGTTCTAATAACTATACACCAGTAGAATTTGATGTGAATTTAGCAAGTATCAATAAATTACTGGGTACTGATTTTGGGGAAGAAGAAGTCATGCAGGTATTATGTGATTTGCATTTACAGCCTGTTAAAAACGGGGAAGACATTCATGTTGTAATCCCAAGTTATCGTACCGATCTATCTATTGAAGAAGATATCGCAGAAGAACTGATTCGTATCTTAGGATATGATCGTTTACCTAGTACATTACCAGAGCTTCCAGCTACCCTTGGCGCATTAAACAAGCGTCAGGCTTTGAGAAGAAAATTCCGTGGTATGTTGGCAGACTTAGGCTACAATGAAGCTGTGACATATTCTTTAGTAGGTCAAAAAGAAATCGATGATGCTGTAATGGGACAGGAACATGTTTATGAATTAGCTTCACCAATGAGTGAAGATCATAAATATGTACGTAACTCTATTTTACCAAGTCTATTGGAATGTATTGCATACAATCAGGCAAGAAGCATCAAGGATATTGCGTTATATGAAATGAGCAATGTATACGGTGTAGGTGAAGTAGAAGAACGTTTATGTGTTGTCGCTAGTGGCGCATTACATAAAAACCGTTGGCAGAAATACAGTGTCGATGTGGACTTCTATACCATGAAGGGTCTGTTGGAAGCAATTATGGCTTCTATTGGATATGATGCAAAACGTATCATGTTTAAGGAAAACAAAACAGATATGAAAAACTTCCACCCATATCGCAGCGCAGAAGTATATCTTGGAAAAGAGTTGCTGGGTATCTTAGGTCAGATTCATCCAGCTGTTGCAAAGAGATATGGTATCAATGAAACTGTTGCTATGGAAATCAATATGGAAATCCTGTTAAAGAATAAACCGGCAAAAGTAAAATTCACAGAAATCAGTAAATATCCATCTGTGACTCGTGACTATGCACTTGTTGTACAAGAAGATGTCAAGGTAGCGGATATTATTTCCAGCATTAAGAAAAATGGTAAACTGGAAAAAGAAAATATTATTCAAAATGTAGAAGTATTCGATGTTTATATGGGAGAACATGTAGAAGCAGGATACAAGTCTATCGCATTGACAGTAACATTCCAGTCTTTCAATAAGACATTGAAGGATACAGAAATCAATGAAATTCATGAAAAAATTATGGCTTCCTTAAAGAAGGATGTCAACGCAGAATTAAGAGCATAAAAGAAAAGGAGAGAAATCTCCTTTTTTCATTTAATAGCTAACAATACCATGAACTAATTTTTTGTTCTTATCAAAACTAAGATGATAGATCATATCATTATCACATTGATATTTTACATAGACTTCTTGGTCATCTGTATAGCTTAAATAAAATGGTGTGCCATAATGATTGATCACATCACTGATTTCTGCGCCAAGTGTGATATTTTCTGGCAGAATGATATTAGAAGTTTCATTAAAATCAATACTGGTAATGACATGTTCTTTTGTAAGATCTTTTATATCATTTACAATACCTTTGACATCAATCATGTATTTTTCTTTATCTTTTGTCAACGGAATTGTGGTAGAATCCAAATGCTGAGATAACCAATCTGTAGTCCATCCCTGATCAATCAATGTTTTGATAGGGGTGTTTTTTTGGATTTTTATACCTTCTAATTCCAAGATACCTTCAGAAAGTGATGAAGATATTGGTTTATTAAGTGAAAATGCCACAGGATCCATACCTGTTAATGACTTAGGATCAAAGCTTTTTTCTGGTTGATCACGATTGGTACCAGTTGCATGCAATGTGATGCCATCTAAACGATGATCCTTAAATTCTATGGTCATCGTTTCTGCCTTGTTATCTTCAAAGGCAGTTTTATAAATGAATACAGGATCTTTTTCCTCCTGTGTATAAATCAAAGGATATCCAATCGCTTTACATACATCTTCTTCACTTGATACATTCAGTTTTACATCTTTAGGTAAATGGAAGGTTTCATTTGATCTGCTGTAAACACCAGTATAAATTTCCGTTATGATGGTATCTTCTAAGGAACAGTCTTCTATTTCTTTATTATAGACACGAACACTGATACGAGCCTGATCATTCTTCTTGTTGATAAAATAAAGCGCTTTATATTTTCCTGTATGAAGATTTTCCACCGGTTTCTCTGGTTCCCAATCTTTTAAAACTTCTTTTGTGGGCTGGTAAAGATAAAAGTCAGTACCTTCCAACTGTATTTTTACATTGGATATCGATAAATTATCTGCATTGGAAGAAGGCTTGCTTGTGTTAGGTGTTGAATCTTGGCTGCTGCCACAACCAGCTAGTAATAAACAGCTGCATAAAATTATTAAATGTTGATTTAGTTTCATAATTTAGAAATTCCTTTCTTGTTATTTGGGGTAGCGTATAGATGTATAAGTTAAATGATTTTCTGGGTCGAAAGTCAAATGAACTTCCAAGCCATCATCAAACATATAACCACATCCAGCATTTTGTTGAGTGTAGATCATTCGTGTTGGTGCACCATATGTTTCTAAGAACTCTGCGGCATTTGATTTGCTTGTCAGATTTTCAGGAAATTGAATATGCGCATGAGCATCGAAATCAATAGTTTGTATGATATTTTTATCTGTGACATCTTCTATCTTTTGAAATTCACCACTTACATCCATGGTATAATGCGCATCATTCTTTTTTAAGGAAACTGTGGTAATGCCATTGTTAATATGTGCAGAAGTCCAATCACATGACCAGCCATCATCAAGAAGGATTTTCAACGATGTATTTGCGGATATCTTTTTATTTTCTATGACTAGGATACCTTTGGAAAGCTCGGTTGATTTATCCTTGGTAGGGGAGAAGGGAATTAATGCTCTTTTTAATACTTTTTCTGTAAGGAAGGTGTTTGTTTTTTGTTTCATACCTTCTGGTGTACCTCTTAATTCCATTCCCAATAATAATCCCTGGTCAAATTCTAATTTTAGCTGTTCTGTATTCGTAAAATCCATAGAGGAATGGTATAGATATGTGCGACGGGTAGCTGTCTGTTGATATGACATAGGAATACCAAATGTATGAAAGATATCCTCTTCTTTGGATTCATTTAATTTAAAATTTTGAGGCAGTTCATAATTGTTGATATTTTTCGTGAATTCATCAAAAGATATGTATAAGATGATACAGTTTTCTACAGATTGTTCACTAGATTCAGGGTTATATGCTGTCACAAAAATCTTTTTTTCGGAATCTGCTTTATAAAACAGATTGAAAGATGATTGATCCTTTGCCTGAATCTTTGTAATGTTGAGAGATGGATCAGGAGTCCATTTGTCTAAAACTTTATTCATTGGCTGATATAGATAGAATGTGGTATCTTCAACTTTGATTTTCATATTTGAAACTTCCATGATATCCGATACTTCATCTGTCATTGTTTCTTCTTTTTTTGTACAGCCAAATAACAGCAATGTACACATCAGGATAGCCAGTCCTTGTTTAAATTTCATATAATGCTCCTCCTTAAGATAAGGAAAGTATAGCATAGAAAAATAGAAAAAAATGCAAATCATAAAACTTTAGAAATGCCTGTCTGATTTCGTCAGATTCTGTATATTTTCTGATACGATTTCAAGAAAAAAACATCTGCATAGCACAGATGTTTAAGCGGCATTTCCATTTTGCAAACGGAAGATCATAATTTCCGGTGGGGCGAATAAACGCATATCAATATCAATGGTGCCAAGACCATTGGACACAAACAATTTCGTTTTATTCACAGTATACATGCCATGATTATAACTTCTTGCGCCATCAAAGGTTTTTAATGGCCCAATGACAGGTAAATAAATCTGTCCACCAAGAGAATGACCGGCGAACATCGCATCTACATAATTGCTGTTGAAGTCTGCACTTGAAATAAGATCAGGGCAGTGTGTCAATACGATATTGTATTCATCCTCACTAATCGTTTTAAAGGCACTGTCAGGATTTGGATTGCCATTGATCAAAGAATCAATACCAACCAAGGTAATACTGTTTTTTGTATGATTACGAATACGGATTGCCTGATTTGTTAATATTTCAAAATTAGATTGATAAAGGATATCAGAAACAATATTTTTAACATCGTCATTAACTTGATCCTGATCACCCAATACCGCAAATTTACCTAAAGGAGCCTGAATACTTTTTAAGATATCCGTCAATTCTTTAACAACTGCACTGTCTGGTTCTTTGGTGGCAGGATTATCAAACATGTCACCACCAAATAATACAATATCACAATTTGCATCATTTAATTCATTGATCATCTTTGTTAATCGATCTTTTCCCATAAACCCATTGTATTTGATATCAGATATCATAGCAATTTTAATATCATTCATATCCGCAGATATTTTAGGTGAGGTAAGGGTTGTATAATTTAAGGATACACGGTCAACGGATATATAAATACTGTAGAAGAAGACACCAGCCAAAAGTAAGGCGAGAATCACTAATACAGATAAGATTTTTAATAATTTCTTCACAGGAACACTCCTTTCACATTCTTTATTATTTTATCATATTTATGTATAGAACACCATGAAAAATTGATGAAGAAAAAGTGAAGCACATGACTTCACTTTATTCAGCTTTTTCTTGTTTTTCAGTAGCAGGTGCTACATTGTTTCTAGGAATACGTTTACCAGCCATTCTGGCAGCTCTTGCTTGTGCCATTGCCTGCATTGCGGATTTAGAATTTATAATAACAGGGATTACGATTGGATTACGATGCGTTTTGTTGTAAAGGAATGGTTCTAATGATCCACGTACGGTATTCTTTAAATCAGAGAAGGTTGTACGTTGTTTCATCTTTTCATTCAATGCATCATACACAATCATTTCTGCTTCTTTTAATAGTCCCTGGCTGTCTTTGATAAAGACAAAGCCACGAGATACAATGACAGGTTTACAAAGAACTTTGTTGTCTTTGGAATCTATTGCGATAATAACTGCCACAAGACCATTGTCCGCTAAGATCTTACGGTCTTTCAGCACTGCCGTTGATACACCGCTGATGTCATTTCCATCAACATAGATATCGTCTGCAGGAATTCTAAAGCTGCTTTCATATACCTTGTGATCACGTAAAATCAATACATCGCCATTTGCACATGTGAAGATGTTTTCTCTAGGAATACCTGTTTCTATTGCTGTATCCTTGTGCTGCTTCAGCATCTTATATTCACCATGCACTGGCATAAAATATTTTGGCTTAATCAACTGCAGCATCAGCTTTTGTTCCTCCTGGGAGGCATGTCCTGTTGTATGCAGATTGGTTAAGACGGATTTTGTTAATACGTTGGCACCAGCACGAAACAGCTTATTGACAACCTGATTTACACTTGCACCATTTCCTGGAATTGGGGAACTGGAGAAGATAACAGTATCACCTGGAATCAGTTTGATATAACGATGTGTTCCATTGGCAATACGGCTTAATGCCGCAAGAGGTTCACCTTGACTTCCAGTACATACGATACATGTTTTATTCGCAGGAGTTGTAGACAACTGGTCAATGGATAAGAAATGCTGTTCGCCAACTTTGATTTTACCCATCTTTCGTCCAATCGTTACGACGTTTTCCATACTGCGTCCGAAGATGATTACCTTACGGCCACATGCGACAGCTGCTTCTAATATCTGTGATACACGATATATATTAGATGCAAATGTTGCGACAATTAAACGACCGCTGGTTTTCTTCATGATATCTAAAATCTCCTGTGCGACTTTTTTCTCTGAAATAGAGAAGTCTTCAACACCTGAGTTTGTGGAATCACTTAATAATAAATCGACGCCAATTTGTCCCATATAGGCCATGACCTGATAGTCCGCATTGTTTCCAACCGGTGTTAAATCGAACTTAAAGTCGCCGGTAGTGACAATTCTGCCATTAGGTGTATTGATTAAAATTCCCAAGGAATCAGGAATAGAGTGTGTGGTATTAAAGAAACCACATGTAAAATAATTCATTTTTAAAGAACTGCGATCATTGATCTCAATCAGCTTCACACTGCGAAGCATTTTGCGTTCTTCCAATTTTTTATTAATCAAAGCAACTGCAAATGCTGGCGCATAAATTGCTTCAATATCCACGCTTTTCAACAGGAAGGGAATACCACCAATGTGGTCCTCATGTCCATGTGTAATGACAAGCACTTTGCGCTTGCGGTTGTTTTTTACCAGATATCCATAATCTGGAATGACGTAATCGACACCCAAAAGATTGTCCTCTGGGAATCGTACACCTGCATCCACAATCAAAATCTCATTTTCATGTTCAAAGCAGTACATATTTTTACCTACTTCGCCTAATCCACCTAATGCATAGATTAAAGTGTCATTACGCTCCGTATTCATTTTATTATAACTGTTTCTTGTTGGATCTTGATGAGTTCTAGGTGCGCCTTGTTTATTGTTATGATAGTTATTCATATTAACTCCTTTCGATATTTAGAATATAGATGGCACCATATCTTTCATTATTATAGCATAAAAAATAGAGAATAAACGTAAAACTTCAAAAAAAGCCATAAAAAATGCTCTTATAGCAGAGCATTATTCAATCACAACGGCATCCTGGATAGCACGCCATGGATCATCTTCATTGATACGATCATAGAATAAAGTTCCTGAAAAATGATCAATTTCATGCTGTAAAACAATCGCAAGATAGTTTTTAGCCTTAATGGTTACTTCTTTATCTTGTAATAAATCATATCCTTTTACAGTCACACGTGCACTACGAGGGACAATGCCTTCATGTTCTTCTTCTACTGATAAACAGCCTTCACCATTCTTTAAATAGGCCTTTTGTACAGATTCAGAAACAATGCGTGGATTAGCCAGCGCATATTCAAAGACTTCATCTTCTTCCTCACCTGGAACAACAACAGCCAGCATTCTTTTTGGAATACCAATTTGAATAGCCGCAATACCAACTGCTGGACGAAGATCTTCACGTTCTGCAATTTCTGCGTCCTGACTGTCTTTTACATAAACAAATAAATCATGTAACAAAGTCTTATCTTCTTCACTTAAAGGAAGATTGACTTTTTCACTTTTTTGACGTACAACACTGTCTGTATCTTTAACGATATTATCATAATGAATATACATGTAGATTAACTCCTTTTCTATCAACGTTATTATTTTAAACGGTTTTTTCATAGAATGGAAGTCTTTTGATAAATTAATTGTGAAAAATTACAGGGAATATGATATCATTATAAGGAAATCACGCAGAAAGGAGTCATGAAAGATGCGAATAAAAAATCTCGTTGTATCAATAAAAATGCCAAAAAAATATGATATGCCGATACATATTGCAAGTTTGCTTCTTGTGGTCTTTGGCACATTGATGATTATTTCAACAAATGTTGGAAATGCGACAGGCGGCGTCATGGATATCGTAAAAGTAATGATAAAACAAAGCATCTTTATTATCGTATCCTATCTGCTATTGACATTTTTTGCGAATAACTTCAACATGGGAAGGGCAAAAAAAGCATTGCCGATTGTCGGCATTTTGATTATGGTGGCATTGATTGCTACACAATTTTCTAAAGAAGTATATGGTAGTAAAGCATGGATTCGTTTTGCGATAGCCGGGCAGATTGTTACGATTCAGCCCTCAGAATTCGCAAAAGTCTTCATTATTGTTGTGATGGCAGTATACGTTGCGATTGCAGGAAATAATCGCTGGAACTTCATGCGAATCATGCAATGGCCGTTTATATATTTCTTTATGTGTCTGATTCCTATCATTTTACAGAAGGATATTGGTAGTATGCTGGTATTCGTGATGATTTCTGTCTTATGCTTTTTGATTCCAAGTAATAGAGGATTAAGGAAACAACAAAAAATTATGCGGATTCTCATCATGATTGGGTGTGTTGGCGCCTTGGTTTTGATGAGTGATATTGGTGTTAAACTGTTTTCGAGTATTCAGCCATTAAGCCATATTGCGGTACGTATTGAAAATGCTGCGAATCCTTTTACGGATCCTTTCAATAATGGTTATCAGACAATTAATGGATTATATGGTATTGCACGAGGTGGATTAAAAGGGGTAGGATTAGGTAACTCTATACAGAAATATGGTTATCTGACACAATCAGACAATGACTTTATTCTGGCCATTATTATTGAAGAATTAGGACTGTTTGGGTTCTTGTTTATTGTGTTATGTTACCTTACCATCATCCGTCAATTGTTTTATTATGCAAAACATACAGTAAATGAAGGATATAAGATTATTTTATTTGGTACCGCCAGTTATATATTTATTCACTTTATTCTGAATGTTGGTGGTGTTGGCGGCCTGATTCCTTTAACAGGTGTGCCATTGTTATTTATATCCAGTGGTGGATCTTCCTTGATGGCAATTATGTCTGCGATTGGGATTTCGCAAGCTGTAATATCAAGGATACGGCGTCAGGGAGCCATACGTAAGGTAAAAAGGGTAAAGAAAAAAGAACCCCAAGGGGATAGGGTTCTTTAAGAAAGGGAAGAGGAGAAACAAAGATTGGGGGGTAACAACCGTTTTATCGGTTGCACTATTAATCTTCCCAGTAGAAAAAGTTTTATACACAAGGAGTTGAAAAAAATGCGAATCGTTGCTGGAGAATTTCGTTCAAGAGTCATATCCGCTGTAGAAGGAAATGGCACAAGACCAACCACGGATAAAGTGAAAGAAGCAATTTTCTCACGTATTGGACCATATTTTGATGGTGGGTCTATGTTAGATTTATTTGGTGGTAGTGGCAATATGAGTTTTGAGGCAATTAGTCGAGGCATAGATACAAGTCTGTTATGTGATGTGAGTGTCAAAGCGATACGCACCATCAAGGCAAATGCGAAAACATTAGGCGTGGAACAGAAAGTAACGGTATGGAAGATGGATTATCACCGTGCTTTACAACAGGCAAAAGAAGAAGCAAAAACATTTGATCTTGTTTTTCTTGATCCACCTTATAAAAAACAACAGATTCATGAAATACTGAACCTGTTAGATGAACTTGATTTAGTAAAAGATGATGGTGATGTTGTCTGTGAGAGCCAGAAAGAAGATGTTTTTGAAGATCAAGTCGGCTGTTTTGAAAAAGTAAAAGATGTAACATATGGAATTACACGTATTACATATTATAAGAAAAGAGGAAGTTTATGAAAAAAGCGATTTTTCCAGGAAGCTTTGATCCATTAACCAAAGGACACTTAGATATTATAGAGCGGGCAAGCAGATTATTTGATGAACTGATTGTTGTAATTCTTGAAAACAGTGAGAAAAAGACAATGTTTACACAGGAAGAACGTCTGCGTATGTTAAAAAACAATACCAGTCATTTAAATAATGTAATTGTAGATGCGGATACTTCTTTAACGGTAACATATGCAAAACAGCATGGTGCCTGTGCAATAATTCGTGGAGTCAGAAGTGTAAAAGACTATGAATATGAATTAGATATCGCAAGTGCCAATCAATATTTAAATCCTGAAATCGAAACTGTGCTTTTATTTTCATCGCCTGCATACGCCTTTGTGTCCAGTTCCATTATTCGAGAAATGATGAAATATGATGTGAATATCGATGCACTAGTAAGTAAGGATGTAAAGGAAGCCTTGATGGAAAAATACAGAAAATCGTAAGGAATGGTACATAGAAAAAGTAATAGGAGCATGCTATAATAGTACAGAAAAAAGGAGGATGATCATAAATGTCTGATATGCATTTTAAAGTGCCAAGCAAAGATGCGATAAAAAGCAAGATGATTTCTGCATTATGTCTGGCTTTGATCATTCTAAGTCTTTATACAACCTGTTATTTATTGTTTTTTAGAACAACAGGTGTAGATATTACCAAAGATATTGAAATATTATATCGTGGAGAAGATGGCTCTGGTGTTGTGAGCGTGCGTAATAAAAACCTGAATTACAATCAGCGTATTCAGGAATTTATGGATACGGTAGAATATAAAGTAACGCCAAATAAAAACCTAAAAAACGGGGATAAAATAAAAATCAGCACAACCTATGATGAAACTTTGGCATCCCGTTATCATATCAATGCCATCAATGTGGTAAAAGAAGTGACAGTAGAAGGACTTCCTGTGCGTTATGAGAATGTTAAACAGATACCGCAAACATTATTAGATGAGGTAAAAGATAATTCTAAGAAATATTTAGAAAAGAACATGTCTTCCATCCTGTCTGATGATTTTACAGCTTTCTATTTTACAAGTGAACCAGAATTGGAAAATTATCGTTTTATGTATCGAATCTTTTTAAATGCGAAAGATGATGAAAGTAAAGATAAGATATTAGATATTTATTCTATCACCGCAAAAGGGGAAGTCAATGTATCTAATAAAGAAGAAAAGCTGGAAACAAAGGATGAAACGATTTATTATATGATTACATATAATGAAATCAATACCAGTGGCAAGATTTTAAAAGAAGATATTTATGGTGAAAAAATCATTGTCAGTGGTAAACAGAATTTACAAAAAGAAAAAGACTTTAAGAATTATATGAGTCATAAATATGGCAAACAATATACAATTGAGAAAATAGAATAGGGGATTGAAGTGGCAAAGCTTAGAAAAATGTTGGGTGATGTAAATGGACAGGAATGTATGGATATGATGCATTTGATTGATACTCAAAGCAAGGAAACACTGGCTGCATGGGCGCTTTCCTATGTGAAAGAATATTATACAAAGATTTATACATCTTCCTGTTTGAATGAAACAATGAATATGGTTAAATGCTGTTTAGAAAAAGAAATTACTGTAAAAGAACTAAAACCATATCTGAAAACAGCAAGAGATGATGTGAAAACAATAAATGATCCTGTAGATGTTGCGGCATCAAGAGCGATAGCGACAGCTTGTGCAATTTTGCAAACGCCAAGTAATGCGTTGGGTTTCTTGTTTTATGGCGCTGCGGCTACTGCCTATCATGAAGCTGGTACAGAAGCTGAACAAGCTGTTTATGAAGAATATGGCAGAAATGAGTTTTGTAGAGCATATCGTTCACTGAAGCAAGTAGCGATAGAAAATGAAGAACACCCAGTAAATATCAAATGGAGGTGTTAGAAAAATAATGAAGGAGAAATTTCCTTCATTATTTTTTTATAAGTGATAATACTTCATTTAAATCCTGTGGTTCACTTTCCTTAAATTCAATCACGCAAGCATCATCTTCACGATAGCGTGGAATCAGATGAATATGAAAGTGTGGCACACTTTGACCAGCAACTTCATTAACATTACTTAAAATGTTCATACCGTTTGCATGAGTTGCGTCCATAATTTGTTTGGCAAGTTTTTGTGCAACCTCCATGACATGCTTCATAACTTCTGGATCACATTCCATAAAATTTGCATAATGTTTTTTAGGAATGACAAGTGTATGTCCCTTTGTGACTTGAGAGATGTCTAAGAATGCTAATACATCATCATCTTCATATACCACACTGCTTGGAATTTCATGATTTACGATTTTACAAAAAATACACATTGATGTTTACCTTCTTTCTTTTCTTATTCATTATAACAAAACGATACCAAAAGAAAAAGAGCTTTCGCTCTTTTACTGTACGATCAAATCACTATTTTTCAAGCTGTTGTATGCGTCGATATCATAAATCGTCATATCGTATTTCTTAAAATAGAATTTTGTAGCTTCTGTAGCCAGGGTGCTTGTTTCAGCAATTGCCTGAATAGCTTCATCTTCATAATTCTTAGGTTCTGTTTCCACTAAATTAACAATGTAATAAGATGTCACAGAAGTAGAAGTATTTGTTGATGTGATAACTTTTTCTATAAGTCCTTTTTTACCAGCACCAGACATTGCGGAGAATACTTCATTAGGAAGTCCACTCTGGTTTGTATAAACCTTTTCACTTCCATCATATGTTGATGTAGTACCATATTTTTTCACAACGTCTGAGAATTTATCGCCTTTCTTTAATGCGTTTAGCGCATCATTGGCTTTTGTTTCATCATCAGCCTGGAAAATTTGTGCTTTATAAGGAACATAGCTTTTGAATAATGCTTCTTTGTTTTCTGTAACATATTTTTTCTGAAGTTCTGTCTGATACAGAGCAGGTAAGATATACGCTTCTTTTAACTCCTGATCATTTGCGAAACCTTCAGATTTCAGCTGCTTTTCATAATTGTCGCCCCACTGTTTTTTAATTTGGGCAAGTTTTTCATCAGCCTGTTTTTTAATTTCATCAGTTTCTTTAATATCTTCTTTTTTGTAAACCTCTGCTTTTAATTTCGCCAGAGTCGCAGTACCAATATTAGCTTTTAATGACTGGTATACATCTTCTTTTGTTACTTTTTCACTACCAACACTGATTAGTGTTTCATTTCCATCAGAAATGTTTGCTGTTGCATCGCTGCAGGCACTCAAAGTCAGAGCCATCGCAATGGTACTTAATAGAACTAATGTTTTCTTCATTGTCGTATGCCTCCTATTCTTCTACGCCCATGTAGTTCATGATATCTTTCTTGACATCATCATTTGCGTATTTGATATCTAATTTTTTTGCTGCTTCCCAAATATATTTGAAAGACATGTCATTGCTGGATGATGCGATAGATGAATAAATCTGGTTTTTCACATCTTTATCCTTTAATAAGGTATCTAACTGAGCTTTATCAGCTTTGATCATATGCCATCCACTGTAGCTGTCATTGCTTTCTTTTACCCAGCCACTAACTTCACCATCTTTTGTCAGTTTTAATGAGGCATCTACAAAGCTTTGTACAAGCTTGGATGGATTGGTGCTGTCTACATAGCCGATATATCCACCGTTATCTTTACTTCCTGTATCATCACTGTATTTTTTAGCAACTTCCGCAAAATCAGTGCCATCTTTTAATGCTTTCTCTACTTCATCAATTTTCTTCTGTTCTTCTTTAGTTGGATTATTTACATCAGCTACTTTAATTAGGATGTGGGATACCACACGTGGTTTTTTATCCTTATAGAATGGTGTTAATAATTCATCTTTGTGAGCATCGATGTAAGCATCTCTTAATTTTTCGTTTTTCGCAGCCATTAATGCATAACCGTCAAGATCATCTTCTTCAAAGCCATAGCTCTTTAACTGACTGGCAATTAACGTTTCTGCTGTTGTGCTGTAATAACTTGCCATTGATTCTGCCTGACTCTGTAAAGTTTTTGCGATTTCATCTGCACGTGTTTTCAATGCATCATCAGTTTTTACAGATTCATCAATTACTAGATTCTGGAAACGGATATACAAAGTTTGAGCACCATTGTTTTCTTTGTATAAACTTGTATACAAATCATCTGCTGTCAATGTGTAATCCTTCATTGTGGCAACAACTTCTTTGCCATCTACTTTCTTTCCAGGAAGTTTTCCTTTGTTTGTATCATAGACACAGTATATCGCAAATCCGATAAAGATTACTGCGACTAGAACCACAAACCATTGTTTCTTTAATATTTCTATCATATAGGCCTCCTAAGTCGTACCGTAATATTATAAATTATCTGCGTATGAATTGCAATTTTTTACGCATTTTTCACGTAATTTCCCATGAAATGTTCATACAATCCTCAGATGTCATCCCTTAGGATTCTACAGTTTTTTTAAATATGGAAGAAATGTATGAAAATGGATAATCGTTTTGATTGTTAAACGTTAGATTTTTTGGTAGAATAATACAAGGAAATGAAAGGATGATGACAATGAGTTGTCTTGAAATAAAAAATCTACACGTAGATGTGGATGGAAAAGCGATATTAAAAGGATTAAATCTTACAATCAACAGTAAAGAAACCCATGCGCTGATGGGACCTAACGGGAATGGAAAAAGTACGCTGTTAGCGGCAATTATGGGAAATCCAAAGTTCCATATCAGTGAAGGAAGTATTCTGCTTGATGGCAAGGATGTATTGGCGATGGAAGTGGATGAAAGAAGCCGTGCTGGTCTGTTTCTAGGTATGCAATATCCAAGTGAAATCAGCGGTGTAACAAATTCTGATTTTTTACGTGCGGCAATCAATGCCAGAAGAGAACGTCCGATTCCATTATTCAGCTTTATCAAAGAAATGGAAAAAACCATCAAACAGATGGAAATGAAAGAAGATTTGGCACATCGTTTCTTAAATGAAGGATTTTCCGGTGGTGAAAAGAAACGTAATGAAATCGTACAGATGAAAATGTTAAAACCAAGTATTGCGATGCTGGATGAAATCGACAGTGGGCTGGATGTAGATGCGTTAAAAATCGTGGCTGACGCTGTTAATGATATGAAAGAAACACAGGATTTAGGACTTGTGGTTGTATCTCACTATGCTCGTTTCCTGGATTTATTAAAACCAACGCATGCGCATGTGCTGGTAGATGGAAAAATCGTTGTCAGCGGTGGGAAAGAGCTTGTGGATAAAATCGATCAGCAGGGCTATGACTGGATTGAAAAAGAATACGATGTTCATGTAGTGAAGGAAGAAGAAAAAAAGGTAGAACTGCTTGGTTCATGTGCAGCTAAAGGAGTATAGCTATGAGTGAGATCAAGGAAATCAGAATTGAAGAAAACGGATTTTCTTCTCATCACTTTGATGTACATGGAGAACAAGAATTCATCTTTCATATAGGTAAACATAGAAACGTTTCCTTATCAATTACATATAGTGGAAAGGATGCACAGGTAAAGAGTCGTTTCATTTGTGAAGAAGGCAGTCAGACACATGTATTGCTTCGTAATGAAGTATCACAGATGAAGATGGATGATGTAAGTGAAATCTATAAAGATGCACACTTAACACTTGGGTATCTGGAAATAGAGGATGGCGTTGTTTTGGCAGATAATAAAGTATATCTAAAAGAAACAGGTGCAGATGCTCATTTAATGAATGTATGCATTGCGCAAAGCAAGAAACACTACCATGTCTTATGTGTTCATGAAGTGCCTTATACAAGCGGTTTGATTGAAAATTATGCAGTAATCAAGGAGCATGGAGATTATTCTATGGAGGCTTGTGGCAAAATTGTGAAAGGTGCACATGATAGCGCATCACATCAGGCAAGTAGAGTGCTTACCTTAAGCAATCAGCAAAGCAGTGAAGTTATTCCATTGCTTTTGATTGATGAAAACGATGTAAAAGCAAGTCATGCGACAACCCTTGGACAGCCGGATGAAAATCAATTATATTATCTGCAGTCAAGAGGCTTGACACGTGAACAGGCATTAGGTTTATTAACGATTGGCTATATGATGCCAATCACTACCGTATTAGATGATGAAAAGCTTGCGGCAGAATTAAAAAATGAAATAGAAACAAAGGTGGGATTACATGCGTAATATAGAAGAAGTCCGTAAAGACTTTCCTATGCTGCAGGGAAAAATGATGCAGCAGCACCCACTTGTGTATTTAGACAATGGGGCGACAACATTAAAACCAAGAAGTGTGATTGATGCTGTCTGCAATTATTATGAGAATTATTCAACCAATGCCCATCGTGGGGATTACGATTTAAGCTATTTTGTCGATCAAGAATTTGAAGGTACACGACAGGTGGTTGCGGATTTTATCCATGCGGATGTTAATGAAATCGTATATACCAGCGGCGCAAGTGAAGGCTTGAATACCGTTGCGTTTGGATATGGACGAAAGTTTTTATCTGAAGGCGATATCATTTTGAGCAGTGAGGCAGAACATGCTTCTTGTGTACTTCCATGGATGAAAGTGGCGCAGGAAACAGGCGCTGTTATGGAATATATTCCCTTAGATGAAGAAGGCAGAATTACCGTTGAAAATATAGAATATATGATGAATGACAATGTCAAAGTCATCGCTTTAGCGCAAATTACCAATGTATTGGGAAATCTTGTGCCAATCAAAGAAATCTGTGCTCTGGCACATCGCTATGGTGCAATCGTAGTTGTGGATGGTGCACAAAGTGTTCCACATATTCCTGTGGATGTGAAAGATTTAGATTGCGATTTTCTGGCATTCTCTGCACATAAAATGTGTGGACCAACTGGGATTGGTGTATTATATGGCAAATATGAATTATTAGAAGCAATGGATCCTTTATTATATGGTGGGGAAAGCAATGCCCGCTTCAATGCATGTGGAGATGTGTTGTTGAAGGATGCTCCTTTGAAATTTGAAAGTGGTACACAGCCAATTGAAGGTGTATTTGGTTTACATGCGGCAATTGATTATATCAATGCACTGGGTAAAGAAAATATTCATGCCTATGAAAAACAACTGCGTGATTATGCAGTGTCAGAAATGAAAAAGATGGATCATATCATTATCTATAATGAAAACAATGATACAGGGATTATTACCTTTAATGTAAAAGGTGTATTTGCACAGGATGTTGGTTCTTTCTTTAATGCCAATGGCATTGCGGTAAGAACAGGACAGCATTGTGCGAAATTATTAAATGAAGTACTGGGAACCAGTGCTACGGTACGTGCATCCTTATATTTCTATACATCTAAGGAAGATATTGACCGTTTCCTTGATGTATGTAGAAAAGCTACGATGGAAGCATGTATTGATGTATTCTTTTAGGAGGTCGTAAGCGATGTCAGATTTATTAAAAGATCCTATGATCTTACGTCAGATTATTATGGATCATTATGAATATCCAAGAAATCATGAATTATGCAAGAACCCTGAATACCACGAAAAACACATGGCAAGTGATTCTTGTATCGATGATATCTATGTACAAAGCAAAATCAAAGATGGAGTTGTGGAAGATATACGTTTCGATGGAGAAGCATGTACCATTTCCACAGCTTCCACCTCCATTATGAGTGAACTGCTTCAGGGAAAAACCCTAGAAGAAGCCAAAGCAATCATTGAGAATTATTTTAATATGATTGATAATAAACCTTATGATGAAGAATTATTAGAAGAAGCTGTGGCATTCTATAATGTTGGTAAACAAGCCAACCGTATCAAATGTGCAACCATTGGCTGGAAAGCAATGCAGCAGATGATCGAAGAAAGCGAGGATGAAAATGGAAAATAATAACATCCCAAATAATGAAGAATATAAATATGGTTTCCATGACAAGGATACCAGTGTTTATAAAACCAATAAAGGTTTGACAAGAGAAACGGTTCTTGAAATTAGTAGAATCAAACAAGAGCCTGACTGGATGAGAGAATATCGTCTTCAGGCATTTGAAAAGTTTGAAAGCATGGAGATTCAAGACTGGGGACCGGATTTAAGTGTTTTAGATTTTGATGATTATACATATTACATAAAACCAAGTGATAAAACTGAAAAAAGCTGGGATGATGTACCAGAAACTATCAAAGATACTTTTGATAAACTGGGTATCCCAGAAGCAGAAAAAGAGTTTTTAGCTGGTGTTACGACACAATATGATAGTGAAGCTGTTTATCACAATATGTTGGAAGAAGTAGAAGAAAAAGGTGTAATCTTCTTAGATACAGATACCGCACTTAAAAAGCATCCAGAATTATTTAAACAATACTTTGGGAAACTGGTTCCTTATACAGATAACAAATTTGCGGCATTAAACAGCTGTGTATGGAGTGGAGGAAGTTTTATCTATGTGCCAAAAGGGGTACATCTGGATAAACCACTACAATCTTATTTCCGTATCAATACCGAAAGCATGGGACAGTTTGAAAGAACACTGATCATCGTGGATGAAGGTGCGGATGTACACTATGTAGAAGGCTGTACAGCACCGATTTATTCCAAAGATTCTTTACATGCGGCTGTCGTAGAGATTTTTGTGCATAAAAATGCAAGATGTCGTTATTCAACCGTTCAAAACTGGAGTGATAATATATTGAATCTTGTCACAAAGCGTGCAAAAGTATTGGAGAATGGAAGCATGGAATGGATCGATGGTAATATTGGTTCTCATATCAATATGAAATATCCTGCCTGTATCTTGGCTGAACCATATGCGAAGGGTACATGTATTTCCATTGCAGTCGCTGGAAAAAATCAGGTACAGGATGCTGGTGCGAAAATGATCCACCTTGCGCCAAATACTTATAGTAATATTATTAGTAAATCCGTATCGAGAAATGGCGGGGAAGTCAATTATCGAGGACTTGTCTATCATTCACCAAATGCAGAACATGCGAAAAGCAAGGTAGAATGTGATACATTGATTCTGGATAAACAAAGCCGCAGTGATACGATTCCTACAAACAAATCTAAGAATTTAACTTCTCAAATCGAGCATGAAGCCACGGTATCAAATATCAGTGAGGAACAATTATTCTATCTGATGAGTCGAGGACTTACTAGAGCACAGGCTACTGAAATGATCGTTATGGGATTTTTAGAACCGTTCACAAGAGAGCTGCCAATGGAATATGCAGTCGAATTAAACCAGTTATTAAAATTAGATATGAGTGATTCTATTGGATAAACGTGAAATTGCTTATACAAAGCGAAATGCTTTGAGTATGAAAGAAGTTCAAATAAAAAGTGAAACCATTTTAAAGAATCTTGAACCTTATCTAAAAGGCATTGTTGGTATATATATGGCATATGGTCATGAGGTGGATATCACAAAACTTTTAAAACAAGCGGATATCACATGTTGTGTACCAGTATGTGATGGCGATTATCAAATGAGCTTTTATCTTGTGGATGAAAATACAGTATTCAAAAAAAGCCATTATGGGATTTTAGAACCAGTCAATGCCAAAATCATTGATAAAAATGAAATAGATATGATCATTGTGCCTATGGTTGCGTTTGATGCACAAAGGCATCGTATGGGACATGGCAAAGGATACTATGATCGCTATTTAAAAGATTATCAGGGAATGAAAATTGGTGTTGCATTTGAATGCCAGAAGTTTCCTCAATTAGATGTTTATCCACATGATATCCCAATGGATCTAATCATTAGTGAAGATGCAAAGTATTAGCGCATCTTCTTTTTTTGTATGCCTGAAAGCACTTGACTAATACTTGTAAAATGATATCATGTATCTATAAAGAAAGCTACATACAAAAGGGGAAGCTGATCATTCAGTATAGGAGAATGATATGAAAATATGGAAATATAATTTATTGTTAATAGAGAAACAAAAGGTGATTTACTTTATTTTATGTGCGTTGATGATCTTTTCATTAAGTGATATCTTAATTGTATTCATAAAAAATTATGAATGGATTGCATATACACAAAATTGTCCAAGTGCTGATTATTTATCTATACTTACCTATCCGTTTTTAAGAATTGCGCCTTTTTTGATTTTTGGATTGCCATTTTTGTTTAATACGCTGTTAGCTGATTCTACTTTCATGGAATTGAAACAGGGAAACTGTGCATTCCTTCACACAAGAATGGATTATATGAAAAATATATTAATTCGTTATTTTTTAAGTATCATTTTGGTTTTCCTGCTATCGTGCTTTTGTTTCTTTTTGAATTATATCAGTTTTTCCATCATTTTTGGTAATGGTAATATGGTAACATATCGATCAGATTTGCCATTTATGCAGGAGGTTAGCACTAAGTGGTTCTTAGATACACTTAAATTTGATAATCCCATGATGTATTCCATCATGCTTATGCTACATATTTCCATGATTTATGCCTTATTAGCAGGACTATCTTATGCTTTATCCTTCCTGTTTAAAAAACGAATACTTATTTATTTCAGCAGTATGATTTTGATTATCGTTGATGAATTTATTACGATGATATTGAAAATCCCACATCTTTCCATTATGCTGCAATTACAGCCAAATTCTGTTTTTGATGTATCAGATGCTTTACTGTTATACTTTATTTTATTTCTGTCTGGGATTGCCACACTTTGTGTTTTCCTGTTTAAAAAGAAAGATTTACTCTTATGATTCCTACAAGAAGATATGTTGAACTGATGTTGGTCATTGCCTGCTTCTTATGTATCTTTATCGATCACATAGAATTATATATCAATATTTATACGATGCTGATTCCACGTTATGGAATATTCATGGTTATTCTTTTAACAGGATATATATTAGAAAAAACAGAGATATGGCCAATGCTTTATTTTCGATATAAAAATATTTCTGTATATGTTAGAAAAACATGGTTACTAAAATGTAAATGGTATTTATGTATGGCATTGATGTTGAACAGTGCTGTACTAAGATTTGATTCTATGTATTACTTTGTCATCTATGTATTGATTGATACAGGTATCTTCATCATCATAGATCATCTTTGTAAAATATTAGGTATTCTCTGTAAACAAAAGATATATGGATATATTTTATTTTTTATATTATTCATATTGTTAGAATTCATATTGGAAAATTTGAATATCAGCACATTCTTTACAAAACTATGGATTTTGCCATATGTATATCCTATAGCTGTATTGCTGTGTATGATCATCTGTTTCAACAGCGTTCTGTATTTATTGTATGTTTATCTTATGAAGCATACAGATAAAATTGGAAATATAAACAAGGTTTTGGAGGGATAGCATATGGAATTAGAAGTAACACATTATACAAAAATCATAAAAGGATATACCATTTTAGAGGATATCAATTTATCTTTAACAAGTGGGCATATCTATGGCTTTTCAGGTAGAAATGGTGCAGGAAAGAGCATGTTGTTTAAAGCGATTACCGGTATCATTTTACCAACCAAAGGGGATGTTATTTTAGATCATAAATCAATTATCTATGATGATATCGATTTACGCATTTTTGGGACATTGATTGAGCATCCAGAGTTTTATGACAACCTGAGTGGCTTTGATAATTTGATGTTGTTATATCGTATCAATCATCAACCGGATACTATCCTGATTAAACAACAATTAAAAAAATTTGGTTTAGAAGGGCATGAATATAAAAAATATAAAACTTATTCTCTTGGTATGCGACAACGTTTACGTCTAGCTCAGGCGATGATGGAAAACCAGAAAATCATCGTATTAGATGAGGCATTTAATGGAATTGATAAAGAAGGCGTACAGGATCTATATGAAATTTTGAAGGAAGAACGTGAAAAAGGCAAGCTGATTTTAATCAGCAGTCATAATGAAAAAGATTTAGAAATATGTGATCAAATATTTTATATGAGTCAGGGAAAGCTGATAGAAAATCAGGGGATGTTCATATGAGAAAGTTATGTATTGGATGTTTTGCTGTGTATATCATCATAGTTGGTGTATTAGCGTTTGTCTGGTCTGGGAAAGAACATTTAACAAATGATAAATATAACCGATTAGAATTATCAATGTACTCTGAAAAAGATTGTTTAAGCTATAAAGAGCTATTTGATTATATTATGAGGGATTATGATGTATCAGATCTTACAGATATAGAAAAACATTCTGAGGTTATTGTGAAAGCCAAAATGATAGATAGGAGATTTGCTGGAAAAGGTGTGATCAATGAATGTGAAATCACGCAGGTATATAAAGGATATGATGTGAATCAAACGATTTCTGTATATGATGATGTCATATGGGATGAAAATGCCTATTATTTTGAAGGTGCTGTCCCATTACATGAAAATGAGGAATATATTATGTTTTTAAAGCCTGCGCTAAATGCAAATACAGAGGATTCTTATATCTTCACATCTGTAAGTTTTGGACATTTTCGTTTGAGAGAAAATGTGAAATATACCGCATACGATATGGACCATAAAATGAGTGTACAGGAAGCATGCGGATATGATTATATCGCATATGATGTTCATAATTTGGAAAAATTTAAAATGCTTCAAAATGAGGCTTATACAAAATATAAATAAGAAAAATACGTGATTGTGCGTATTTTTTTTACATGAAAAAAGGCATCAATATCGATGCCTACAAAGCTTCATAATCTAAATCATATAATGCACAAATGGCTTTGATTACACCATCTTCATCATTACTGCATGTTTCATAATTACACACTGCTTTTAAATCAGGATGAGCGTTTGCCATAGCATAAGAATAGGTACATTCTTTCATCATTTCATAATCATTCATGAAATCCCCAAAAGCCACAAAATCATCACTGTCTAGATGATATTTTGTTTTTAACATCGCAATGGCATTGCCTTTACTAGTGGTTGGATTAGATATATCTACCCAGTCCTCACCAGAAACCACAGGTCGTAAACTTCCAGTATCTGCTTTGATCGCTGCATAGGAATTTGTCTGTGCATTGCGTTTATCATATAGTGTGATCTTTGCGATTTGATCATTTTGTATCGCTGTTAAAATATCATCAACGATTTCCAAATGGGCATAATACATATGTGCATTTTTTAAGAACTGCGCATCTTCTGTTTCCAGATATGCACTTTTCATACCACAGGCAATTGGATAAGAATCTTTTATCTGACGTGCTTTTATGATAACACGTTGTATATCTTCCATAGGCAGGGCATCCGCAAATACAGGTGAATTTCCCTGATAAACGATACCGCCATTCTCTGCGATAAATAACATATCATCCCGATGATCCGGGAATTGTTCATACAAATTAAAATATTGTCTGCCACTGGCAATGCCAAAAATGACATCTCTTTTTTTTAATTCGTCAATCACTTTATTTAACTTTGAAGGTAAACGCTTTTTACTATCCAGCAGCGTACCATCCATATCACATATTACATATTTCATGTCATATTCTCCTTTTTCCCACACGTATTTTATCATCCATGGATATTTTTTACAATATTTTATATATTGTGATTTCCTTTCAGGAAACTTTTCTTCCTGTTGTTGCGTCTTACTCCATTGTTTTGTACATGACACAAGGATATAATGGACATGAACAAAGGAGGTAAGTGTAATGGAGTTATTACATTTAGGAGAGAATATCATCCGTTTACGTAAAAAGGAACATATGACGCAGGAGGAACTTGCGAATTATATGGGAGTTAGTAAATCAAGTGTATCAAAATGGGAAACATCGGCGACGTATCCCGATATCATGTTTTTACCAGAATTAGCAAATCTGTTTAATGTGACGTTAGATGAATTAATTGGCTATGAGCCACAGCTAAACAAAAAACAAATCAGAAGAATCTATCATACATTATCAGATGAAATGGGAAATGGTGATAAAGATGCGGCTATGGAGAAATTAAAGGAATATCTTCGTCGTTATGCTAGCTGTTTTCCATTCTTAAATCAAATGACGGTATTATTATTGAATCATGCCTATCTTTATGAAAATCAAGCAGAAATCTATGAACAGATTTTAACGATATGTAAAAGAATCGAGGAAAAAAGCGGTGATGCTTCCTTGATTAAAGAATCGCAAATCATGGCCTCCATGGTTCATCTTCAGCTGAATCAACCAGAAGAAGTCCTAAATATACTGGGGGAATCATCTAAGAACATACAAATGGATAATGAATTGATTGCGATGGCATATCAAATGATGAACAAAACAGAAAAAGCAAGTGAAATCTTACAGGCTTCTATTTTCCAGTATTTATTGTATTTTGTACAGGATAGTTTGAATTATATGGTTTACCATATGCAGGAGCAGAATATATGTGATCAGGTGATTCATCGTATTGGCGGTATTGTGCAATTATTTGAACTTGATCAGTTGCACCCATTTACTGCAGTTGGCTTTTATCTTTCCACAGCAAATGTTTACGCTATGCGTCAGGACAAAGAAGCTGTTTTAACACAGCTGGAACATATCATGCATGTTGTAGAGCTTCATCAGGGGGATTTTCACGTATTAAAAGGAGATGCCTTCTTTAATCAAATCGACGCATGGCTGGAAGAACTTGATTTAGGACCAAATGCCCCAAGAAATGAACATAGTATCAAAGATACATTAATCCAAAGTCTTGAACAGAATCCTTCCTTCACATTTATTCATGAAGAATTCCGTTATAAAAATATAATAGAAAAGCTAAAATCAATGCTTAAGGAGGAAAATTAATATGTCACTAAATGAAGCCCTTCCTATTATTCTGCCACTAGCGATATTAGAAATATTTCTTGCGGTATTTTCTTTGATTCATGTATTACGCCATCCCAATTACCGTTTTGGGAATAAAATGATCTGGTGTATCATTGTAGTATTCCTTCAATTTATCGGGCCAATTATCTATTTTGTCTTTGGCAGGGTTGATCAGGAATGAGTGATATCTTAGAAATCCAACACCTGAAAAAAAGTTTTGGTACACAACAAGTGCTGAAAGGCATTGATCTACACGTTCCCCAGCATTCCATTTATGGGTTTATTGGTCAAAATGGGGCAGGGAAAACCACAACCATGAAAATGATTTTAGGCTTATTGAAAAGTGATGAAGGCAGCATCTATGTATGTGGAGAAAAGGTAAGCTTTGGCGAAACAAAAACCAATGCTTATATCGGATATTTAAGCGATGTGCCAGAATATTATGGGTTTATGAATGCAACAGAGTATATGAAATTATGCGCTGATATCAGTCATATGGAAACATCCGCTTCTAAATTAAGAATTCAGGAGTTGTTAAAAATGGTAGGCTTAGATGCCTATAAGAAAAAGAAATTAAAAGGATATTCCCGTGGAATGAAACAGCGACTTGGCATTGCTCAGGCTTTATTGAATGAACCAAAATTATTGATATGTGATGAACCTACATCTGCATTAGATCCCATCGGCAGGAAAGAAATTCTGGATATCCTTTTACAAGTGAAAGAGAAAACAACGATTATTTTATCAACCCATATCTTAAGTGATGTAGAGCGTATTTGTGATCATATCGCAATATTAAAAGATGGTGTGATTGCACTTCATGGGGAATTAAATGAATTAAGGCAGGCATATGGGAAAAATACTTTTATGATACATTTTCAAAAGACAGATGACTTACAAAGAATGTATAAAACACTATCCACCATACATGATCAAATTCATATCGAAGAAAACCAGATGATTATTCAAAGTGATACACCAGAAGTATTAGAAAAACAGCTGATGGAGAAATTGCTTGAACAAAATATCATGCCTCTAAATTTTGCTTGGCAGCAGCCATCTCTGGAGCATGTGTTTATGGAGGTGGTACAATGAAAGGATATTTAGCCTTTACCAAAAAAGAATTCATGGAATGTATCCGTTCTTATAAATTTATGATTTTGATCATCGTATTTCTTGCCTTTGGTTTTATGAATCCCATCTTTGCGAAATATATGCCAGAGCTTTTAAAAAGTATGATGCCAGTGGGAATGTCTATGGAGCTTCCACAGCCAACAGTATTTGATTCATGGGCACAGTTCTTCAAGAATATCAATCAAATGGGACTTATCATCTTTCTATTATCCTTCAGCTCTATTTTATCCACTGAAATTCAAAAAGGAACCCTTATCAACATAGTAACCAAAGGATTATCAAGAAAAAAGATCCTTCTATCAAAAATGACATTTCTTGTATGTGTTTGGACAATATGCTATGTAACCTGTGTTATCGTGACGTTACTTTATGGATTGATTTTTTGGTCACAATGGCATCTTCCACATCTATTCCTTTCATTGACCTGTGTATGGTTATTTGGTATCATGATGTGTTCACTCATGCTTTTAGGTGGTGTCATAACATGTTCAAGTGCGGGTGGTTTATTATTAAGTGGAGGAAGTTATATCGCACTTATGCTCATGAATATGATTCCTGAGATCACAAAGTATAATCCTGTGACATTGATTTCTGATAATATGGCTTTACTACAAGAAACGATATCTTTAGATCAAATCTATCCAGCGATTGGCGTTTGTATTGTACTATGTGCTACTACTTATATTGGCGCAGTCATATTATTTAATCGTAAACAGTTGTAAACATAAAAGGTCTGAAACATGTATTTCAGGCCTTTTTCTAAATTATTTCAAATAATGCTTACGATGAATATCTACTACATAAGAAAAATCATCATCAAATTTCTCTAGTAAGGCATCTATACTTTCATACTGCATTTTTACTTGTAGTTCTTCATCATATAAAGGAATCAATTGATAAAATCGAATTAATTTTCCACTACTTAAACGGCAACAGGCAATTTCACCATGTTTATCACAAGCTTCTACTAAGGCAATACTTTCAAATTGTAGAAATGATCATGTTCATTAGGAGGAATGATTTCGATATCGACATGGATATCAGGGGAATATACTTCATGAAAAACATTTTCCATTTCCCCAAAAGTATTCATGATATAGCTTTCTAATTCATCAAATTCTGTTTCATTTATAAATTTTGATAGATTCTGTTTTTATCTTTTTCTCTTTCTTTTTGAATAACCCCACAAGATGCATACAACTAGAATAATTGAGTTTAAAACAGATATAGCTGATTTGTCCATACCTACCATTTTTATCCTCATAAAATAGATTGAAAGGAGGGAAAACGTGGCAAAAATCTTTGTTTATGATGTATATAATGATGCTTTGGAAGTTTTTGATCGAGGAGAAAACGACCCAATGCCATATGCTTATGGGAATACCATGCTGGTACGGGAGTTTCGTGGATCATCTAGATCAAATGTTCTTTGGACGACCAATGCAGCGATGGAAGCTTGGAACGCTACTCGTAGAACGTATGGGGCACCGATTCCATTTCGATATGCATTCAAACGTATCTGGGAAGGTGGGCATGGGCGCCAGTCACAACACTATGCTGGCGTTTCTTTTGATGTAGGGCAGGCATTATCCCAAACACAACGTAATCGTATTTGGAATATCGCCAATGATTTAGGTGTATGGGTGTATGTAGAACCACAATATCTAACACCGACATGGGTACATTTTGATAAACGATATGGTGCGCCCGCATGTAGTGCAGGATATCCTACCTTACGACAGGGAAGTCGTGGTGTTTATGTATTGATTCTTCAGGATGCGTTGAATGCGTTAGGATACAGTACGCAGACATTAGATGGCATATTTGGTGGAAATACACGCTCAGCTTTAGTTGCATATCAAAGAGAAAACGGCTTAAGTGCAGATGGAATTGTTGGTTGTGGCACATGGACAAGAATCGTCAATGAAGTCGTGGGGATTGGATTAACACCTACGGTTATTGATCCATAAGTAAAAAAAGCATATCCATATGAACTTTTTGATAATATAGATATGCTTTATACATAATAAAAGATATAATGGTAATATAAGAGGAGGTATTTTGTATGATGGATGAAATTCATAAGATTTCAAATAAGGATGATTTTATTGCTTTTCTAAATGCTTTAGCTGACGACTTTCAAGAACATCATAAAGAATGGTATAATCTAACCATACCTGAATATTTGATGTCAGTAGCTAATTGGGTGGAAGATGCTTCAGAAATCAATGAAAGTGAAATTGATTGGGAACATACAGATTTTAAGACGATAGCTAAAATGTTTTATATGGGAAAGTTGTATGAATAAGATAGATAAGATAGATGATTCTTCATTTTAGTGAAACAGTGTTTAAGATATGATATAATATTTAAAACATTCGGATAAGAAGGAGTGTATTATATGAATTATAAGCTAATGAATAAAAATATTGAAGTATTGGATTTTTCTTATGATCATGAAACACATACGATTACTAAAATCACAAAGATTAGCCATTCTGAATATGCACCTTTAGGAATCATGGAATATAAAACTGGTATTACAAGAAAAGCTTTCAATGATTGGTGGAAAAATTCCTACTTCTAGAAGTAGATTTAAAGAAGCAATGGCAGAAATGAATATTGATTCTTCTATGGAATTACTTGAAAAGTGTTTTGGGCTTAGTTTAAGTGATCAATATTGGGTAAAAGATGACTCTGATATTGAATGGAAAGATATTAATTTCTTTGAAAATGATTTTAGTGAAGACATGGGAAATTTGCTTATGGGTCAAATTGATTATACAGATGATTTAGATATCTTTAGTCCAGACAACTCAAGTGATGGAAATTTAAAAAAGAAATGGAAAATTATAAATGGTACGCGCTATTTTTTAAAAGGTGGAAATAGTTTTACAAATCAAGAGCCTTTCAATGAAGTTGTTGCAACAAAGCTTTATGATAGAATTCTTGATAGTGAAGATTATGTTCCTTATGCGCTGATTCAAGAAAATGGTTTGTATTATTCAGCTTGCCCGACAATGATCAATACGTTTGAAAAACTTGTTTCTGCATATTATATAGATTGAACAATTAAGCAAAGAGGAAATGATTCTCTATATAAGCATTTTTTAGAGGCATGTCAATTTCTTCATATTCCAAATGCACAGCTAAGTATTAACAAAATGATCGTCTGTGATTATTTGATTGCCAATTATGATCGTCATTATCGTAATTTTGGCGCAATACATAATATTGATACTTTAAAATGGATGCGCATTGCCCCGATATTTGATAGTGGAAGTTCTCTTTGGGCTACAAAGCCAACAACGATGATTGGAAGTGCTTATAAAAGTAAACCTTTTAAACCTTTGCCAGAAAAGCAATTAGAGCTTGTTGATGATTTGTCCTGGCTGGATATATCTAAATTAAAAGGATTTGAAAAAGAAATAGAAGATATTTTTTCAAAGAATCCTTTTATGGATAAGACTAGAATCAAAGCCATTGTGGAACAGGTAAAGTTAAGAATTGAAACGGTTATAGAATATAAAAGAAAGTTAGAAGAAATGTAGCTATCGTTGATGCTATGTGTTTACACTTATACACAAAATACTATGAAAAAGGAACATGCGTTCCTTTTTTTTAGCTATTGATTCAAATCTTTGATAGATGTATTACGTTTGTCCAGTGCTTTTTGAAGATAATCTTTATCTTCTAGTTTATGAATTGAAACTTCGATATTATACACACGTATCGTATCCACATGTACATGAAATTTATCGGGTAATGGCTGTAAGATTTCTAATATTTTTTCAAATTCCTCCATTGAAATAGGCACTGTTTCTTTCTCTTTGCTATGATAGAAAAGTGTCACAGGAACATCGTTTTGCTGTGGCTGAAATTCCATATCCAGATGCATGTTTTTACTGTCACAATCAATGTATATTTCTAAGTAAGCATCTTTTTCAGGTAAGGTCTTTTGGATATCCTGTTCCATCATATCCGCAATAGATGCATATTTATTATCAATAAATTCACATGTTTCCCAATAATACGAATCATCCATTTCACCACTTTTTGTATAGTACAAAATGGTAAATTTATGGTTATGATCTTTATCTAATACAGTGATACGATAACTGTTTAGTTTAGGAATATAACGGGTTTCTGTGATTTCATAAGTGATACCAGGAAAGTGCTCTTTCATATAAGCGTCTGCTTCTTTGCGCATATGTTTGTGGGTTAAAGGATTACCATAAAAACTAATCACAAGAAATATCAATACGATTATGATAATTACAGCAGCAAGTAATGCAAAGCTTCTTTTTATTTTATTGTTTTTCATTTCCATCTTCCTTTCCATGCATAATGAAGCAGCATTGCTAATAGTTTTCCAATCATGATAAGAACAAACATGAGGATAAAAATCGCAAGCGTACTCAAGATCATTCCATCATCAATGCCATATTGTAACAGAGTGCCAAATAGGGATAAAACAGTGAAAACTGCTGCGCAAATCAATGCCAGACGATAAGTTTTTACTGGTTTGATCATATGGCATAATATACCAATCACAGGCATGATCCATACATTGATAAACATGTAGTAGCTTAAGGAGAGCTGATAGCCTGTAATTACACCAGCCAATAAGATAAATGTTAAATAAAGATTTCGTTTATGACGTATTGTTTCTATGACTTTTTGATCATCAAAAGAGGTATCCTCCAATAGCTCATAATACTGACGGCAGTTATCACATTCTCGAATATGCGCTCTTACAAGCTCTTCACTTTCTTTACTGGCAACATGATCTTTAATTAATGGAATCAAATCCATCACAACCTCACAAGGCAGTTTATTCATAGGGCATCCTCCTTTTTCAGTTCCTCTTTCAACCATCGTTTTAAACGAAAATCAATGACACGGCAGGAATTTTCCGATATATGTAAAGCAGAAGCAATTTCAGCATAGGAATAACCATCTAATCGCATCTGAAACAGGCGCTGACTGCGTTCATCCTTTTGTTTAATGAGTTCTTTGATCATAGAGATATCATAAGGAATGGGTTCTTTCACAAAGCTGTCCATATAATCCTCATAGGATACGGTAATTTTCTTTTTACGACAGTCACTTAGAAACTGGTTTCTGGCGATTGTTAACAGCCATGTCTTGACCTGTTCATCCTTCTTCAATTGATGTAAAGAAACATAGGCCTTTAAAAAGGTTTCTGACATCAGATCTTCCGCAAGAGATGGATTCTTACATAGATATAACAGGTAATGATAAACATCCTGTTTATATTTTTGATACAAGACTTCAAAAGCATCCATGTCATCACCCCTCTCTATCATCTTCACTAATTAGACGTGTTTCATTCATCAAATGTTACATGATTTATAAAAATAATTTTATCATGCCATGTTTCATACGTAAAGTAAACGCTTTTCTTCTAAAACGAAGGGATAAATGATATAATGAACCTGACGTAAGGAGTGAACACATGAAAAGAAAACGATTGTTATGTCTGTTGTTTTCTTTCTTGTTTGTGCTGTATGGATGTAATGATCATTCAAATGATGTAACACCATCAAAACCATCCTCCAAAGAAGAGGAAGCCTTATCTGATTTCCCAGCATCGCCAAGTCCTAAAATAGAAGAACTGCTGCTGGCTGAAAGTCCTGAAGAAAAGGTGCTGGAGGATGATGATCATAAAGTACATATTGATTATAGTCATACCAATCTTGGGTATATTCGTATCAAACGCTTGGATGATAGTGGCATCAAGATGAAAATCAGGCTCACAAACAATGAAAAAGGAAACTACTGGTATGATTTAAATAAAGCAGGTGTTTATGAAACATTTCCACTGGTGAATGGTTCTGGAACGTATCAGTTAGAAGTTCGTATTCAGGTTCCTTCTACAGGAAAATATGCGTTAGTATATGGTGCGGATATCGATGTGAAATTAGATAATGAACAGATACCATTTTTATACCCCAATCAAACCGTGGAATATGATCAAAACAGCGAGGCGATACAAAAGGCCTTTGCATTATGTAAAGATGATGACAATGCTTTAAAACGGGTTAAGTCTATTTATGATTTTGTGGTAAATGATATCAGTTATGATTACGATAAATTAGAGAAAGTCAAAGATAACTATGTACTTCCAATACTTGATGAAACATTAGAAAAGAAAAAAGGTATTTGTTTTGATTATGCGGCACTCATGGCAGGCATGTGTCGTTCCCAACATATCCCATGCAAAGTCATTGTGGGAGATACAGAACGGGATTATCATGCGTGGGTGGAAGTTTGGCTGGAAGGCAAAGGCTGGATAGATCCTGCGATATTATTTGAAAAAGATACATGGACAAGAATGGATCCAACTTATGCATCTACACATGCAGATTATGATGGCGAATACATTACAAAGTATGAATATTAATTTGAGGAGGGCTTGATATGAGTTCAAATATATGGAATGATGAAGAAATGTACGAATTCTGTACGAGTATGGCAATGGTATTAGAGGGTGGATTGTCATTGGAAGATGGCATGGATGTGATATTGGAAAGCTGCGAGCGGGAACACGTAAAACAGGATTTATTATCTTTGCGTGAAGATATCAAAGAAAATGGAAGCTTTTATGTATCAGTAAAAGACAAACCATATATAGATGATTATGCGAAAAAAATGATGCAGATTGGAGAGGTAAGCGGACATTTAGATTCTGTCATGAATGAGCTTGCTGTTTACTATGAGCGAAATGATAACTTAAAACACAGTTTAAAAGATGCACTTGTGTATCCTATGATTTTGTTAGTGATGATGTGGTGTATTGTGTTATTAATTATATGGAAAGTACTTCCTATATTCGATAAAGTATTACATAATATGGGCGCAATCTTGTCGGGAAGTTCTAAAACGATGATGAGCTTTGGCAATACCTTTGCGATGATATCTTTTGTGATATTAAGCATCCTGCTGGTATTTGCTGGTTATCTGTATTTCACAAGACATAAAGGGCAGGGTGGATTGTTGTCACGTTTCTTCTTAACGAAAAAGCTGTTTTATAATATCACAATGGCAAAGATGACATACGCTTTATCCTTATTTGTATCCAGTGGCTATGACAGTGAAGAAGCACTTGCTTATCTGCCTGGTGTGGTAGAACATCCATTGCTTCAAACAAAGATTCACCAGTGTTTAAAAGATATTGATGAAGGAGAAGGCTTTATTGAAGCCATGCAGAAGGAAAAACTTTATGAAGGTGTTTATGCCAATATGATCTTTACCGGCTTTCACAGTGGGAAAAGTGAAGAAGTATTAAAGAAAGTCAGTGCCTTATATGAACGAGATGTAGATAACAGTATCTCTACCTTTTTGAATACGATAGAACCGGGAATTGTTATATTGTTGTCAATTATTGTTGGGGTAATCTTATTATCTGTGATGCTGCCGCTGATGAGCATCATGGCTAGTGTATAATGAAACATTCTATACGTTTGATTTTACAGCTGCTGGCATTTGTATGTATGCTTGTCATCTTTGCGATAGGCTTTCAGAAAACAGATACCACAGTAGATGAAAAAAATCTGGACAGAGTGAAACAGGCAATCCAGAAAGCGGCACTGGAATGCTACAGTACAGAAGGATTTTATCCTGAAGATGTAAGCTATCTTAAGGAGCATTATGGACTGTATCTGCAAGAAGATCTTTATAAAGTCCGATATGAATACGTTGGCAGTAACATTATGCCAGAAACAAGCGTCTATCGAAAAGGAGGAAACTGACATGCGAAGACATACCGTGGATGTGTTATTTTCACTTTCGTTGTTTATGGTCTTTGTGATCTGCAGCTTTTTTCTCCTATTATTTCAAATCAATGGCTATCATAAAATCAGTGAAGATGAAAACAGTGTCTATCAGGCATCTTCCTATATAAAAAATATGGTAAGAGATTATGATCGTTATCAAGAAATCACAATAGAAGAAATCGATGGACATTCTTGTTTACGATTACATAACGATCACGAGGTGGTCTATCTTTATGTAGATAATCATATGTTGAAAGAACTATATCAAATAGATGAGTTATCTGTGAATCTGTCATATGGGGAAGAGCGTTTTGCGATGGATTCCATGACAATTCAGGAAAAAAACAATAAGCTTTATATCACAATGGAGCATGATGGCGTGAAAAACACCTTGATGATTGCCTTAAGAAGTGGAGGTGTATTATCATGAATCAACACCATAAATCATTATCCTTTCTCATGGAGTTATTGATCGTGATTTTCTTTTTTACAATTGCCTCAGGTATTTGCGTATTGGTCATGAGCAATGCGAAAGATAAACAACTATATGCAAAAAATGTAAAAACATCTTTGATCTATGGCCAAAATCTGATTGATGAAGAAAACGATTATTTATATAAATCAAAGTTTTATTTAAATGAAGAGGGAGTCCCACAACAGGAAGAAGCGATGTATCAGGTCACAATTGCTATAAAACAAGAAGGCAGTCATGGCGATCTGTGTGAAATGCATATCACAAAACAGAATAAAGAAACAGCTGTGTTATCTTTTTATCGTCAGGAGGTGCGCCCATGAATAAGGATAAACGCAAACATGTACAAGTGGGCTTAGGCGCAAGTTCTATCCTGATGATTTTTGTGGTACTATGTATGATGATATTATCCGTATTATCTTATAGTAAAGCACTGCAGAAGGAAGAAATCGCAAATCAGGGGAAGCAAGTACAAAAAGCATATACTCAGGCAGATGCAACATTACAATATGTATTACATGAAATGCATCATACGCTGCCACTTGACGAGTATAGTAAAAAACTACTTAATACGCATAAAATAACCTATGATATAAAAGGTAATACCTTGACTTTGACATATCCTGTGAGTGAACAGCGCACGCTACGTGCCGTGATTGAAACAGGAGATACATGGATCATAAAAGCATACACAACTACAGGAACAGGAGCATAAAAATATGGTAAATATACAAACAATCTTACAGGAAGCACTAGATAGTAACGCAAGTGATATCTTTTTAATCGCAGGGCATTGTTACGCCTTCAAAATTAATGGGAATATAGAAAATATAGGAAATGAACGATTAACACCAGATGATACAGCGACCTTGATCAAAGATATTTATGCATATGCACCACAGAATCGTTATGAAGATTTTATCGCCAGTAAAGATGATGATTTTTCCTTCTCCATCCCAGGCCTGGGGCGTTTTCGTGTGAATGTATATATGCAGCGTAATTCACAGGCAGCAGTATTGCGTGTCGTTCGATTTGATTTACCTGATCCATCCTTGCTAGGAATCCCAGAAACGATTACAAATTTATGGTCTACCAAAAAGGGAATGATCTTAGTCAGTGGTCCAGCCGGATGTGGCAAGTCTACTACTTTGGCCTGTCTGATTGATAAAATCAATGAAAATCGTAATGTACATATCATCACAATCGAAGATCCTATTGAATACTTACATTCCCATAAGAAAAGTATTGTGTCCCAAAGGGAAGTATTTCATGACACAAAAGATTATCCCATGGCACTTCGTTCTGCGCTTCGAGAAGCACCGGAAGTTATTCTGGTCGGAGAAATGCGTGATTTAGATACGATGGAAACCGCAGTCACTGCCGCAGAAACAGGTCATTTGATTTTATCTACTTTACATACTATGGGAGCTGCCAATACAATTGATCGTATGATTGATGTATTTCCAAGTGCCCAGCAGCAACAGATTCGTGTGCAGCTATCCATGACACTGCAGGCAGTTATCAGTGAACAGCTGGTGCCTGCATTAGATAATACCATGGTGCCCGCATTTGAAATCATGATCATCAATCCAGCCATTCGTACACAAATTCGTGATGGAAAAATCCATCAATTAGAAAATTCCATCATCGCAGGAAAAGATCAGGGAATGATTTCTATGGATGATAGTTTGGTACATCTAGTAAAACAGGGGAAGATCAGTAAAGAAAATGCAGTGATGTATGCTTCCAATCAAGAACGGGTAAAGAAGAAACTATTGGATATATAAACGAACAATCCAAAATGTATAGATACAACCCATGCGAATTGAGATATACTGATAATGAAAAAGAAGGGAATGAGTGTTATGAATAAAAATCAATTACATAAACTTGCTGCCCTGGGTGGCGTTATTATTGGAGCTGCAGCTGGCGCAGGTGTCGCAAGACATTTACATCGCAGGAAAATCGAACAGGAAGCATCACGTGTTCATCCTGGCAGAAAGGGAGAACCACAGGCATATTTAATTGGTGGAGGTATTGGTGCTTTAAGTGCTGCTGTTTATCTGATACAGGATGGAGGCTTTTTAGGTGAAAATATCCATATCATAGAAGGTCTGGATGTGTTAGGTGGCAGTAATGATGGCGCAGGAAATGTAACACAAGGCTTTGTATGTCGTGGAGGAAGGATGCTGAATGAAGAAACCTATGAAAACTTCTGGGAATTGTTTGACAGTATTCCATCACTAGACTGGCCGGGAAAAAGTGTCACAGAAGAAATCCTGAATTTTGATCATTTACATCCTACCCATGCACAAGCACGCTTAATCGATAAACATGGAAATATCTTGGATGTACATAGTATGCAATTTGATAATAAAGACCGCTTTCTATTAACGAAGCTGCTTGCGACACCAGAAGAAAAACTGGATAATTTAACCATTGAGGATTGGTTTAAAGATGATCCACATTTCTTTACCACAAACTTCTGGTATATGTGGCAGACAACCTTTGCATTTCAAAAATGGAGTTCTTTATTTGAATTCCGCCGGTATATGAATCGTATGATGTTAGAATTCTCCAGAATCGAAACATTAGAAGGTGTCACACGTACACCATACAATCAATATGAATCACTGATCCTTCCATTAAAGAGCTATCTGGAAGGATATGGTGTAGATTTTAGTATTAAAGCTGTAGTGGAAGATATTGATTTTGAAGAAGAAAGTATAACTGCTACTGATATCTATGTGAAAGAAAACGGACATGAACGGGTACTTCATTTAGAAGAAGGCGATTTGTGTATCATGTGTAATGGCTGTATGAGTGATAATGCAACTCTTGGAGATTATCGCCACGCTCCAGATTATCGAGTAGATCATCCAATGTCCGCAACATTATGGAAAAAAGTCGCAGATAAAAAGCCATCGCTAGGTAATCCTGCCCCATTCTTTACAAAGCCTGAAGAAACAAACTGGGAAAGCTTTACAGTGACATGCAGGGGAAATCGCTTATTGAAAATGATTGAACAATTTTCTGGCAATATTCCAGGCAGTGGTGCATTGATGACATTTAAGGACAGCAACTGGCTGATGAGTATTGTAGTTGCTGCACAGCCACATTTCAAAGCTCAAGATCAAAACACAACCATTTTCTGGGGATATGGATTATACACAGATCAAGAAGGCAATTACGTGAAAAAGAAAATGCGGGATTGTACAGGGGAAGAAATCTTATTAGAACTGTTAGGCCATTTACACTTTGAGGAGCATACCAAAGATATCTTAGAGGATGTTGTGAATGTCATTCCTTGTAGATGCCATATATTGATGCACAATTCCAACCACGTGCAATGTCTGATCGCCCACATGTAGTGCCATCTGGTTCAACTAATTTTGCGATGATTTCACAGTTTGTGGAAATACCAGAGGATATGGTATTTACAGAAGAATATTCTGTACGTGCTGCACGAATTGCGGTATATACGTTACTACATATTGATAAAAAGATTTGTCCTGTAACACCACATCATAAAAATCCTAAGGTACTTGCGAAAGCCGCAAAGACCATGCTTCGATAAGAAAAGCTCCCTGATTTGAAATGCACCCCATAATTTGGACAACCAAATATGGAGGTGCATTTTATTATGTCAAAACTAACGAAAGAACAAAAAATAGAAATCTATGAGAAAAGAAAACAAGGAAGGAGCATATCTTCATTATCCAAAGAATATGCAATTCTCATAGGAAATGTAAAATATTTAATCAGACTCCTTGATAAACATGGGGAGAGTATATTAAGAAAAGACAAAAACAAATATTATCCCCCAGCACTTAAAGAAGAAATCATAAACAGAGTCTTACTCCAACATCACTCTGTTAAATCAACTGCGATTGAGTATGGGCTATCTTCAGATGGTACATTAATTAATTGGATTAAGTCGTATAAAGAGAATGGATGTGTTATAGTAGAGAGGAAGAAAGGAAGATCTCCTACTATGACAAAGAAAAACATTGTGAACAAAGATTATAAAGATATGGCACCAGAGGAAAAGATTAAATTTCTCGAAGATAAAAATTTATATTTAGAAGCGGAGAATGAATACTTAAAAAAATTGAGAGCTGTAGTTCAGGCAAGGAAGAATCAACAACCGAAGAAAAAGTAAATGGTGTTTATGAATTACAGCGTAAATATCCTATTCGTATTCTTCTACAAATTTCAGGGCTGAAAAGAAGCACATATTATTATACTCTTTCTAAAACTAATAAAGATATGAAGAACGATGAAGTCATGAACGCTATTATAGGCATCTTCTATACGCATAAAGGACGCTATGGATACCGCAGAATCACGTTAGAATTAGCAAACAGAGGATTCAGAGTCAACCATAAAAAAGTGAAACGGCTGATGTCTGTGATGGGATTATATGGCATCACACCAAAAGCGAAATACAAATCCTATAAAGGAGATATGGACGGTACCGTAAAAAATCAGCTGCTTACAAAAGTTATCGATGAAGAAAGCCATAAGACTTATTATGAAAGAAATTTTGAAACAACAAGGTGTAATGAGAAGTGGTCAACAGATGTATCTGAATTTCATATAGCATCAGGTAAACTGTATCTATCACCGATCATCGATTTACACAACCGTGAAATCATATCCTACAGCATATCTAAAAGTCCTAATTTTAATCAAACGAAGAATATGCTTGATCAGGCATTCGACAAGCACCTAAACCTTAATGGATTGATTTTTCAATCTGACCAAGGCTGGCAATACCAGATGGAGCCTTATCATAGAATGCTTAAAGAGAAAGGAATTATTCAATCCATGTCACGTAAAGGCAACTGTTTAGATAACTCACCTATGGAAAACTTCTTTGGCAAAATGAAGAATGAAATGTTTTATGGACATGAATATGAATTCAAAACATTAGATGAATTAGAGATAGCCATGGAAGAATATATCCAGTATTATAATACACAAAGGATCACAACAAAATTAAAAGGATTAACTCCTGTGCAATACAGAACTCAATCCTTAGTAAGCTTGATTTAACTTATTTACTTTTTGTCCAAATAATTGGGTTCACTTCATTTTGGGAGCTTTATTTGATTTCTATTTGAAATTCATATGTTCTGTTTGATTGCTTTGCATATGCAGGATACACACCAGGTGTATGGGAATCAACTTTGGATAGATCAAGCTTTATATGATCTTTTCGTATCACACCTTTTAAATAAGTATGTGCATCTTTTGATATTTCAGTATCTTTAGGATATACAAAGACAGCTTGTTTAGGGGATAAGGCTTTACCATTCATTCCCATAATAATCATAATCATGAACAGCAGGCAACAAATAGTCAATGAACAACCTGCGATATGTTTCTTCATAACATCACTCTTTTCATATGTGAAATTATAACGCATTCTTTAGATATAGGCAAGTCAGGTTTTATGTTGTAAAAGTAATGAAATTTCAAAAAAAATTAAAAAAAGACTTGAAATTCTAAAAATCTTATAGTATTATATTGCCACAAAGAAATGCGGATGTAGTTCAATGGTAGAACTTCAGCCTTCCAAGCTGACTACGTGGGTTCGATTCCCATCATCCGCTCCATTGTGAAAAGATAAGCGACCTGGATGATGGGTTGCTTTTTTTGTGCAAATTTTTTGGAGTTTTAACCAAAAGCAGGAAGAAATCTTTCACTTCAATGTTTAGCATACAGATGTATTTCAATAGATTAATATTTCACTTGAAGATTGTGGGATTACGCTGAAATCATAAGAAAAAATGCATGGACAAACGCCATGCATTTTTTATTTGTGTGGAACAATATCAATGATACGATCAGCAAGTACGGAAAATGGCATGGTCTGCAGCCAAACTTTACCAGGCCCGGTTAATGTTGCCAGAAAGAAACCTTCTCCACTTAAGAATTTATTTTTTAATCCTTTTACGGTTGTGATATCAAAACTGACACTTTCATCGAATGCCGCAATATATCCCTGATCTACTTTGATTGTTTCACCAGGAGCAAGCTCTTTTTCTACGATATCGCCATCGATTTCCAAGAATGCAGTACCAGGTCCGCTGACTCTTTGAAGGATAAAGCCTTCACCACCGAAAAAGCCTGCGCCAAGTTTCTTACGAAAATGCATTTTTAACTGCACACTGTCTTCAGCCGCAAGGAATGCAGTCTTTTGTACGATTTTGCTTTCTTGCTCACGTAATGTCAAAGGAATGATTTTGCCAGGAAAACTTGAACCAAATGCGATTTCCGCATGATCACGAGGACTTGTATATGTCGTCATAAAGATAGATTCGCCACTCATTGCACGACCTAATCCTTTTAAAAGCCCTCCTCTTGTATTACTATCCATTTCAAAACCATCATCCATCCAGCACATACCACCGGATTCTGTATAAATCTTTTCACCTGCATCTACTTTACAGATGACAACGGGCAGCTGCCCACCTACGATTTCATAATGCATATGATCGCCTCCTTTATTTTTTCTATTATACTATAAAAAACAATCGTTGTGGGTATATTTAAAAAAATAATAAAAATAAATGTAAGGGCATAAAGAAGTATGGTAAAATCAATTTGAAAAGAGGCGGTTTGTTTATGAATATTGGAATCCTGGGACTTGGAAAAATATCAAAAAGAGTAGCAAATGGCATTATTCATGCCAAAGATGGTGTTTTATATGGTGTAGCATCAAGAAATATAGAAAAAGCAGAAGCTTTTCAAAAAGAATGCCATGCGATCAAAGCTTATGGAAGCTATGAGGATTTATGTCTTGATGATGCAATAGAGCTGATTTATATTTGTACACCTAATCATTTACATAAGGAGCATATCATGTTGTGTTTAAAGCATCATAAACATGTGATCTGTGAAAAACCGATGTTGACTAATCGTGAGGATTTAAAAGAATGCTTCGATTATGCAAAACAACAGCACTGTTTTTTGATGGAAGCACATAAAACATTATTTACTCCGTTAAACCAAAAACTGATTCAGATGGTAAGGGAGGGTGTGATTGGAAAGCTTTCTATGATTGATGCTAGATATTGCAGCTATTTAAATGTTCATGAAAAAGACCTCAGCTCATGGGTATTGCGTGGTGATGTTGGAGGCTGTTTATATGATATTGGTGTTTATCCGATTGCCTATGCGAATTATTTTGCGCAAAGCAAACTGAAACATCATGATATGATGATTCGCAGAAAAAAAGAGGGCTATATTTCACAGGCACAGGGAATGCTGATGTATGAAAATGGTGTGATGGCACATATCGTATGTAGTTGGGATGCTAGTATGGAAAATAAAGGCTTTTTATATGGTGATGAAGGATATATCGTTTGTGAGAACTTTTGGAAGAATACACGTGCATATCTTATCAAAAATGGAGAAAAGACAGAAATCAGTGTACAGATGGAAAGTGATTTTACCGGAGAAGTGGAACATGCCATTTCCTGTATTCATCAGGGATTGTTAGAAAGTCCTGTGTTGCCCTATGCTGGCAGTGATGAAATATTGAAGGTCATAGAAGAAAAACGGGAATGTGATTGATAAACTAAGTAAAAAAGTGTAAAATAAATTACAAATGAAAATGGAGGATGAAATAAATGAAAACCGAAACAAAATGTTTACATGCCGGTTATACACCAAAAAACGGAGAACCTAGAGTTTTACCGATTGTACAAAGCACGACATATGTATATGATTCTGCTGCAGAAGTAGCCGCAATCTTTGATGATCCTACGAAAGGACTATGTTATTCACGTTTTGGAAATCCAACCGTGATGGCAGTGGAAGAAAAAATCGCTGCATTAGAAGGCGGTGTTGGTGCAATGTGTACAACTTCCGGTCAGGCAGCAACGTTATTGTCAGTTTTAAATATATGTGAAGCAGGGGACAGTATCATCGCAACTCCACAAATCTATGGAGGCAGTATCAACCTTTTTTCAATCACTTTGAAAAAACTGGGTATTGAATGTATTTATATTGATACGTCCGCAAGTGATGAAGAAATTAAGGCAGCATTTAAGCCGAATACAAAACTGGTATTTGGGGAAACAATCGCAAATCCAGCTTTGGCTGTTTTTGATATTGAACGTTTTGCGAATATCGCACATGAAATGGGAGTACCATTGATCATAGATAACACATTTGCGACACCAATCTTATGCCGTCCATTTGAATGGGGCGCAGATATTGTCATTCATTCCACAAGTAAATATATGGATGGACACGCTGTACAGGTCGGCGGTGTCATCGTCGATGGTGGTAAATTCGACTGGACAAATGGAAAATTCCCTGGTCTTGTAGAACCAGATGAATCTTATCATGGCATTTCTTATACAGAAACTTATGGCAATATGGCATATATCATTAAAGCAAGAATGCAGTTGATGAGAGATTTTGGATGTTATCCAGCAGCACATTCTGCCTTCTTATTAAACCTTGGATTAGAAACACTTGCTGTACGTATGAAACAGTATTGTGATAACGCATTAACAGTTGCGAAATATCTGGAAAGCTGTGATAAGGTAGAAAAAGTTACTTATCCAGGTCTTGCTTCTGATGCCAATTATGCACTTGCACAGAAATATCTGACAGGCTGCAGTGGTGTAATTTCCTTTATTATCAAGGGTGGACGTCCTGCCGCAGCTGCTTTCATGGATCATTTAAAACTTGCCTCCAATGAAGTTCATGTCGCAGATATTCGTACATGTGTATTACATCCAGCAAGTGAAACACACCGCCAGTTAAGTGATGAACAGCTGGTGGCTGCTGGAATTGATGGAGGAATGATTCGTTTCTCAGTAGGATTAGAAAACGTAGATGATATCCTTGAGGATTTAAAACAGGCATTTGCACAGATTTAAGTTAAAAGAGGTGGAGCAGCTATGCCAATCAACATACCAAATGGATTGCCTGCAAAGGCGATTTTGGAAAGTGAAAAGATTTTTGCATTAGAAGAAGATGTCGCAACAAAACAGGATATTCGTCCTTTGAAAATCGTTATATTAAATCTAATGCCAAAGAAAATAGAAACAGAAACACAGATTTTACGTTTGATCAGTAAGTCGCCTTTACAGGTGGATATTGATTTTATGATGGTAAAAGGGCATGTATCCAAAAATACTAGCCAGGATCATCTGGTTAAGTTTTATGATACCTTTGATGAAATCAAAAAGCATAATTATGATGGCTTGATTATCACAGGTGCACCTGTGGAGCATCTGCCTTTTGAAGAGGTGGATTATTGGGAAGAGCTTTGTGAAATCATGGAATGGAGTAAAAAACATGTGTACTCTACCATTCACATCTGTTGGGGAGCACAGGCTGGTTTATATTATCATTATGGTATCCAGAAAAAATTGATGGATCACAAAGTGTTTGGCATATTTCCACAGGTTTTATGTGATGAATATAACTTCTTGACAAATGGATTTGATGAAATACATTTAACACCACATTCCCGTCATACTGCCATTGATGAAGAAGCATTGGCAAAAGTAAAGGGTTTAGAGGTTTTAAGTAAATCCAAACATACCGGCAGCAATATTATTGCGACACCCGATTTTCATCAGATCTTTATTTTAGGACATTTAGAATATGGGAAGGAAACTCTGGCACAAGAATATTTTCGTGATTTAAAGCAGGGAAAACCAATTCAGCTGCCTTATAATTACTTCCCAGAAGATGATCCTAACAATGAACCAGTATTCTCATGGAGAAGTCATGCGAATCTTTTATATCGCAACTGGTTGAATTATGTATATCAGATGACACCATTTGATTTAGAAAGTTTATAAATATGTAAAAATACAGGAGAAATTTCCTGTATTTTATTTTATAATAAAGGCAGAGGTGAATAAAATGGATGTTAGAGAAATGAAACATGGAGAAAAGGTATCGTTATTAGGATTTGGCTGTATGCGTTTTCCATTAAATATGGATGGCAGTATATGTGAGTGTGAAGCAGAGGCAATGTTAGATAAAGCGATTGCTCATGGTGTGAATTATATTGATACAGCATATCCTTATCACAATGGGGATAGTGAGCCATTTGTAGGAAGGGTATTAAAGAAATATGATCGAAGTAGTTTTTACTTAGCAACAAAACTGCCAATGTTTAAGATTGAAACATTAGACGATGCAAAGCGTATATTTGAAGAACAGCTACAGCGTTTAGATGTGGACAATGTTGATTTTTATTTATTACATGCGATGAATAAGGATACATGGGAAAAGGCAAAAGCATTGGGCGTATTAGAATATCTGGATGATCTGAAAGAAACTGGAAAGATTCGTAATTTGGGCTTTTCATTTCATGATGAATATGAAGTATTTAAAGAAATGATTGATGCACGGGACTGGGACTTCTGTCAGATTCAATATAACTATATTGACCGTAATGTTCAAGCTGGAGATCAAGGGTATGCGTTGTGTGCAAAAAAACAAATTCCTATGGTAATTATGGAGCCTGTAAAGGGAGGCAATTTAGCAGTGCTGCCTGAAGATATCGCAGAAATTTTAAAGAAGAAACGTCCAAATGACAGTATTTCTTCATGGGCACTTCGCTGGGTCGCAAGTCATAGCAATGTACGTGTTATTTTAAGTGGCATGTCTACCATGCAGCAGGTGGAAGATAATTTACATACCTTTGATCAGCTGGAGCAACTAAATGAGGAAGAGGAACAACTGATTGAAAAAGTTGCCAATATGATTCTGGAAAGAACAAAAAATGGCTGTACAGCTTGTAAATACTGTATGCCTTGTCCATTTGGTATTGATATTCCAGGTAATTTTAAAATATGGAATGAATATGCAAAATACAGCAATAAAGATGCCACCAAGAAAAAACTTGACGCAATGGCGAGGGAAGCACGTTTTGATCAATGTAAAAAATGCGGTCGTTGTGAAGGATTATGCCCTCAGCATATCGCTATTCGCGATGATTTAGAACAAATGAAGAAAGATTTAGCATTTTTTAAATAAAAATATTCCTCAATTTCTTTTTCTGCGGTATAATACAGAAGTATAAAGGAGATATGTGGGAATGGATAATATTCATAAAAATAAAATTTACATCAAGGATGTATATCGAAAAATCATACTTCTTGCGATGGGTGCACATATGCTTTATGCAGTCATTTGCGCGATCATTCACCAGATTCCTTTAACGTTTTACAATTTTGGCAGTGTATTGTTTTACATAGTTATGCTGCTTGTCATAAAAAAAGGATACTTCCGTTTAGCTGTCAGTATCGTGCATTTGGAGGTATCCATCTTCGTGGTAATTTCTACACTGTATCTAGGATGGAGTTCTGGTTATACATTGTTGTTGATTGCATTGACTTCATTAGTGTATTTCAGTCCTTTCAAGAATCGTGCAGTACCTTATGTGATCTCATTGTGTGAGGTGCTTTTGTTTTTTGTGTTGAAGCTGATTATGGATCAAAATATGTTTGGTGTATTAAATTTGTCCCATCAGAAGGTAATGCAGGGGATGTATCTTTTCAATGCATGTATTAGCTTTGGGATGATATTATATGGGGCGATTATCACAAAAATCAGTTCTCATATAATAGAAAAGAGTTTAAGTGATGAAAACGAAAGCTTATATGAGATTGCCAATTATGATCAGTTGACTGGTCTTTAGACCCGCTGGCACATGTATGATACGATAAAGTCGGAACATATCCATCCAACCTTTGTGGCTTTGGGAGATATAGATGATTTTAAATATATCAATGATCATTATGGACATATGTGCGGTGATTATGTATTGGTTTCGATTGCTACGATTATCAAAGATATATTATTTCAAAGTGTTGGTATCGTGCGATGGGGTGGAGAAGAAATCGTATTGTTGTTTGAGGATGAAGATGTGATGATGCCAAAAGCGATGCTGGAACAGATCCGGCAGAAAATTGAAGCATTTGATTTTAATTTTGATGATCAACATATTCAAGTGACCATGACTTTTGGATTAAGTGCAGTACTTGATGATGTAGATGATGCCATACAGAATGCAGATGAACATATGTATCAGGGAAAACGATCAGGTAAAAATCAAATTATTTCATAAAAAGGACACTTGTCCTTTTCTTTTTACGGTTTTTAGGTGTTCGCCTTATCATAAAGCCCTGCTTTCGATAAACTAATAATGGGAAGTGAAAAGAGTGACTTTATACGAGTGCAGGATGAAAGAAAAAGTCTTTGTGAAAAGTATTGTGGACTGTGAGATGAAACGACGTCTTTTGGATCTTGGCTTTGTGAATGGTACATTAGTGGAGCCTGTATTAGAAAGCCCAAGCAAAGGCATGCGTGCCTATTTGATCAAAGGATGTAAAATAGCATTGCGAAATAACGAAAGCAAATTGATTGAAGTGGTAAAGGGGGAAGAACATGCTCTTTGAGAAAATGCTTGCGGTAAATGATGAAATCAATGCGGCAGTATTAAAAGAACGACCAGGATATACCATTGCTTTGGTGGGAAATCCAAACGTAGGAAAAAGTACAGTATTTAATGCATTGACAGGAATGCATCAACATACAGGCAATTGGCCAGGGAAAACCGTAGAACTGGCACAGGGAAGCTTTAATGATCAGAATATGGTGCATCAGCTGATAGATCTGCCAGGAACATATTCCTTACTGGCGCATTCCAGTGAGGAAGAAGTGACAAGAGATTATATTTGTTTTGAAAAATGTGACATCTGTCTGGTGATCTGTGATGCGACATGTTTACAACGCAATATGCACCTTGTACTACAGACAATGGAAATCACACCCAATGTCATTATGGTAGTGAACCTGATGGATGAGGCGAAAAAGAAAAAAATCACCATCGATTTAGATAAGCTGCATGATCTGTTAGATATTGAAGTAGTGTCGATGAGTGCTAGAAGTGAGGAAGGTTTTGATGATTTAAAAAAAGCAATCAAGAAAGTTGGAGAAAGCCATTTACAAAACAAGCAGGTAATCACCTATACCAAAGAAATTGAAAACAGCATTGCACACCTGTGTGAAATCATGGATACCACAATGGATAATAAACGATTTCTCGCTATGAAATTATTAGAGCCAGAAGGAGAAAAAATACGATTTTATGAAGCAATCATCAATGCAAAACAGGTAAAACAATGCGTGCAAGAGGAAGTACAACGACTATCCGCATGTGGAATCTACCAGGTGTATGAAGATGAAATCGTGAAAAAGCTGCATCAGAAAGCAAAAGAAATCTGTGATGAAAGTATTATCTTTAACAATGCCGCTTATCTGGAAAAAGATGCAAGACTGGATCGTATCTTTACAGATAAAGTATGGGGATTTGTATGGATGATCGTATTGTTATCGGTAATATTCTGGATTACGATTTCCGGTGCCAATATGCCAAGTGATGTGTTAAGCGCGATGTTTACGCATTTGGAAGCATGGATGCATTCACTTTTTCAAGGCTGGGGGGTATATCCAGCTTTAGAAAATTTTGTGATTGATGGCATGGTGAAAACTGCAGGATGGGTCATCAGTGTCATGCTGCCGCCAATGGCAATCTTTTTTCCATTGTTTACGATATTAGAAGATTATGGATATCTTCCAAGAATTGCATTTAATCTGGATGGTTTATTTCAAAAAGCAAATGCATGTGGGAAACAGGCGTTAACAATCTGTATGGGATTTGGCTGTAATGCTGTTGGTGTTACCGGCGCAAGAATTATAGATTCTCAAAGAGAACGTTTGATTGCGATACTCACCAATGTTTTTATTCCTTGTAATGGACGTTTTCCAACGCTGATTGCTTTAATTACCATGTTTTTTGCGGGGGTATTGATTTCACCATGGAATGGTATTGTATCCACGCTGTTATTGACAGGAGTCATTGTATTTGGAATATTTCTGACTCTTGTGATATCCAAAATATTAAGTAAAACTTTGTTGAAGGGAGTCCCAAGCAGCTTTACATTAGAACTGCCACCATATCGAAGACCACAATTTGGCAAAGTAATCGTTCGTTCTATCTTTGATCGTACATTGTTTGTATTAGGCAGGGCCATTAGTGTTGCCCTACCAGCTGGTGCAATTATCTGGCTGCTTGCCAATATTACAATTTCAGATGTAACATTATTAACGATGATTTCTGATTTTCTGGATCCATTTGGACGCATAATGGGCTTGGATGGCGTGATTCTATTAGCATTTATCTTAGGCTTTCCAGCGAATGAAATCGTCGTTCCTATCATCATTATGGCATATATGGCAAGTGGATCCATGAATAATATCGCAGATTTAAGCGTATTAAAAACTTTGTTTGTCGATCATGGCTGGACATGGATCACAGCAATTTGTACCATGATGTTTTGCCTGGTGCACTTTCCATGTGCTACCACTTTGCTTACTATCAAAAAAGAAACACAAAGCAGAAAATGGACAATGTTGTCCTTTCTGATTCCAACTGTATGTGGCATCGTTTTATGTATCATAACCAATTTCATTCTTCATTTATTTTAGGCTATCCAAAGATAGCCTTTTTTGAAATTTCTTCCAGTTGCTGTATCTGCATCGACAAAAGGGTTCTATATCATGTATAATGAAGCATATTTTCAATGCTTTTATGGTTGAAAATATCAATGAAGAAAGGATGATGCATCATGGAATATATCAAATTGCTAGGAATCGTGATCGTGATTCTGGGATTTGCGTTAAAATTAAATTCCATTTTGATTATTATAAGTGCATGTGTAGTGACAGCCTTTGTATCCGGCATGGATATGATGACCTTTTTAGAAACACTGGGAAACAGTTTTGTGTCCAATCGAAGTATGTGTACCTTTATCATCGTTATGCTGGTGACAGGAACCCTGGAACGAAGTGGCTTAAAACAAGCCGCAAGTGCATTGATGGGAAAAATGAAGAATGCCTCAGCTGGCATTGTATTAGGGGTCTATGGCGTACTTCGTATGTTGTTTGCGGCATTTAATGTAGAATTTGGCGGTGTCGCAGGCTTTGTACGTCCGATTGTCTTGCCAATGGCACATGCGGCAGCAGAAAAGGAAAATAAAAAAATATCAGAAAAACATATGGAAGAATTAAAAGGCATGTCTGCCGGTATGGAAAACATCGCCATGTTCTTTGGACAGGTGTTGTTTGTAGGAGGCAGTGGCATGCTGCTGGTACAAGGAACATATAAAGATTTAGGATATGATGTAGCTCTGGCAGATTTAGCCAAAACACAGATTCCAGTTGCCATCATGGCGTTAATCGTGAGTATTACATACTATATGATAAAAAATAAAAAAATAGAAAAGCAGGAACACAGAAAGGATGAAGTTTCATGAATATCATTGAATTCTTTCTCAGCCAGGAAGTTACATTAAGCAGTAAACTGTTAGAAATTTTATATATCTGTATCGGGATGATTGCATGTTATAGTGCTTATCGTAATGCTTTTGATAAAAGCAATCCTCATCGCTATGGTACGGCCTTTTTCTGGGGAATGCTGGGTATTTTATTCATGATGGGGAAATGGCTTCCATCTTCTGTAACCGGAGTGTTTGTAATGCTGCTTGTGATTCCGGTCATCACAGGGAAAACAGCAAAAGGAAAGCTGGATAAGCCAACCCAGGAGGAAATGCAGCAGGGATTTCAAAAAATCGGTATGAAAATATTTATCCCAGCATTATGTATTGGATTGACAGCATTGTGTTTTGCGTTATTTACAGATATCAGCTCAATTGCAGGTGTAGGCGTTGGGGTAGGGATTGCTATCATCATCCTCATGCTTATGTCGAAAGAAAATCGCAGCACAATATTTTTAAAAGATGCACGAAGAATGTTAGATACTGTTGGTCCTATGTCCTTGCTTCCTATACTATTGGCAACCTTGGGTGCTGTATTCACCGCTGCCGGTGTAGGGGAAGTCATCAGTTCTATGGTTTCTCATATCATACCTTCAGGAAACCTTGTGATTGGCATCTTGGTTTATGCAATTGGCATGGCTTTATTTACGATGGTGATGGGAAATGCCTTTGCGGCTATTACAGTCATGAGCGTAGGAATAGGGGCACCATTTGTATTAGCATTAGGCGCAGATCCAACAATTGTAGGAAGTCTTGCGCTAACCTGTGGTTTTTGTGGTACACTAATAACACCGATGGCCGCAAACTTCAATATGGTACCTGTCGCTATTTTAGAAATGAAAGACAAATATGGCGTGATAAAAAAACAGATATTGGTCGCAGTCATCTTATTAATCTTTCAGATCATCTATATGATCATGATGAGCTGAGTAACAAGGAGGAACTTATGAACGTTTTAATTACCGGATTTGATCCATTTGGTGGAGAGTCCATCAATCCTGCTTATGAAGCAGTAAAAAGACTGCCTGATCACATACAGACAGCCAATATTATAAAATTAGAAATACCAACAGTATTTGAAGAATGTACAAAGCTATTGGATGAAGCCATTCAAAAAAATCATCCTGATCTTGTCATCTGTGTAGGACAGGCAGGTGGCAGGGTAAACATTACCCCTGAATTTGTTGGAATCAATTACATGGATGCCAGAATTCCTGATAACAAAGGAAATCAGCCATTACAATCCAAAATAAAAGAAGATGGACCAGATGCTTACTTTACAAAATTGCCTGTCAAAGCAATATGTGAAGAATTAAAGTCTTCAGGCATTCCAGCTGTTATATCTTACTCTGCGGGAACTTATGTATGTAATTATGTCATGTATTCACTATTGTATATGATTGATAGAAAATATCCTCATATCAGGGGAGGGTTTATCCATGTGCCTTATGATACATCCCAGGCAGCAAAGCTTTCTTCATCTACAGCGAGCATGCCAATTGATATGATATCTCTTGGCCTTGAAAAAACCATAAAAGCATGTATTGAACATAGCGAGGATATCCTAATACCAGGAGGAACAACACATTAAAAAAAGCTGCACTTTATTGCGCAGCTTTTTGTTTGTCTTATAATTATGGACGTTTAACGATAACAGCTGTACCTTGTCCTCCACCAATACATAGAGAAGCAAGACCAGTCTTAGCATCACGTTTGATCATTTCGTGAATCAATGTAACTAAGATACGGTTACCAGAAGCACCTACTGGGTGTCCTAATGCAATAGCACCACCGTTTACGTTTGTCTTAGCCATGAATGCTTCACGATCAATACCGTGTTCTTCAACTAATTCGTGGATAACACCTAAAGACTGAGCAGCGAATGCTTCGTTTAATTCAACCAATTCGATGTCATCTAATTTCATACCTGCATAGTTCAAAGCGTTACGGATTGCTGGAGTAGGACCAAGACCCATAGTTAATGGATCAACACCACCCTGGCCAATACCAACGATTTCACAGATTGGAGTTAAACCATATTTTTCAACAGCATCTTCACTAGCTAACAATACGAAGCTTGCACCATCATTGATACCAGAAGCATTTGCAGCTGTTACAGTACCATCTTTGATGAATGCTGGACGTAATTTAGCCATTTTTTCAGGAGTTGATTTACGGTTAGGGTGTTCATCAGTATCAAAAATTACTGTTTCTTTACGTAATTTTACTTCTACTGGAACGATTTCATCTTTGAATCTTCCACTATCTACAGCAGCGATTGCTTTCTGCTGAGAAGCATATCCGAATTCATCCTGCATTTCACGAGTGATGTTATATTTTTTTGCAATGTTTTCTGCAGTAACACCCATGTGAATACCATTCATAGCATCTGTTAATGCATCATAGATCATGTGGTCAACACATTTGAAATCTCCCATTTTGTTTCCTGTACGAGTGTTTGCAGGAATTAGGTAAGGAGCACCTGACATTGATTCAACACCACCAGCAACAACGATATCGTTGAAACCAGTCTGGATTGACATAACACCTTCCATTACAGTTCTTAAACCAGAACCACAAACCATGTTTACTGAGTGTGAACATACTGATTCAGGAATACCAGCAGCTAAAGCTACCTGACGACCAATGTTCTGTCCCAATCCAGCACTTAATACATTACCACAAAGTAATTCATCAACGTTTTCTGGAGCAACTTTTCCGTCTTCTAATAAAGCTTTTACAACTGTAGCACCTAAGTCAACTGGTTTTACAGTTGTCAAAGATCCAAGAAAACTACCAATTGCGCTACGTTTTGCGCTAACAACATAAGTTTTTTTCATTTTCTCTACCTGTCTTTCTTTCTTTTATTGAGTATCAGGCAACCACCCGACACCATACAGCAACATCATATAGGAAACAAGGCCTTTTGTCAACCACTTGTGAAAAAATTATTAAGTGAAAAATAAAAGATTTTGTAAATTATAGTACGAAATTAAAATATATATAGAAAGTAAAATTGTAAAAATAATGTGACAGATACAAAAAAAGGAAAAAGCAGAAGATACTGAGCTGATACGATAACAGCCTGTTTTAAAGCTTTTTCTTCATGTATACATGTGACATACACAGCATATGTATGTAAATGGTTCAAGATTGCAATGTAAGATTTTTGGTTAGATTTCTGTGAAATAAATAATTTAAAAAATGGACTTGTGAAATTTTCATCAAATAATTGTTAAAAAAATAACAAAGTGGTTGACGAGAGGTAAAAATAGTTCTAAAATTAAGAGTAGGATTGCGCTTATCCCTTTTGGATAACGCCCATGCCAGTCAATGGCTTAAGAAGGAAATCCTATTGTTCAAGTAAATTAAGGAGAGGAGAACACTTATGGACTTCATGTTAACAGAACAACAACAAATGATGAAGAAGCTATTCGCTGAGTTTGCTGAAAAAGATGTAAAACCTCTTGCAGCAGAAGTCGACGAAGATGAACGTTTCCCACGTGAAAACGTTGAAAAAATGAGAGAATGTAAAATGCTTGGTATTCCATTCCCAAGAGAATACGGTGGAGCTGGAGCTGACTACTTAAGCTACATTCTTGCAGTAGAAGAATTGAGTAAGAAATGTGCAACTACAGGTGTTGTATTATCAGCTCATACTTCATTAGGTACTTGGCCAATCTTCGCATTTGGTACAGAAGAACAGAAAAACAAATATCTGCCTGATTTATGTACAGGTAAAAAACTGGCTGCATTCGGTTTAACAGAACCAAACGCAGGTACAGATGCTGCTGGACAGCAGACTACAGCTGTAAAAGATGGAGATGACTACATCTTAAACGGTACAAAGATCTTTATTACAAACGCTGGTGAAGCTGATGTATATGTTATCTTTGCGATGACTGACAAATCAAAAGGTACACACGGTATTTCTGCATTTATCGTAGAAAAAGGTATGCCAGGATTTACAGTTGGACAGCACGAAAAGAAATTAGGTATCCGTGGTAGTGCAACTAGCGAACTTATTTTCAACAACGTACGTCTTACAAAAGATCACCTGTTAGGTCAGGAAGGTAAAGGATTCAAGATTGCCATGCAGACACTTGATGGTGGACGTATTGGTATCGCTGCTCAGGCATTAGGTATCGCACAGGGTGCTATCGATGAAGTAGTTCCTTATGTTAAATCACGTAAACAGTTTGGACGTTCTATCGCTAAATTCCAGAACACTCAGTTCCAGTTAGCTGATATGCAGACAAAAACTGATGCTGCTAGATTATTAGTTTACCAGGCTGCAATGGCTAAAGAGAACGGACAGCCTTATACTTATTTAGCTGCTGAAGCAAAATTATTTGCTGCTGAAGTTGCTATGGAAGTTACTACAAAAGCTATCCAGTTAATGGGTGGATACGGTTATACTCGTGACTATCCAGTAGAAAGAATGTTCCGTGATGCTAAGATCACTGAAATCTACGAAGGTACTTCTGAAGTACAGCGTATGGTTATTTCTGGCCAGATGTTGAAATAATAGAGGAAAGGAAGAAGAACATGAAAATTATCGCTCTTGTTAAACAGGTACCGGACTCAACTGAGATCCGTGTTGATAAAGTAACTGGTACATTGATTCGTGCCGGTGTTCCAAGTATCATTAACCCAGACGACTTAGCTGGTGTTGAAGAAGCTTTAAAAATTAAAGAAACAAAAGATGATGTAACTGTTACAGTTATCTCTATGGGACCTCCACAGGCTAGTGGAATGTTAAAAGAATTATTGGCTCGTGGTGTTGACGAATGTGTTCTGATCACTGACCGTGCATTCGCTGGTGCTGACACTTGTGCTACTTCTAGTACACTTGCTGCTGCAATCGAAAAAATCGGTTATGATTTGATCATTGCTGGTCGTCAGGCTATCGATGGTGATACTGCTCAGGTTGGTCCTCAGACTGCTGAACGTTTAGATATCCCTCAGGTAACTTATGTTGACAAAATTATTGACATCAATGACAAAGTCATCACAGTTAGAAAATCTTTGGAAGACAGCGAAGAAATTATCGAAGCTAAACTTCCATGTCTGTTAACAACATTAAGTGGAATGAACACTCCTCGTTACATGAACTGTAATGATATCGTTGATTCTTTCAATAAAGAAGTTAAAATCATGACATTCAATGATTTAGGAATCGACGCTAGCAAAGTTGGTCTTGCAGGTTCTCCAACAAAAGTACATCACACATTCACAAAAGATGTTACTGCTGAAACTGAAACTTACGAACTGCCAGCTGGCGAAGCTGCTAAATTGATTGCTAAGACTTTGAAAGAAAAGCAGATCATTACGAAATAGGAGGAGAATACAATGGCTAAATTTGAAGGATACAAAGATATTTACGTATTCGTTGAACAGAGAAACGGCGTGATCGCCAATGTTGGATACGAATTAATTTCTGAAGCTAGAAAATTGGTTGCATCCATTCCTCACATGGGATTCCAGGTTGTTGGTGTTTTATTAGGACACAACATCAAGGATCAGGCACAGGATGTTATCGCTCACGGTGCTGACAAAGTAATCGTAGCTGATGATGCTATGCTTGAAGGATATTCAACTCAGTTCTATGCTGATACATTAACTCAGATCATTAATAAATTTAAACCAGACAGCTTCTTAACTGGAGCTACTGTTTTAGGACGTGACTTGGCACCACGTGTTGCTGCACGTTTAAATGCAGGTTTGACTGCTGATGCTACAAAAATCGAAATGGACCCAGAAAAAACTGACGAAGCTTTATTATTAGTAACTCGTCCTACATTCGGTGGTAACTTATTCGGTACAATCATCTGTCCAGACACTCGTCCACAGATGGCTACTATTCGTCCAAACGTATTCAGTATGGATCCAGTAGATGCTTCAAGAACTGGTGAAGTTATTGAATTTACTCCAGAATTCGCTGACAAAGATGCAAAAGTTATCGTTAAAGAAACAATCGCAAAAGTTGTTGAAGGAATCGATATTACAAAATGCGATATCTTAGTTGGTGCAGGACGTGGAGCAGAAGACTGCTTAGATATGGTACAGGCTGTTGCTGATGAATTAGGCGGAGCTATGTGTGCTTCTCGTGCAGTTGTTGACGATGGATTCGTTAGCAAAGATATCCAGGTTGGTCAGACTGGTAAGACAGTTCGTCCAAGCTTATACATTGCTTGTGGTATTTCAGGTGCTTGTCAGCACGTTGCTGGTATGGAAAAATCAGATATGATTATCGCTATCAACCGTGACCCACAGGCTGAAATCTTCAGCATTGCAAACATGGGATTTGTTGGTGACGTAAAAGAAATCCTTCCATTATTAAAAGAAGAAATCATCGCTGCGAAAAAAGCATAATGAAGTAGCAATAACAAAAGGCAGCGCGTTGTAACGCTGTCCTTTTGTTACTATAAAAAATAAAAAGGAGATATTTAAAATGAAAAAAGTTGGAGTTATTGGTGCCGGAACAATGGGCCAGGGTATCGCTAATGCTTTCGCTACAAACGGATACGATGTAACTGTTTGTGACATCAAATTAGAATGGGCACAGGGTGGTATCGACAAAATCGGTAAAAAATTAGACAAATTGGTTACAAGAGAAAAAATGACTGCTGAAAAAGCTGCTGAAATCAAAGGAAACTTAAAAGCTGGAGAATACAAAGATTTAGCTGACTGTGATTTAGTTGTAGAAGCTGTTCTTGAAATCATGGAAACTAAGAAAGAATTATTCTCTACATTAGATGAAATCTGTAAAGAAAGCTGTATCTTTGGTACAAACACTTCTTCTTTATCAGTAACTGAAATCGCTAAGGGAATCAAACACCCAGTAATCGGTATGCACTTCTTTAATCCAGCAGATCGTATGAAACTGGTTGAAGTTATCTCTGGTATCAACACACCAGTTGAAACAAAAGATGCTATCATCGAAATCAGTAAATCATTAGGAAAAACTCCAGTAGAAGTTGCTGAAGGTCCTGGATTCGTTGTTAACCGTATCCTGATTCCTATGATCAATGAAGCTGCATGTATCTTACAGGAAGGTATCGCTTCTATCGAAGATATCGATACTGCTATGAAACTTGGTGCTAACCACCCTATGGGACCTTTAGCATTAGGTGACTTAATCGGTTTGGATATCGTTGTTGCAATCATGGATGTATTATACGCAGAAACTCACGATTCTAAATATCGTTGCTGTACATTATTGAGAAAAATGGTACGTGGCGGTAAATTAGGTCAGAAGACTGGAATCGGATTCTACGATTACTCTAAATAAGACTAGTCATTAGTATCAGTGAATCTATAATTTCACATGTACTCCATTGAAATTGTGGATTCACTTTTTTAAAAATATGAAAGGATAGGTAACAAAATGGAAACTATTTTATTAAACGTGGAAGGTCATGTTGCAACAATCACAATCAACAGACCAAAAGCATTAAATGCATTAAGCACACAGGTATTAACTGAATTAAATGAAGCTTTAAATGAAGTAGATGCAAATAAAGATGTTTATGCACTTGTCATTACTGGTGCTGGTGAAAAATCTTTCGTAGCTGGTGCTGATATCGCTGAAATGAAAGAAAAATCAGTTGAAGAAGCTGCTACTTATGGAAAATTTGGTAATGAAGTATTCCGTAAAATTGAAACATTCCGTTGCCCAGTCATCGCTGCTGTTAATGGTTTCGCATTAGGTGGTGGATGTGAATTAGCAATGAGCTGTGATATTCGTATCGCTAGTGAAAATGCTGTATTCGGACAGCCAGAAGTTGGTTTGGGTATTACGCCAGGATTTGGTGGAACTCAGCGTTTAGCTAGAATCGTTGGTGTTGGTATCGCAAAAGAAATGATCTATACAGCACGTAACATCAAAGCAGATCGTGCACTTGCAATCGGTTTGGTAAACAATGTTGTTGCTGCTGAAGAATTAATGCCTACTGTTATGAAAATGGCAAACGGTATTGCGAAAAATGCGCCTATTGCAGTTGCTAACTCTAAAAAAGCAATCAACAATGGTCTACAGACAGATATCGATGGTGGTATCGCAATCGAAGTTGAAGAATTCTCTAACTGCTTCGCTACTGAAGATCAGACATATGGTATGACTTGCTTCTTAGAAAAAGTAAAAGAAAAAACATTCTCTAACAAATAAGAAACACTCGATTCTAGGTGCTTATCATTTTGCTGATACATGTGTTTATGATACACTGAATGCAGAAGATGATAAAAAGGAGGTAATTGGATTTGGGTAAGGTAATAAGTTTAGAACAGGCAGTCGCTATGATTCCTGATGGAGCTGCTGTAGGTATTGGTGGTTTCATTGGTTGTGGACATCCACAGGAATTCTCTGTTGGTATCGAAGAATCTTTCTTGAAAACTGGTCATCCAAACAATTTGACAATCATGTTTTCAGCTGGTATCGGAGATGGAACAGATAAACTTGGGCTAAACAAGTTAGGTCATGAAGGACTGTTAAAACGTATCATTGGTGGACACTGGGGATTAATTCCTAAGCTTCAGAAACTGGTATTTGAAAATAAAGTAGAAGGATATAACCTTCCACTTGGAACGATTTCATTGATGTTCCGTGATATTGCCGGACACCGTCCTGGTACATTCACAAAAATCGGTTTAAAAACATTCGTTGACCCTCGTATTGAAGGCGCAAAGATGAATGAACGCTCTAAAGAAGATTTGGTAGAACTAGTAAATCTTCATGGAGAAGAATGGTTATTGTATAAATCATTCCCATTAAATGTTGCATTGATTCGTGCTACTTATTGTGATGAAGATGGAAATGCGACAATGGAAAAAGAAGCCGCAACACTGGATTCTTTATCTATTGCACAGGCAGCGAAAAACTCTGGTGGTATTGTATTGCTACAGGTTGAAAAAGTAGTTGCTAATGGTACATTAGATCCACGTAAAGTAAAGATTCCTGGAATCTATGTAGATGGTATTGTTGTATCACGTCCAGAAAATCACATGCAGACATATGCTGAACAGTATAATCCTGCATTGAGTGGGGAAGTAAAGGTACCTGTGGATTCTATTCCACCTATGCCTTTAAATGAACGTAAGGTCATTTGTCGTCGTGCAACAATGGAACTTGATCCATCCGCAATCATCAACTTAGGTATTGGTATGCCAGAAGGTATCGCGAATGTTGCCAATGAAGAAGGCTTACCAGGATTGAAATTAACAGTTGAAGCTGGCGGAATCGGTGGTGTACCAAATGCTGGTACTGCTTTTGGAACATGTACAAATCCTGATGCTATCATTGATCAGCCATATCAGTTTGACTTCTATGATGGTGGCGGACTTGGTGAAGCATTCTTAGGACTTGCGGAATGTGATCGCTTTGGTAATATCAACGTATCACGTTTTGGACCAAAAATTGCCGGATGCGGTGGATTTATCAACATCACACAGACTTCACCAGTTGTTGTATACTGTGGTACATTTACCGCAGGTGGTTTAAAGGTAGAAGTAAAAGATGGTAAACTGAATATTCTTCAGGAAGGTCGTGTCAAGAAATTCAAACAGGATGTTGAACAAATCACATTCTCTGCTGAATATGCAAAAGAAACTGGTCAGAAAGTTCTTTATATCACAGAACGTGCTGTATTTGAACTGATTGACGGTGTCTTGACATTAACTGAAATTGCACCTGGTGTGGATCTAGAAAAAGATGTATTGGGCCAGATGGAATTTAAACCAGCAATCGCTGAAAACCTGAAAACAATGGATGAAAGAATTTTTGTTCCAGAAGTCATGGGTTTATTAAATAACTAATATAAAAGGACATAAACAGTGAGAAATCTGTCTATGTCCTTTTCTTATCTTTGTTTCTCCATATCCAAATATACTCTAGAACCAGTTGCACCTTTTTGCCCCTGATATTTACCCTGATAAGGATGAATTGCAGGACTATCCATTTTAGCGAATACCAGCTGACCAATTCTTCTGCCAGCTTTTAATTCAATAGCACAGCGATTGGCATTATATAGTTCTAATGTGATTTCTCCATGGAATCCAGGATCTACCCAGCCAGCATTTTGGATAAATAATCCCATACGACCTAAAGAACTTCTGCCTTCCACAAAGGCAGTTAAATCATCAGGTAAATGAAAATACTCCATGGTGGTTGCCAGTACAAACTGGTTAGGTAGTAAGATATATGTATCCGTAACAATGGTTTTATAAGGTATTTCATCCTCCAGATTAATGATACCGGAAGGTAAATCTTCAACAATACTGAATGTGTTTCCCAAACGAATATCGACACTGGCAGGCTGTATCTGATGTTTTTCCAATGGGCTGATTTGTAACGTGTCTGCTTCTATCATTTCAAATAATGTCTTATCTGATAATATCATGATGCTCCTCCTTATTGTTTTATATCCGCACTATTCTACCATACTTTTGTTTTAGTTTTCAATGCCTAAACACGAGATGGAAACAAAATATTCCATTTATCTGCTTATTTTTCCAAAAGGATTTACAAATCACATTTATATCTTATAATATACTTGTAACAACAGAAATCGCATATCACACTTGATGAGAGTGTTGATATATGGCACTTTGTAAGGGTTGGTGGAGATATCCCCTTGTCTTAGAGATCAGCCTGGCAGAAGTGCTGAAATCAGTAATCGTTCATGTTGGACATGTTGGTTAAAATCGTAAGATATTGTAGGTAGCATGCAGGTAAAAAATTATAATGGAAGAACGGTGCTGATAAAAGTACAGCTGGTAAGAAAACCGGCTGTATTTTTTTGTCTGTTTGCGATATAATGGAAGAAAATGTAGAGGAGTGAATTTGTATGATAAGTTTTAGAAATGATTACAGTGAAGGTGCGTGTCCGGAAATTATCGAGGCACTTGTAGAATCCAATATGACACAACATGTAGGATATGGTGAAGATGAATGCTGTTTTGCAGCGAAGAAAGCAATCAAAGAAGTATTAGAGTATGAAGATTGTGATATCCATTTCTTAGTAGGGGGAACACAGGCAAATCTTACAGTGATCTCATCAATCCTGCGCCCTTATGAGGCAGTAATTGCAGTGGACAGTGGACATATCAATGTGCATGAAACAGGTTCTATTGAAGCGACTGGTCATAAAGTTGTGATTGCAGATGGAAATGATGGAAAGTTAAGTGTTGAAGGTATACGTAAAGCAGTAAAAAAACATGAAGATGAACATATGGTAAAACCAGCCATGATTTATATTTCCAATGCGACAGAAATTGGAACGATTTATCATAAAGAAGAATTACAGGCATTACGTGATGTTTGTGATGAACTTGGATTATATCTGTTTATGGATGGCGCAAGACTTGGTGCCGCATTAACAGCAGAGGATAACGATGTAGAATTTGATGATTTATGCAAATATTGCGATGTTTTCTATATTGGTGGGACAAAGAATGGTGCCCTGTTTGGAGAAGCTGTTGTTATTGTGAATGATGATTTAAAAAAGAATTTCCGCTATATGATCAAACAGCGTGGTGGAATGCTGGCAAAAGGGTGGCTGTTGGGAACACAGTTTCAGGTTCTGTTTGAACAGGGATTATATTTGCCAAGTGCTAAGCATGCCAATGAATTAGCACAAAAAATGCAGTCAGAAATGAAAAAGCTTGGTGTATCTTTCTTTATTGAAACAACAACAAACCAGATTTTTCCGATTTTAGATAATCAGTTGATTGAAAAATTACAAAAAGATTATGCATTTCAGGTATGGGAAGAAATGGATGAACATACGACTGCCATGCGTTTTGTGACATCGTGGGCAACAAAACAAGAAGATGTGGATGCCTTTTTAGCTGATTTTACAAAACTGGTCAAAGGCTAATCTATGCAGAAAAAATATTTTTTCTTTGATATTGACGGCACACTTACTAGCGTAAAAAACGGATTGGTGCCAAATAGTACAAAAAAAGCGGTTCAATTAGCGAAGCAACAAGGACATTTTGTTGCTATTGCGACAGGACGCCCTTATTATTTCACGAAAGCAGTCGCTGAAGAAGTAGGTATTGAACATTTGGTCTGTAATGGTGGAAATGATTTATATGTAAATCATGAGTGTATCCGGCATACATCATTAGATCGTGCATTTAGTTTGGCAGTCATTGATGAATGTCTGAAAAAAGATATCAGTTTTTGTGTTTCCGTGGAGGATTCCTTAAAACGCATTACCCACAATGATCGCTTCACAAAGGATCTGTATGGAGATCCATGTATTGGTGATTTAGAAATCATTGAGAATATCGATTATCATCAGTTTCCTCAATTTGAACGTATCATCATCGCAATGCCTGCAGGCAGGGAAAAGACACTGGATGTTTTTCAAAAATATCCTTTGCCCATGCGTTATCATCCCAATTCCTGTATCATAGAGCCTGATCATAAAGATGAAGGTATTCGAGATATGATAAAACAGCTAAAAGGAAAGCATGAAGATGTGGTTGTATTTGGAGATGGCAGAAATGATATAAAGATGTTTCAGGTGGCAGCTTTTTCGATTGCAATGGGAAATGCCATTGATGAAGTAAAGAATGTTGCAGATTATGTCACAAAAGACAGTGATCAGGATGGCATTTATGAAGCAATGAAACATTTTGGATGGATATAGGAATGTCATAATGAATTCTTTTTGATGATATCCAAAGATTTATTCATATTTATATGAGGAAGTAAAACAATATCTATGAAAAAAGACGGTGTATCAAACATCGTCTTTATTCTTCGAATAAGAAAGGAAGCGCAATTGGTAATTCTTTTTCCCAGCTTGCCTCATTATGTTTCCCTTTGATGTGCTGATAAGGGAAAACATCAGCGCCTTTTTGTAGTAATTGCTGTGTGATATAAAGATTTCGATCAGTACCATAAGCAAGTGCTGTCTTTGAACGAAATTCATCTGTTCCCCAAGATAGGAAAATGCGACTTTCCTTTAAGCTACAGGCATGCAATTCCTTTTTTAAATCTTCCATGACAGGATATAAAAAACTTGAAAAACAACCTGCCATAGAGAATGTATCGTTATGATGAAGAATAGTATAAAGTGCCATTAAACCACCCATACTGCTGCCGGCGATACCGGTATAAGAACGGCTTTTCTTTGTACGATACGTACTGTCAATCCATGGCTTTAATTCATGTACGACCCATTCCATCAATTGATCACCACGACCATGAATATGTCCAATATACGCATCTTCAAAATCATAAGGAGAAAATTCTTCCAATCGCATATTGCCTTCATGATTGCATTCAATTCCAACAACGATGATATCCATATTCTGAGAATCCAGATAATCAGCTAAACCCCAGCTTTTACCATAGGTGGCATCTTCATCAAAAAACAGATTATGTCCATCATACATATACAAAACAGGATATTTCTTCCTGCCCTTTGGATATCCCTTCGGCGTATAGATATGCAGCATACGCATTGTATCGAAACAGGAAATAGAAACCTCTTTTTTTTCAACCATTTTATTCACCTCAAATAACATTGTTGTAATTATACCACAAGATAAAAGATCAGTAACATAAAATTTTCTTATACTTTGATAAAGCATCATCATTGTTTCAAAGTTTGGGGTATGCTATAGTGTATGTGTGAGGTGATAAGGATATGAAAAAGATTACCATGATGTATTTAAAAGGCTGTCCATATTGTAAACAGGCAATGAACTGGATGGAGGAATTGAAACAGGAGCAGCCGGTTTATCAGAATATAAATATTACATATATTGAAGAAAGTGAACAGCCACAACTGGCTGATACATTGGATTACTGGTATGTGCCAACGTATTTTGTGGATGGTATCAAAAAACATGAAGGCGCAGCCACAAAAGATAAAATTAAAGCTGTATTTGATGCTGCTTTATAATAAAACAAGAGATTTCAAAAAATGATTATCTGTAAATCATTTTTGAAATCTCTTTTTACGATCTGTGAAAGCAGAAATCTATTCGATATCTGCTTTTGTTTCTTCTGCATAATGCAGGAATAATAATACATCTTTTTCGCTAGGGAAACGAGCAACGATGACTTCATCGCCCATTGCAGAAGCCAACGCTTCAGGTAATCTTTGTATCATTAAAATATTTGCGTTATAGGCAGCTTTGATATCTTCAATGCTGTGTGCATATGCTATTTGATCTCTTCGCCCGATAAAGCAGCTGGAATATTTACGCTCAAAGTGATAGTGGATTGCATCATGTACGATCATATCTGCCCATAGCTGGTAAACATTTACATCATTAGCATAATTGATCATGTCAGGTAAAAATCCTCCTGGTGGTCGCATATTAACCTCCAAGCCAATGATATCGCCTTGTTTTCCTACGTTTGGCTGATCTTCTAATAAACGGAAGAACTCAAAGTGGAAGAAACGATTTCTTGTATCAAATGCCTTTACTGCACGTGTACCAGCATCCAGAATATCATCAGGAATCGTCTTATAAGAATAGCATCCAATGCTTTTATGTTCATTGACTGCATCCATGATACTTTCGGTATATTGATGTGATGTCATAAACAGGATATCTTTTTGACTGTTGGCGATGCCATCAAATGAGAAACAGATACCTTTGATATATTCTTCCATCAGATATGGTTCATTCATCGGATGAGCAAAGAATGCCTTGATTTCATCTTCATTCTTTAACTTATACGTGTGATTGGCACCAACACCGACATTGGGTTTGATAATGATTGGATAACCTACCATATTCGCAAATGCGATGGCATGGGCTTCATCACTTGCCATTTCATAACGGGCAGTCTTGATTCCAGCTTTCGCATAATATTCTTTCATTTTGATTTTGCTTTGGTATTCATCAATATGATCGATCGTAATTCCATGCTGTATATTAAAATCTTTACGTAATCGTGCATCCAGGGAAAGCCAGTATTCATTGTTAGATTCAATCCAGTCGATTCTTCCATGTTTATGAATGAAACAGGCAACACCGCGCATGACTTCATCATAATTTTCCAGTGAGGAAACTTGATAATAGTCATTGATCGAGTTTTTCAGATTGGTTGTCAGATTGGCATAAGCGGTATCGCCAATGGCAAGTACATTTACGCCGTTGTTTTTTAATCCCTGACAAAACAGCCAGTAGCTTTCAGGAAAATTAGGGGATATAAAAATAAAATTCATAGAAAGCACCTCCTTACTAAGATTGTAAGCGAACCAAAATTGAATGTCAAAGTCTTTCTGCTGAAACAATGAAACAAATTGTTTTGAAATAATTTACAGAAATTATGAAAATAATGTAATTTTGTGTTGACAAGTCATTTTCAAAGGAGTATGATGTAACCATAAATCGTGGAAAGAGAGAGTATTCCTAAATGGAAAGCAAAGCGAGTCGGGGATTGGTGAAAGCCTGAAGGGAAGCTTAGGAAGAAACGCACTCTGGAGAGCCTGTGGGAAACAAGTATCACAGGACGCATGTTTCAGCGTTATGAAAAAGAGGTCATGAAAACATGGCAACTAGAGTGGTACCGCGTAAGGTGAAGCAACTATACGTCTCTGGATATATTTATCCAGGGGCGTTTTTTATATCACCACTCATGAAACTGAAAGATGTTTGATAAACAAAAAAAGAGAAAGAAAGAGGTTGAAGAACATGAAAAAAGAAGACATTAAGAAAGTAATACTTGCATATTCTGGAGGACTTGATACATCAATTATCATTCCTTGGCTGAAAGAAAACTACAACAACTGTGAAGTTGTAGCAGTATCTGCCGATGTTGGACAGGAATCAGAATTAGATGGTCTGGAAGAAAAAGCGATTGCAACAGGTGCCAGCAAGCTGTATATTCTAGATTTAAAAGATGAATTCGTTGAAGATTATATCTATCCATGTATGAAAGCCAATGCAGTTTATGAAGGTGTTTATCTGTTAGGTACAGCATTCGCAAGACCTTTGATTGGTCAAAAACTTGTGGAAATCGCATTAAAAGAAGGTGCAGATGCCATCTGTCATGGATGTACAGGGAAAGGAAATGACCAGGTACGTTTTGAATTAGCAATCAAAGCATTTGCTCCTGATATGCCAATCATCGCACCATGGCGTGAATGGGATATCAAATCAAGAGATGAAGAAATCGATTATGCAGAAAGTCACAACATTCCATTAAAAATCAACAGAGAAACTAACTACTCTAAAGATAAGAACTTATGGCACTTAAGCCACGAAGGATTGGATTTAGAAGATCCTATGAATGAACCAATGTATGATAAGATTTTAGAAATGGGTGTTACACCTGAAAAAGCACCAGATACACCAACTTATATTACATTAACATTTGAAAAAGGTATTCCTGTGGCATTAAATGGTGAAAAACTTGGCGGACAGGCCATGGTGAAAAAATTAAATGAAATCGGTGGTGCTAATGGTATCGGTATTATCGATATGGTAGAAAACAGACTTGTTGGTATGAAATCACGTGGTGTATATGAAACTCCAGGTGGAACAATTCTTTATAAGGCACATGAGCTGTTAGAAACCATCTGTCTGGATAAAGCAACACAGCACTACAAACAAGGCGTTGCTCAGAAATTTGGTGAACTGTTGTATGATGGACAATGGTTTACACCATTAAGAGAAGCATTAAGTGCATTTGTGGATAAAACAAGTGAAACTGTAACTGGAGAAGTAAAATTAAAACTTTATAAAGGAAATATCATTCCTGCAGGTATGAATAGTCCTTATACTTTATACTCTGAACAAATCGCAAGTTTTGGAGAAGATGACTCTTATGATCAAAATGATTCTGCAGGCTTCATTAATCTATATGGTCTACCTATCAAGGTAAAAGCCCAGATGGATGCGAAAACTAAAAAATAGGAGCTTTTAATGACAATCACAAAGATGTGTATGGATGACTATGAAGGTGTATATCAGTTATGGATATCTACTCCGGGGATGGGATTAAATGATGTAGATGATTCTTATGAAGGAATAAAAACTTTCTTATTAAGAAATCCCAATACTTGTTTCATCGCAAAAGATAACGAAAAAATCGTTGGTGTGATCATGAGTGGACATGATGGTAGAAGAGGTTTTATCTATCATACTGCAGTTGCTACATCATATCGTCATCAAGGAATCGCTTCTTCATTAACAAAACATGCTTGTGATGCTTTGAGAAATGAAGGAATAAATAAAGTAGCATTGGTCGTTTTTAAAACGAACGAAACCGGAAATGGTTTCTGGCAGCAACAGGGATTTTATATCCGGGAAGATTTAAATTATCGAAATAAAGCTTTGGTGGATCTGGTCAGATTAGATACCTGATCCACTAATCAAAATAAAGGAGGAGCACAGCATGAGTTTATGGGACGCAAGATTTAAGAAGGCCGCAGATCAAAGATTGAATGATTTTAATTCCAGTATTTCCGTTGATCATCGTATGTATGCACAGGATATCAAAGGTAGTATTGCCCATGCACATATGTTGGGAAAACAGGGAATTATTTCTATGGAGGATGCACAGGCAATTGAAGAAGGTCTGTTAAGCATCAAAAAGGATATTGAAGATGGAACGTTATTGATTGATCCTATGGCAGAAGATATTCATATGTTTATGGAAAGTGAATTAACAAAGCGTATTCATGATGCTGGAAAACGTCTTCATACAGCACGTTCACGTAATGATCAGGTAGCACTTGATACACGTTTATATACAAGTGATGCTATTGATGAAGTGATTGAAAATATTAAAGATCTGATTCAGGTGATTGTTGATAAAGCAAGTGAACATACAGAAACGATCATGCCAGGATACACCCATCTACAAAGAGCGCAGCCAATTACATTTGCGCACCATATCATGGCTTATGCGGAAATGTTTCTACGTGATATTGAGCGATTAAAAGAAGCAAAGAAACGAGTGGAAGTACTACCACTTGGCAGTGGCGCACTTGCGACAACAACCTATCCCATTAATCGTGATATGGTATGTGAAGAACTTGGCTTTCAATCTGTATCCATGAATTCACTGGATGGTGTCAGTGATCGTGATTTCTGTATTGAAACGGCAAGTGATTTGTCTATGGTCATGATGCATTTATCAAGATTCAGTGAAGAAATCATTTTATGGTGTTCTTGGGAATATAAATTTATGGAATTGGATGATGCATTTGCGACTGGCAGTTCTATTATGCCACAGAAGAAAAATCCAGATGTAGCGGAATTGATTCGTGGTAAAACTGGACGTGTATATGGGAATCTAACAACTTTATTAACGATGATGAAGGGGATTCCTTTGGCATACAATAAAGATATGCAGGAAGATAAAGAAGCTTTGTTTGATGCAATCGATACTGTGAATTTGTGTTTAACAACCTTTACACCAATGCTGGAAACATCACGTATCTTAAAAGATAATATGCGTAATGCAGCTAGTAAAGGATTTATCAATGCGACAGATTGTGCGGATTATCTAACGAAGAAAGGTATGCCGTTTCGTGATGCCTATCGCTGTATCGGTGCGCTAGTCAGCTATTGTCAAGATCATAATCAAACATTGGAAACATTAAGTTTAGAAGAATACAAACAGGTAAATGAGCTGTTTGAAGAAGATATATTTGAAGCAATCAGCCTGGATACATGTGTCAATATGCGTGTGGTCAAGGGAGGACCGGCACCGCAAACTGTGAAGGCACACATCGAACAGGTAAAAACAAAGTTGGGAGAAATGTAAGATGAAGAAGATACAGGCAGGAGTAATTGGAGCAAGTGGCTATGCTGGAGCAGAATTGGTTCGTTTATTATGGAATCATCCTATGGTGGAAGTAAGTGGCATCAGTTCTAAATCATATACCGGACAAAAGATTAGTGATTTATATCCTGGCTTTTATCAAATATGTGATATGGTATTTCAGGATGAAGACAGTGTCATTGCGGCAAGTGATGTCGTATTTGCCTCGCTTCCTCATGGTTTAAGTGAAAAACTAGCACGTAAATGTTTTGATGCCGATAAAATATTTATCGATTTAGGGGCGGACTTTCGTTTGGATAAAGAAGAAGATTATGCGATGTGGTATGGATTGGATTATCATGATCCTGCGTTGCATAAGGAAAGTGTTTATGGATTGCCTGAATTATTCCGAGATGATATCAAAGGGAAAAAAATCATTGGGAATCCAGGCTGTTATCCAACAAGTGTGGCACTTGGCTTAGCGCCAATCATGAAAGCAAAACTTGCGGATTGCAAGCATATCATCATTGATTCAAAAAGCGGTACAACAGGTTCAGGAAAAAGTTTAAGTGAAGCGACGCATTTTCCACGTTGTAATGAATCTTTTGCGCCTTATAAAATCGCATCTCATCGTCATACACCAGAGATTGAACAAACATTATCTAGATTGTGCGATGAGGATGTATTGATCAATTTTACTCCACATTTACTTCCAATCAATCGTGGAATCATTTCTACGATGTATGTGGATTTAAAAGAAACGATGAAGGTGGAAGAGCTTCATGTCTTATATGAACAATTTTACGCAAATGAACAGTTTGTCCGTGTCCTTCCTTTAGGAAAAACGGCAGACTTAAAGTATATCAAATATTCAAATTATTGCGATGTATCCATCCATTTGGATGAAAGAAGCAATCGGGCAATTATTGTATCTGCCATAGATAATATGGTAAAAGGTGCGGCAGGACAGGCAATTCAGAATATGAATATCCTGTTTGATTTAGATGAAGGTATGGGGTTAAAGATGGTAGCGCCATCCTTCTAGGAAAGGAATGGGAAATTATGAGTCAATATAGGAAGAACGGTATCTGTTTTCCAAAAGGGTTTAAAGCCAATGGAATTCATTGTGGTATCCGTAAAAATAAAACAAAGAAAGATTTAAGTGTTATCTATAGTGAAGTCGTGGCAAATGCTGCCGCTACGTATACACAAAACAAGGTCAAAGGGGCACCCATCTTTGTGACCAAAGAACATTTAAAAGATGGACTTGCACAGGCGATGATCTGTAACAGTGGAAATGCCAATACTTGTAATGCCAATGGGGTAGAAATCGCCAACGGCATGAGTGAACTTTGTGCGAAAGCACTTGGTATTAAAGCAGAGGATATTATTGTCGCAAGTACGGGTGTCATTGGAGAACCGATGAGCATGGATCCATTTGTTCAGCATATGGATGAATTATGCGCAGGTATCTCTGATCAAAAGGGAAGTGATGCTTGTGAAGGCATTATGACAACGGATACTTTCAAGAAAGAATTCTGTACAGAATTTATGATTGATGGTGTCACATGCCGTATTGGTGGTATGGCGAAAGGCAGTGGCATGATCCATCCCAATATGGCAACGATGTTAGCCTTTTTAACAAGTGATGTGGCAATCACATCTGAATTGTTAGATGAAGTGGTTCATGAAGTTGTCAATGATACCTTTAATATGGTAAGTGTGGATGGAGATACTTCCACCAATGATATGTTGTGTATCATGGCCAATGGTATGGCGAAAAATAAAGTAATTGATGAAAAAAATGAAGCATATGAAGCTTTCAAAGCTGCTTTAATGGATATCTGTGTAGATATTTCAAGAAACATTGCAAAAGATGGAGAAGGTGCAAGCAAGCTGTTGACATGTATTGTACAACAGGCACCAGATATTACTTGTGCAAAAAAAGTTGCGAAAAGTGTTATCACCAGTTCATTATTCAAAGCAGCAATGTTTGGGAAAGATGCCAACTGGGGAAGAATTTTATGTGCAATCGGCTATACGGATGCAATCTTTGATGTAGATAAAATCGATGTAACATTGTCCAGTGAAGCTGGAGAACTTCCGGTTTGTGTAAATGGCAGTGGCTGTGGTTTTGATGAAGACCATGCCGCTAATGTGTTAGAAGAAGATGAAATCGATATACTCATCGATATGCATCAGGGTGAAGGATATGCAACAGCATGGGGTTGTGATTTAACGTATGATTATGTAAAAATCAATGGAGATTATCGTACGTAAAAGAAAGAGGGAAAACGATATGAAAATTGATGCAATACAGAAAGCGGAGATCTTAAGCAAGGCACTTCCATTCATACAAAAATACAGTGGAAAGATTGTTGTGGTAAAGTATGGCGGCAATGCTATGAAAAATGAAGAACTGAAACAAAATGTGATTACAGACATCGTATTACTTTCAGAAATCGGTATCCATGTTGTATTGGTACATGGTGGAGGTCCTGAAATCAATAAGATGCTTGGCAAGATTGGAAAAGAATCAAAATTTGTGAACGGACTTCGTTATACAGATGATGAAACCATGGATATTGTTCAGATGGTACTGGCAGGGAAAACCAATAAAGACTTAGTATCTTTGATCAATCAAAAAGGTGCGAAAGCAGTCGGCATCTGTGGTATGGACGCAAATGTGATCACAGCGAAAAAACTTCCTGGAGATGATTTAGGCTATGTTGGTGCGATTACTGGCGTCAATCCACAATTAATATTAGATGTAATTGAAAAAGGTTATATCCCGGTTGTCGCAAGTGTAGGATGTGATACAAATGGGCATTCTTATAATATCAATGCGGATACTGCAGCTGCCAGTGTGGCAGGTTGTTTGGGCGCAGAAAATATGATTTTAGTCAGCGATATTCCAGGAGTACTACGTGATCCAAAAGATGAAACATCTTTGATTCAAAAGATTTATGTAGAAGACATCCATTATTTAAAGGATGCCGGTATCATCAGTGGCGGTATGATTCCAAAAGTGGAATGTTGTGAAACAGCAATCACCCATTCCGTAAAGAAAGCCGTTATCATTGATGGACGTGTTCCACACTCCTTATTGATTGAAATATTATCTGAAGAAGGTATTGGAACGATGTTTGAAAAGAAAGAGGGATAGACATGAGTCAGATAAAAGCGAATGATAATGCATATATTGCACACACCTATGGTAGATTTGATATTGTACTGACACATGGCTCTGGTGCATTGTTGTATGATGAAAATGAAAAAGAATATATTGATATGACAGCCGGTATTGGTGTAAATTGCCTGGGATTTGGCAATGAGGAATGGGTAAAGGCAGTATGTGAACAGGCTACTAGCCTGCAACATGTATCTAACTTATATTACTCAAAACCTGATACACAGGTCGCAGAAAAATTGTGTAATATGACACATTTTTCTAAAATGTTTTTTGCGAACAGTGGGGCAGAGGCAAATGAAGGTGCAATTAAGGTTGCCAGAAAGTATGCCAGTGATAAATATGGACAAAAAAACTATGAAATATTGACACTTGTAAATTCTTTCCATGGACGTACGATCACGACCCTCTCAGCTACAGGTCAGGATCATTTCCATCAGCATTTTGATCCCTTTACACCAGGCTTTGTTCATGCAAATGCCAATGATATTGAAGATGTCAAATCAAAAATCAATAAAAACACCTGTGCCATCATGATGGAGCTGATACAGGGAGAAGGCGGCGTTTTGCCATTAGATTATGACTTCGTAAAGGAAGTCGCAGAAATCTGTCAACAAAATGATATTTTACTCATCATTGATGAGGTACAGACTGGAATAGGAAGATGTGGCAGTTTATATGCATATGAACAATTTGATATCCAGCCGGATATCGTCACAACAGCCAAAGGCTTAGGCAATGGATTGCCAATTGGCGGTGTATTGTTGAATGATAAAGTAAAAGATGTTTTTGGTCCTGGGGATCATGGCACAACGTTTGGTGGAAATCCTGTCGCATGTGCTGGGGCTAACGTTGTTTTATCCCATATGAATCAGGAATTATTTGATGAAGTAAAACGCAAAGGGGAATATATCAAGAAACGTGCTTTACAAATGCCACATGTCATTGGTGTAAATGGTTTGGGATTGATGCGTGGTATCGTATTAGATGGTATAAGTGCCATAGATGTTGTACGTGCATGTATTGATTCAGGCTTATTGCTTTTGACCGCAAAGGATAAAGTAAGAATGCTGCCACCACTCATTATTACAGATGAACAATTAGAAAAAGCTTGTGATATACTGGAAGAAGTATTAAAGGCATGGTAATATAAAAGAAAGAAACCAAAGGAGGAGCGTAAATGAAACATTTACTGACGCTGGCAGATTTAACAAAAGAAGAATTATATGACTTGCTGGATCTGGCAGATCAATTAAAAAAAGAAGTAAAAGAAGGCGTATTTACCCCATATCTGAAAAATAAGGTACTGGGCATGATTTTTACGAAATCATCCACAAGAACACGTGTTTCATTTGAAGTTGGTATGAAACAATTAGGTGGTCAGGGAATCTATTTAAATGCCAATGATATGCAGTTAGGCAGAGGAGAACCAATCAAAGATACCGCCCGTGTATTAAGCCGTTATCTGGATGGTATTATGATTCGTACCTATAAACAAAGTGATTTGGAAGAATTGGCTGAATATGGAAGTATTCCTATTATCAATGGATTAACTGATTATGTGCATCCATGTCAGGTGCTTGCGGATCTACAGACAATTCGTGAACATAAAGGAAAACTGGAAGGTTTAAAGATGTGCTTTATCGGCGCAGGCAATAATATGGCGAATTCATTGATCAATGGTGGTATTTTAGCAGGTATGGAAGTCGCATGTGCATGCCCATTAGAATATTTACCAGATGAAAAAATTGTAGAGCGTGCCAAAGCAACCGGACGTTTTATCTTGACACAGGATGTGTTAGAAGCTGCGAAGGATGCAGATGTGCTTGTGACAGATGTATGGGCCAGTATGGGTGAAGAAGGCGAAGCAGAAACAAGAAAGAAAATCTTTGGCGGCAAATATCAAATCAATGATGCCGTTATGGAAGTCGCAAAACCTGATGCGATGGTACAGCACTGTTTACCAGCCCATCGTGAAGAAGAAATCACAGAGAAAGTATTTGAAGCACACGCAGATGAAATCTTTGATGAAGCAGAAAATCGTCTGCATGCTCAAAAAGCAGTATTGGTTCGTTTATTAGGTGAGTAATAACTCACCTTTTCACATATGTAAGGAAAGCAGGTGACGTATGAAAAAAGCATTTCTTTGTGTATTATTGATTTTATTATGTGGATGCTCTACTTCTACATCAAATAGTAAACAGCCAGAAGATCACAATGCCGCATATTGTGATGATTCCAAGGGTTGTGGCTTTGGGGAAAAGGCAGATATGAGTGGATATGAAAACTTTGATACCAAAAACAGTATGTTTGAAGAAAGTGACATGGCACACTTATTAACAGCAATTAAAGAAAAGAAAAGCGGTATCTTTTATTTGGGATATCCAAAATGTCCATGGTGTATAGAGGCAATTCCTGTATTAAATGATATAGCTAAAAAGCATAATCAATCGATTGCTTATGTAAGAACTAGAGATGATGATTCTGAATTGATTTATACGCCTGATCAGAAAAAAGAACTAATTTCTTATGCCAGCACTTATATGAATCAGGATGATGAGGGAGAATATCAAATTTATGTACCATTTGTGTTAGTCATAAAAGATGGCAAAGTGGTCGCAGGACATGTTGGTACAGTCGATGGACATGATGCTCATGAACGTAAGATGAATGAGCAGGAGAAAAAAGATTTACAGAGCATTTATGAAGATATGTTTCAAAAGCTAAAATAAAAACTCAGTCACAGCTGAGTTTTCATTTTATTCACAAAATGTAATTTCTCCATCATGTAATGATGAAATTCTTGCCTGTGCATATACCTGATAGCCCTGTGCTTCCACTTTTGCACGACCATCCTGAAATGCTTTTTCAATGACGATGCCAATGCCTTCCACAGTAGCATTTGCCTGTTTGATCAAATCAATCGCACCAAGACATGCTTCTCCATTGGCCATAAAATCATCAATCAGTAAGACATGATCATTTTCATTCAGATATTTTTTTGAACAGCTGATCTGATAATCAATATCCTTTGTGAATGAATGGATCTTTGTCTGATATAATGCATCTTTTAAAATCTTGCTGGTACTTTTCTTAAAATATACAACTGGTACGTTTAATAAATAACCTAAGAAAACAGAAGGGGCAATCCCGCTTGTTTCAATGGTAACGATCTTATTGATGTTTTTATCTTTGAAATGCTCTTTTAAATCCTTTGCCAGCTCCATCATAAACATTGGATCAATCTGATGATTCAAAAAAGCATCTACCTTTAAGATATCCTCACCAAGGGCTTCGCCATGTTCCAGTATATATCTTTCTAACTCTTTCATTTTTTGTTCACCTCATGCTAGTTTTTATTGACTTGTTTATTTTACCATAATTTTAAAACGGCACAAGAGGGAAGTAAGATATTTCAAAAGAATTTGGAAAAAAGGCCCAAAAGTGTTACAAAACAGCATGGAAAAGGGCTGGATTACTTGCAAAATAAGAAAATGTTTTGTATCATTAAACCCATGTGAGGTGTATTTTTATATGAAAAAGATGTATGCCAATTTGATGCTGGTATCGGTAACCATCATATGGGGTGGCGGGTTTATCGCAACAGCAGAGGCATTAGATAGTGTTTCTCCATTTTATGTGATGATGATTCGTTTTATGGGTGCCAGTATCCTACCCATTATGATCAGTTTTCCTAAATTAAAACGATTAAACAGAAAAGATATAAAGCATGGAATCATAGCTGGTGTATTTTTATTTTTCGCATTTGCTTTTCAGACCTTTGGTTTACAATATTCTACGCCAAGCAAGAATGCATTTCTTACAGCCACCAACGTGGTGTTTGTACCTTATTTATTATGGCTCTTATGGAAACGTAAACCTAATCGCAAGGAAATCATTGCTTCTATCGTGTGCTTGTTTGGTATAGCACTTTTAACGTTAAAAAAAGAGGCAATGATGTTGACTTATGGGGATTTGTTATCCTTGATCTGTGCGTTGTTTTTTGCTTTGCATATCATTGCATTGGAACGATACAGTGCCCATATAGATGCCATTGCCATGACAGCAATGCAGATGTTAACAGCAGGAATCCTATCTACGATTTGTGCCCTGTGCTTTGAGGCACCACCAGCAAGCTGGAATGCCAGTGCAATCGGCAATATCGCATATTTGATTTTTGTATCAACGTTGCTGGCATATTTGATTCAGACCTATGCCCAAAAATTTACGACAGCAAATACGGCAAGTCTGATTTTATCCATGGAAGCCTTGTTTGCGTCAATCTTTTCTTTCCTTATTTTACATGAAGTCATGTCTGTGCAAATGATCATTGGCGCCGTTTTCATATTCGCCAGTATCCTTTATATAGAATATCAGCCAAAGAAAACTATAAAAAAGCAGCAAATTTAGAAATGTTGCTTTTTTTGTATAATTTTCTATGCTATAATTGACTTGCTAAAAAATACACAAGTTAGGGTTGTGTAAGAAAAGAGGAGGAAATTATGTCATTATTTGATCACGAAGCCAGACAGTTTAAATTCGATGTACTAAAAGAAGTTAGTAAGCGCGCATTTGAAGGTAAACTGAATGAAGACGTATGCGATGAGGTAGCAAATCTGTTGATTCCGGGCAAACATGCAGATTTCCGCTGCTGTATCTATAAGGAAAAGGAAATTATCCGTGAACGTACACGTATGGCGATGGGCAAGCCACCGGTACCAGTAGAAAACAACAACGAACGTCAGATTGTTCGTGTGTTAGAAGCAGCTTGTGATGGATGTAGTATCCACAAGATTCAGGTAACAGACAACTGCCGTAAATGTATGGCAAAAGCATGTTTATCCGCATGTAAATTTGATGCGATCAAGATGGGAAATGACCGCGCATTTATCGATTATGACAAATGTAAAGAATGTGGCGCATGTAAGAATGCATGTCCATTTAATGCAATCGTTGAAACACAGCGTCCATGTATGAAGAGCTGTCCAGTAGATGCAATCAGTATGGATGAACACAATTATGCAGTCATCGATGAAGAAAAATGTATCAACTGTGGCGCATGTCAGGCAAAATGTCCATTTGGGGCAATTGAAGATATGAGCTGGATGGTACCAGTGATTGATGAATTGAATAAAGGTACAAAAATGTACGCCATCTTTGCGCCTGCTATTCAGGGACAGTTTGACAATGCGACACTTCCACAGATTATGGAAAGTATCCGTATGTTAGGCTTTGAAGAAGTATACGAAGCAGCAATCGGTGCCGATGCTGTTGCATGGTATGAAAAACAAGATGCTATCGCACATAAAAAAGAAGGAAAGAAGATCACAACGTCATGTTGTCCTGCTTTTGTCAATATGGCAAAACAGCACTTCCCAACAGTATATGAAGCAAACGTATCTCACATGGTAAGTCCAATGGTGGCAATTACAAGATATTTAAAACATAACCACCCAGAAGCAAAAGTTGTATTTATCGGACCATGTGTTGCGAAAAAACAGGAAACTTTAGATACAGAAGTAGATTATTGCTTAACATTTGAAGAATTAGGTGCAATGTTTGTATCTAAGAATATTTCCGCTGAAAATGTAACACCAAGAGAAAGCGATACAGCAAGTCTTTATGCACGTAACTTCTCTATTGGAGGCGGTGTATCCAAAGCAGTTGCACAGGCAGCTGGAGAATGTGGCGATGAAGAAACACTTGTTGCACAATATGCAGATGGAAGCTTAGAATGTAAGAAAGCACTGCTGATGATGAAGGTCAATCGCTTCAATGCAGATATCTTAGAAGGCATGGCATGTACTGGTGGATGTATTTGTGGTCCTGCAACTATTGAAAGTGCACCAAAAGCAAAAGCTCGTATGGCAAAAGAAAATGTAGCAATCAAAGATAAAACAATTGCTTCTACATTAGAAACATTTGATTTCTCAGATATTGATTTACACAGATAAAAATTAAGGGAGAACAAGTTTTCTCCCTTGTTTTATAGAGGATAGCAATATTGATTCATAAACTCTATATGGATTCAAATGAGAATGTAAAATCATCGTAATTTCGACATATTCTGCGATATTATGAGCATATACTCTATCTTAGGTGATGAAGATGGTAACATTTTATGCAGTACATTCAAAGTTTTTTCCAACCTTTTCGAAACATCCGGATATCATGAATAAAGTCAATACACTATCGTATACACAACGTTCCATGATGTTGGATCAAATAAAAAAAGATGAAATCAGAAACAGTGCTTTATCCTTTTTTGAAGAACCGGTCTATGAAGAAGGGGACGATTTATTATTACAAATGCATCCAAAATGTGCATGTCGTATCCATTTACAAAATGGAATTGTATACGCAGATACATTAAAGAACCCGTTTTTAGAACTATTGATGCGTATCTATCCCTGCCATATCATGGAAGTTAGCGAATAAAAGCAAAAAAGTGTTGTAAAGTGCGCATAAAAATAGTAAAATGTATACAGCGTTAGGAGGAATCAGAAGATGAATTTTTTAACTTCTATTATGTATGTGCTTCTTGGTTTAGTAGTAGGAGGTTTTTTAGGATTTTATTTCACAAGAAAGAAATTTGAGAAAGAATTGAAGGAAAACCCACCAATTAATGAGAAGATGATTCGCGCAATGTTCCTGCAGATGGGAAGAAAGCCTAGTGAAGCCCAGATTAAGCAGATTATGAAATCAGTTAACTCAAACCGTTAAAAAAAACACGAGTGTATCATTCGTGTTTTCTTTTACATTTTTGTAAGATAAAGGCTTGTTGTATAACACTTGTGTAAGATTACTTATTTTGAAAAAAATTATGTTATAATGGTCACAGGAATGGTGATAAGATGAAAATTATAAAAAGAATCCTGCTGCTGTTTCTGGTAGCACTGTTAACATTAGGTATCCTGTTTGTGGGTGTAGGATATGTCAATTATAAGAAAGCTGTATCGGATGTATCCATTGAAGAAAAGGTGAAAGAAATACGAGAAAAGCCTGACTATGTGAAAACAAAAGATATCAGTCCAACACTGATTCAGGCAACAATCTCCATTGAAGATCATCGCTTTTATCAGCATAAAGGTGTTGATTATCGTTCTTTGGCTCGTGCACTTGTGAACAACATCTTTGCCAGCGGTATTGTTGGTGGAGGCTCTACGATTACACAGCAGCTCGCAAAAAATCTATATTTCGATTATCAGCCATCATATCTTCGTAAAATGAGTGAAATCTTTTTAGCGTATGATCTGGAAGCTGAGCTGTCAAAAGAGGAAATTTTAGAACTTTATGTAAATGTTATCAATTATGGGGATAATCACATGGGTATCTATCAGGCAAGCATGGGGTATTTTGGGAAAACACCAGATCAGTTGACATTGGATGAAGCAAGTCTTTTGGCTGGATTGCCACAATCACCAAGCAACTATCAGCTGAGCAATCATGAGGATGCCGCAAGAAAAAGACAGAAAATGGTATTATCTGCCATGGTACGTGAAAAACATATCTCACAACAGGATATGGATACAATCATCAGTAAATACTAAGTTTTTGTTGACAGAAACATATGCTTCTTTTACAATTATACATACGTGTAAAAGGAGAAGTTATGGAACAGAAAAGAGAAAAACTATCATCACGCATCGGCTTTATTTTCTTATCGGCTGGATGTGCTATTGGACTTGGAAATATATGGCGTTTCCCTTATGTAACAGGTAAATATGGGGGAGGCGCTTTTGTTCTGGTGTACCTGTTCTTTCTGATTATTTTAGGATTGCCAATTATGGTAATGGAATTTTCAGTAGGAAGAGCAAGTCGTCAAAGCGTCGCAAAAAGCTTTCAGGTATTGGAACCAAAAGGTAAAAAATGGCATCTATTTTCCTATATGGCCATGTTGGGAAATTATCTTTTGGTCATGTTTTATACAACCATCTCTGGATGGATGCTGGCATATTTTGTGAAGATGGCAAGTGGGGAATTTAATGGTATGAGTACACAGGCTGTAACACAAACCTTTGTGGACCTGCAGCAAAATCCTGCGGCATCTGTATTCTGGATGATCCTTGTGGTATGCATTGGATGCTTTGTGTGTGTTCTTGGATTACAAAACGGGGTAGAAAAAATTACCAAGGTCATGATGAGTCTATTGCTTGGTGTTATGATTGTTCTTGTTTTAAAATCTTTAAGTTTACCTGGTGCCATGGAAGGTATCAAATTCTATTTGATCCCTGATTTTGAACAGTTGATGAAAAATGGTATCTTTAATGCAGTCTACACAGCAATGGGACAGGCATTTTTTACCCTTAGCATTGGGATGGGTGGTATGGCAATTTTTGGCAGCTATATTGATAAAAAACGCTCATTGAGTGGGGAATCCTTAAATATCATGATTCTGGATACCTTTGTGGCAATCATGGCAGGCTTTATCATCTTTCCAGCCTGTATGTCTTTCGGCGTTGATGCAGGAAGTGGTCCTGGTCTTGTATTTGTGACACTACCCAATATCTTTAATGCCATGAGTAATGGCCGTATCTGGGGATCTTTATTTTTCATTTTTATGAACTTTGCGGCATTATCTACCATCATTGCTGTATTTGAAAATATCATTTCATTTGGGATAGATTTATTTGGATTCACAAGAAGAAAAAGCGTGCTTATCAATCTGTTGATTATTATTGCGGGCAGCATCCCTTGTGCCTTGGGCTTCAGTGTGTTATCTGGCTTTCAGCCATTTGGAGAAGGCAGTGCTGTGCTTGATTTGTTAGATTTTATGGTCAGCAACGTGATTATGCCGATTGGTTCTATCGTATTCTTGTTTTTTTGCACAAGACGTTATGGCTGGGGCTGGAAGGCTTTTATCAATGAGGCAAATGCTGGAGAAGGGTTGCGCTTTCCTGAAAAGACAAGATATTATGTTAGCTATATTCTGCCATTAATTGTTGTATTTATTTTCCTATTTGGTTTATGGGAAAAGCTGTTTGCGTAAAAGTGTAAAAAAGCACTTGCTTTATATACAGAAGACATGCTATAATCATAAAGGTTTTATACTTAGTCCACCGAGATTCCTCGACGGTTCACTCAGTATAGAACATCTATCAAAATAGGAGGAAAACATTATGTTATTAAAATCAGAAAAACAGGCGATCATGAAAGAATACGCACGCTTTGAAGGTGACACTGGTTCTCCAGAAGTACAGATTGCTGTATTAACTGCAAGAATCAACCAGTTAACAGAACACTTCAAAGAACACAAACACGATTATCATTCTCAAAGAGGTTTGATGAAAATGGTTGGACGTCGTAGAAATCTTTTGGCTTACCTGAAGAAAAAAGACTTAAACCGTTACAAAGAACTGATTACTCGTTTAGGATTACGTAAATAAGTCATGAAAAAGCTCGAAAGAGCTTTTTTTGTTTTTATTTTTGTTTCTTTCCTTAAAAAAGTATGATATCATTAAAAAGATGAAAAAATAAGAGGTGAAGATAGTGGCTAAACAAGTATTTCGTTTAGATTTCTGTGGTCGTGGGATCACAGTAGAAACAGGTGAAGTGGCAAAACAGGCCGGAGGGTCAGTTTTAGTAAGATATAACGATACCGTTGTATTATCTACGGCTACCGCCAGCAAACAGGCAAAAGAAGGGATTGACTTTTTCCCATTGACTGTTTCATTTGAAGAAAAGTTATATTCAGTAGGTAAGATTCCTGGTGGTTTCTTAAGAAGAGAAGGAAGACCAAGTGAACATGCGACATTGACTGCTCGTATGATTGACCGTCCAATCCGTCCATTATTTGCGGAAGGCTTCCGTAATGAGGTACAGGTTGTAAATACGGTATTATCTGTAGAACAGGAATGTTCTCCGGAAATGACAGCAATGTTTGGTGCATCTTTAGCACTATGTGTGTCTGATATCCCATTCAATGGACCAATCGCCGGTGTTGTTGTAGGTAGAATTGATGGAGAATATGTAATCAATCCTACACCAGAGCAACAGGAAAAAAGTGATATTCACTTAACCGTAGCTGGAACAAAATATGCTGTAAACATGGTAGAAGCTGGAGCAAAAGAAGTTAGTGAAGAAGCAATGCTTGGCGCCATCATGTTTGGACATGAACATATCAAACAACTGGTTGCTTTCCAGGAAGAAATTGCTGCAGCAGTCGGTAAAGAAAAAATGGAAGTAAAATTGTACACAGTGGATGAAGCGATTGATTCAGAAGTACGTGCTAATTTTGAAACAGCAATTCGTGAAGCTGTTTCTATTGAAAAGAAACTGGAACGTTATGGCAAAATCGATGAGTTAACAGAAGCTGCTGTTGCAATGTTTGAAGCAAAAGAATATGCAAGTGAAGCAGAGATGAACAAAGCAATTAAACAGGTAAAAGAAATCTGTCATGGTATTGAAGCTGATGAAGTTCGTCGACTGATCATTGAAGATAAGATTCGTCCAGATGGACGTAAGATTGATGAAATCCGTCCTTTGGATTCTCAGGTAGATATATTACCACGTGTGCATGGTAGTGCATTATTTACACGTGGAGAAACACAGGTATTAAGTGTAACTACACTTGGACCAATGAACGACAATCAGATTATTGATGACGTCACAGAAGTAGATAGTAAACGTTTCATGCATCATTACAATTTCCCTCCATATTCTGTTGGTGAAACAGGACGTATGGGAAATCCAGGACGTCGTGAAATCGGACATGGAGCATTGGGAGAAAGAGCACTTTCTCAGGTTCTTCCAAGTGAAGAAGAATTCCCATATACAATTCGTACAGTCGCAGAAGTATTAGAATCCAATGGTTCTAGTTCTCAGGCATCTATCTGTGCAGGCACAATGTCTTTAATGGCTGCCGGTGTTCCAATTAAAGCACCAGTTGCTGGTATCGCAATGGGTCTGATCATGAATGAAGAAACAGGTGCTTATACTGTATTGACAGATATTCAGGGTATGGAAGATCACTTCGGTGATATGGACTTTAAGGTTGCCGGTACAAGTGAAGGTATCACAGCATTACAGATGGATATCAAAGTAACTGGTATTACAGAAGCAGTATTCAAAGAAGCATTGGCACAGGCAAAAATTGCACGTGCACAGATTCTTGAAAATATGATGCAGGCAATTGAAAAACCAAGAGAAGATGTTGGCACTTATGCACCTAAGATTGAAATCCTGTATATCGATCCTGAAAAAATTCGTGAAGTTATTGGACAGAATGGTAAAGTTATCAACCAGATCATCGCAGACAGCAATGATGTGAAGATTGATATTGATGATGATGGAAAAGTAGTCATCTACCATATGGACCGTGCTTCCATCAACAAAGCAGCAGATATGATTCGTGATATCGTACGTGTTGCGAAAGTTGGAGATATATATGATGCAAAAGTTGTCAGAATTGAAAAATTTGGTGCATTCGTAAATCTGTTCCCTGGTACAGATGGATTATTACATATTTCCAAGATTGCACATGAACGTGTAGAAAAAGTGGAAGATGTATTAAATATCGGAGATACAGTAAAAGTTAAGGTTATGGAAATCGATGATCGTGGACGTGTAAATGTCAGCGCAAAAGCATTGCTACCAAAACCTAAAAAAGAAGAAAAGAAACCGGAAGAAAAAGCAGAAGAAGCACCAGCTTCTGAAGCATAAATCTTTGGATAAGTAGGAGGATATTGAAAAATGTCTTCCTTTTTTTATAACTTTTAAAAATTCACTGCATTGTAAATATTGAAAAATTATTGTATTATAAAATTGAATAAAGAGTAGCTGCCTATCAACATATCTTTCATAGAAATCAAAATCATGTTCATGTGTAATACGAGATAAAAATCGCAAAGAAAGGAAGAATGCACGATGAAGAAGAATAAATCATATGTATTACTAAGCATTATATGTGTTTTAATAGTAATTAGTTTGCTGTATATTTCTATGAAAAAAGAGCCGAAAGAAGTTACTTATTTACATGTAGATTATCCTCAATATGATCACGTAGAAGATGTTGTAAATGCGAGTGATTTAGCTTTTACTGGAAAAATTGTGGATGTTAGATATGAATGTATGAATGTTGCTAACGAAGAGGAGAATGAATTAACTGGCTATCATGGGGAAAGTTCATCCATGCCTTATACAATTTATACCATCCAAACAGATAAAGTATATAAGGGAGAAATCAAAAATAATAAAATTGAAGTAAAACGCCTTGGCGGAGAATCTGATGAAGTTAATTATGTATTGGATGAATATACCCCGATAGAAGAAGGGGATACTTATTTGTTTTTAGTTGTAACATATCCTTCTGGCTATCCAAGTTTTGTTAATGCGACACAGGGTGTATATAGCTTAACACAAGCACAAAATAACGAAACAACTTCAATAAAGTTAAATGATGTATTAAATTTCTTTCATGATAGATGATGTTTTATGATTATTCAGTATCTGATAGATTATCCTAGATGGCTTTATAAAATTTTGATGGATTTATATCATTACGATTAGAGGAAGCGAGAGTTTCCCCTTTATGTATCTGAAAACATATGAATTATTATAAACAAAGCCTTCGTTTTTTGTTAGCATATTCTTATGAAAATCGCAGTAATAAGAAATCCTATAAAAAGTAATTTCATTCATATGTAAAAGCATTTTTTCTCATATATATACTGAAAATAAAATCTAATCATTGTGAGATATTAATTTTTACGATTTTATAGAAATAATTTCTGAAAAAAATGTAAAAAAGCATAGGTAAGTTGAGAAAGCTATGGTAAAATAGTAGGCGAGGTGAACGAAATGGATTGGTTAGAAGAAGTAAAAAAGTATAAAGAAGATTTAATAGAAGATGTAAAAGGTATCATTGCGATTCCTAGTATAAAAGATACACCTAAAGAAGGTGCACCATTTGGAGAAGGATGCCGCAAGGCATTAGACCACATGCTGGCTCTTGGTGAAAAAGAAGGTTTTACAGTAAAAAATATCGATGGCTATGCCGGCGTTATTACATATGGAGAAGGTGAAGAAAGTGTTGGTATGCTTGCACACCTTGATGTAGTACCTGTTGGTGAAGGATGGAGTAAAGATCCTTTTGCTATGGTTGAAGAAAACGGATATCTATTTGGTCGTGGGGTATTAGATGATAAAGGACCTGCCATGAGTGGATTCTATGCGTTAAAAATGTTAAAAGATAATCATGTGAAACTGAATAAAAAAATCATGCTGATTCTTGGATGTGATGAAGAAAGTGGCATGGATTGTATGAATTACTATGTGAAACATGCAGAAGTACCTACCATTGGATTTACACCAGATGCGGAATTTCCAGTAATTTATGGTGAAAAAGGCGGTCTACATGTGCAAATAAGTGGAGATACTGAAACGGTAATCGAATCTATGCATGCTGGAGAACGTATGAATATCGTTATTGGCAAAGCGAGCTGTGTTGTAAAAGAATGGAATGATCGTGCCACAGATATGTTTGATTTCTATTTGAAATCAAATGGTTTAAAAGGTAGTGTAGCATATACTGGTGAAAAAGCTGAACTGATGATTGAAGGAGCATTTGCCCATGCCGCAATGCCATATCTTGGAAATAATGCAGCACTTCATTTGTTAAACTTTGTAGGAAATTGTTTTCATGATAAATTTGCAGCGGATACATATGAAATGTTACACGACTGGCAGGGAAAACCAGTGGATATCTTTATGGAAAGTGCAACCATGGGCTTTCTAACAATGAATACCGGTATTGTGAATATTGAAAACGGACATGTAGAAATCACGATTGATATTCGTTATCCATTAGAAACAAATGCTGATATCGTGATGGCTGGTTTCCATAAGAAAGCAAAAGCAATCAACTATGCTTTAGATATCACATTAGAAAAAGATACAAAGCCATTATATGTAGATCCTAACAGTGAACTGGTAACTACATTGAGTAATGTGTATCGTAAATACAGCAAGGATGAAACAACACCAAATATGACCATTGGCGGAGGTACCTACGCAAAGAAATTCCCTAACTTTGTGGCATTTGGTCCTGAATTTCCAAACCGTACACAGCCAGAAGGAATGTTTGTTGGCGGATGTCATCAAAAAGATGAAGGAATCCGCGTCGATGATTTATTATGCGCAACTGCAATCTATGCAGAAGCATTAGAAAAATTAGCGAAATAGTGAGGTACTTATGAGAATGCGTAAACTGCCTTGGGCAGAAGACTTTTTAAAGGAACAGGAAGTAGTAATCAAAGAACCAAGCACGTATGCTGGGAAATGGAAACAGCTATTAAATAAAGAGGTCCTGCATGTAGAAATTGGTACAGGAAAGGGCGATTATTGGATTTTAATGAGTCAGAAACAACCAGAAAATGGCTGGATCGGTATTGAAAAAAACAATAATGTTGCTGCACTCGCTGTTCGTAAATATACAAAATTAGAAGAAGCGATGAGCAATGTTGCATTTATCAATGATGATGCAGAAAACATCAGCGATTGGTTTGAAAAAGGAGAAGTAGATGTGATTCATCTAAACTTTTCTGATCCATGGCCAAAAAAACGTGCACATAAAAAACGCTTATCAAATGAAAAATTTATCCGCCAATATGCAGATATATTAAATGATGATGGAGAAATTCAAATGAAAACAGACAATAGTTCTTTATTTGAATATTCTGTTATTGAATTTCAAAAGTGCGGCTGGTTTTTACATGATTTCAGTGTAGATTTCAGAAGAAATGAACATGATGAGGATGCAATCAGTGAATATGAACGCAAATTCATGGAAAAAGGACAACCAATTTATCGTGCTGTCTGGAAGAAGTATCCTATCAAAAATGAAAATTAAGATAATTTATGAAATAAAGAAATTATTTTTCATAAAATGATGATATAATAAATAAAGTGAGTAGAAATCTCGGTAAGAAAGGCTGCGTGTGATCATGAAAGAATATATGAATGAAATCACTTCAATGGAAGAATTTGAAAAAGCGTATCATGAAAAAGGCGTACAGGTGTTCACCTTCAGTGCTGACTGGTGTCCAGACTGTCAATTTATAAAGGGTTTTATGCCTGATTTAGTAAAAGCATATCCTGATTATCATTTCTACTATGTGGACAGAGATCAGTGTATGGAAATTGCTCAGGATCAGATGATTATGGGAATCCCAAGCTTTGTAGGTGTAAAAGATGGTGTAGAAACTGGACGCTTCGTGTCTAAACTAAGAAAAACAAAAGATGAAATTGATGCCTTTTTGAAAGCATTAGATAAATAAGGAGGCATAAAAGAATGGGTGTTTTTAAGAAGTTTGTGAATCTGTTATTTGATGAATCTGATGCAGATATCATCGTAGAAGATGAATTGGAAAATATAGAATTTAAAGAACCAAAAAAAGAAAAAACAATAAAACAGGAACCTGTAAGGGAAGATTTGTATACTTATGAAGAAGAACGTACCTTTGAGCGAACTGATAAAGTAAAGACAAAGGAAGAAAAGAAAAAGTTTGTAAGTATAGATCTGGAAGATGATGCTCCTCAGGTAAAACCTGAAGTAAAAGAAAAAAAGACAATCGTACAACAGCGTCCTGTCTTACAGAAAAACGAAAAGAAAGAATTTGAGTTTACACCAGTGATATCACCAATCTTTGGCGCAAAAGAAGAAGAAAAGAAGAAAAAAGAAATCAAGAGAAAACAAAGCGTTGATATCTTGAAGAAATCTTCCTCTGTGAAGAAAAAGCCTAATCCATTAGGAACGATTATTTCACCATATTATGGTGTTAGTGAATTAGAAGAATTTGAAGAAGAGGCAAAAGAAGAAATTGCCGCGAAAGAAAAGGCGAAACAGACACCAGTTGAAACACCAAGTGATGATGTTGAAATCAAACGCATGGATGAGATTGAAGAAATCAATAATGTGACACTTGATGAAATCCTGGTTGATGATATAAAAAATGATAGTGAAGAAGATCTGATGCAGATCTCCCTGTTTGGGGAATCTACACCCGTTCATGAAGCAGATAAAGAAACATATAAGCTAAAGGAAGAAGAATAAGGGGTGAATGAAATGCTGTATCATTTTATAGGTATTAAAGGAAGCGGTATGGCTTCTCTTGCGGAAATCGTAAATGATCGAGGAGATGAAGTAAACGGTTCAGATATAGAAAAATATATCTTTACACAGAAACCATTAGAAGAACGTGGTATTCAAATCACTGGATTCGATGAAAAAAATATTGTGGAAGGCTCTACAATCATTATTGGAAATGCATTCCATGAGGATAACCCAGAAGTAAAAAGAGCTTTAGAACTAAAGGCTGAAAACAAAGCAACAGTGTACTGGTATCATGAATTTTTAGGACAACTGGTACAAGAATATACCAGTGTATCTGTAGCGGGTACCCATGGAAAAACTACCACAACAGGAATGCTTTCCCATGTGATGTCACTTGTTGCGCCTACTGGTTATCTGATCGGTGATGGAACAGGAGAAATGCCGGAAAACAGTAAGTATTTTGTTTTGGAATCCTGTGAATATCAGCGCCATTTCCTGGCATATGAACCACAATATGCCATCATTACCAATATTGAATTAGACCATGTAGATTATTATAAAGATATGGCAGATTATTGTAACGCTTTTGAAACATTCGCTAATCAGGTGAAAAAAGGCGTTGTCATCTTTGGTGATGATGAAAGTACAAGAAGTTTAAATGTAAACACAGCGCATCTGTATTATGGTCTGCATGACGATAATGATGTGCAGGCTGTCAATATTGTGCAGGGTGAAGATGGCATGTCTTTTGATGTGTTATACAAAAAAAATCTGTTTGGCAGTTTTAAACTTCCGTTTGTTGGGAAACCTTTATTATGGAACAGCCTTGGTGTCATCGCATTAGGTATTATGGAAGGCTTGCGTGCTGAAGTACTACAGAATGGATTAGAGAGCTTTCCAGGTGTAAAACGTCGTTTTACGATTGAAGAAAACCATGGTAATATCTATATTGATGATTATGCGCATCATCCAACAGCTGTGAAATATATGATCGAAGCAGCGAAAATCAAATATCCTGGCAAGAAAATTATCGCATTGTTTAAACCTGATCGCTATTCACGTATCTATTATTTTATGGATCGTTTTGCGAAAGAACTGGATGCAGCAGATGAAGTTTATCTTTGCCACTTCCCGGAAAATGCTGCAAAAGAGGAAGGTATTGATATCACGATTGATGATCTTGCTAAGCTTAGCAGCAAAGCAAAAGTCATCAAAGAAGATGAAGAAGCAGCTAAGATGCTGGCATCACGTGGACCTGCTGTTTACTTGTTTATGAGCAGCAAGGATATTTATAAGTTAAAAAATGTTGTAAAAAGTTTTCAATAATGTTGAAAATGGTTACAGATTGTTGTAATATATTGAGAGAGGTGTTCCTATGGAATTAGATCAGTTACTGAATTTGTTAAGTGTTGTGGCAGGAAAATGTCTGCCAATCTTAGGTTTTATCGTATTGGTGTTTCTTATCATATTTGTAAGACACCTGATCATTCTTTTAAAATCTGCGAATGAGGCAGTTATCAGTATGACGAAAACGCTGGATACAGCAAATAAGGAACTGGAAACCCTCGAAAAACCATTAAACACGTTAAATGAGCTAAGCGATACCATCGATACTGTACATGAAGCCAGCAAAACAGCTGTGCGCAGTGCATTGGTGGCGATTATCGAAAATCTTGGCGCCATTAAAGAGTGGGCTTTGCAAAAAAGTAAAAAAGAAGATACAACAACCGCTGTCAGAAGCGATATGGAAGGAGAAGAATGATGGAAAACGACTGCGAAAAAGAAGTAGATTCTATGGAAAAAGAAGCAAAATATACCATTATTCAAATGGAAGATGATGTAGATGGTGATCAAAGCTTTCTGGATGATACCAAAAAGGAAGTGAGTCGTTTATATCAGGACTTTCGTGATTGGCTTTCTGAGAATGTTGATAGTGAAGAGATTAGTGCAAGGTTGAAAAAATTAAAAGAAGACACTGCGGATGTGCTTGAAAAAGGCAAGACAAAAACAGAAGCGTTTGTGAAACGTGAGGATGTACAAAATGCCAAAGAAAAAGTCGTATCTGCTGGTGAGAAAGTAATGGATGGTGTTAGTGATGGGCTTCATACGATCATGGAGAATGAGCATGTATCGAAAGCAATGGACTCTATCAGTGACACGATTACAAGTGTAAAAAATGACGAACGTGTAAAACGAAATGTCAACAAGTTGAAAAAAGGCACATTAAAAGCGGCAACACATGCATTTAATGGCTTAAAAAAGGTGCTGGACACCGATGATAGTGACGAATAAGGTCAGAAGGGATAACTGTTATGAAAAGAATTACAATTTATGATGTCGCAAAAGAAGCAGATGTATCATTGGCAACGGTATCTCGTGTTATTAACGGAAGTGAAGTAGTACGTGAGGATACACGAGTAAAGGTACAGGAGGCAATTGAAAAATTAGGTTATAAGCCAAATGCAATTGCACAGGGTCTGGCATTACAGAAGACTACAACCATTGCATTGATCGTTCCAGAAGCCAGCTATTTTTATACTGGACAAATCATCAATGGTTTAATTGATGTAGCAAAAATTTATAAATATAACATTATGCTACATACAACAACAGAAGGTATTAGTGAAATGAATGATATCATTGAAAATATCATTAAATCACGTGTGGATGGCGTTGTGATCTTCAATGATAAACTGAATAAAGATGAATTGAAACAGCTGACAAACTATCAGATTCCAATCGTTGTTATTGGCAATAAGATGTCTGATGATACAGTAGGTTCTGTTTATGTTGATTATGCAAAACTGGTATATGATTATGCAATGAAATGCATCAAAGCAGGAAAGACAGATCTTGCACTTGTAGAAGACCGTAAGAATCCAGCGATGATCAAACAATTAAAAGATGGTCTGGAAAGAGCGTTTGCTGATTCTGGTATGAAGTTTGAAAATTATATTGCAATTCCAAAAGAATACCGTTCTTCTTATTTATTCCTGAAAGAATATATGAGTGGAAATATTCACCATGATGTTATCATCACATATCGTGATTCACAGGCAATGGCTGTATTAAATACAGCAAAAGAAGCTGGTTTGAGTATTCCTGATGATATGGAATTAGTTTGTATCTTAGATAGTAAATATAATGCAATGGCACGTCCTCAGATTTCAGGATTCAAGATTCCTGATTATGACTTAGGTGCTGTCGCCATGCGTTTGTTGACAAAGATGCTGACAGAAGAAAACGAAGTTATGGATAAAGAAATTGAATTAAGCTATATCTTTACACCTCGTAAATCTACAAAATAAGATTGACAAACGAAATAAAATACATATACTTAAATACAAAGGCTATGAAAAGAAAAGAGCACAGTGAAATGTTATAGAGAGTGCATGGCTGGTGAGAATGCATACAGAAAACTGTGAAATACACCTTGGAGCTGCTTTATGCAAAGTAAAGCCGTATTCTCACGTTAAGAGATGAAAGTGCGCTTGTAAAAGCGAACTAAGGTGGTACCACGTAGTTATTGCGTCCTTGGATCAAGGACGTTTTTTTATGGAAGAAAGGAAATTATGAACATGGAAATGAAATTATTTGATGAATTGAAATGGAGAGGACTGATCAATGATGTGACAAGTCCTGATCTGGAAGAAAAATTAAACGCCAGAGGAATGACATTCTATATAGGTACAGACCCTACAGGGGATTCTTTACATATTGGACATTACTCATCTTTATTATGCGCTAAACGTTTAGCTGCTCATGGACATCACCCATTGATGCTGGTAGGTGGCGCTACAGGATTTATTGGTGATCCAAAGGCAACTGGGGAACGTAATATGTTAACGAAAGAAGTATTACAACACAACTATGATTGTCTAAGTGCACAGATCAAAGAACTGTTTGGCTTTGAAATGGTAAATAATCTGGACTGGACAAAAGATTTAAGTGTAATTGATTTTTTGCGTGATATTGGAAAATACTTCAATATCAATTACATGATCAATAAAGAAACAGTAAAGAGAAGACTGGAAAGTGGTATCAGCTATACTGAATTCTCTTATATGATTCTTCAGGCAATGGATTTCTTACACCTTTATGAAGCAAAAGGATGTACTTTACAGTTAGGTGGACAGGATCAGTGGGGAAACATTACCAGTGGTTTGGAATTGATTCGTAAAAAACATGGTGCAGATGTAGAATGCTATGGTATGACAATGCCTTTGATCACAAAAGCAGATGGTACAAAATTTGGAAAGAGTGAAACAGGTACTGTATGGCTGGATAAATCAAAAACAAGTTCTTATGAAATGTATCAGTTTCTGGTAAATTCTGAAGATGCCAAAGTAATTGATTACTTAAAGAAACTGACATTCTTAGGCAAAGAAGAAATTGATGCATTAGAAGATAGTCTAAATAAAGAACCACATAAACGTGAAGCACAAAAAGCACTTGCCAGAGAAGTTGTCACATACTTACATGGAGAAGATGAATATCAGAAAGCATTAAAAATCACGAATGCATTATTCAGAGGCAATATCAAAGATTTAGAAGCAAATGAAATCAAAGATGCGTTACATGGTATGGAAGCAAAATCTATAGATGACAACATGCCTTTGCCAGACGCACTGGTTGCGGCAGGTATTGCCAGCAGTAAACGTGAAGCCAGAGAATGGATCAATCAGGGATCTATCCAGATCAATGGCGAAAAGATTCAGGATGTTGCATTTGTGGTAAGCAGTGCAAATGCGATCAGTGAAAATCATACCTTGATCAAAAAAGGAAAACGTAATTATTTTGTAATTGAACAGTAGGAATCGAAAGATTCCTGCTTTTTAATTAGGGACCATTTTCTATTTTTTACATATGATATAACGAGGAGAGATAGTTATGATAACTGCTGTTGTTTGCAGTGACGATAGAATGCGTTACGTATGTAAAAGTCTGCATATGGAAATGGAAATCATCGCAATTGATGAGGATAGTGACTTTTTAACATTGCCCCGTCTGGATGCGATTATTTTACCAGTAAAAGGAATTGATGATGAAGGATATATGAAGCTGTATGATTCTTTGGTTCATGTACCTTCCATGTTTTGGCAGATTCAAAAAGATATGATTATATTTTCAGGAATGGAAACTTCTTATATCTCAGCACTACCTATGAAAAAATACTATTATATGAAGGATACGACTGTGATTGATGAAAACGCCATATTGACGGCAGAGGGTATCCTGCATCTTTTGATTACATCGCTTGCGAAAAGTTTATATGATATCCAGATTGATATCATCGGTTATGGACATTGCGGGAAAGCGATTTATCGTATGTTAAAAAGTCTGGATGTAAAGGTGCGTGTGATTCGCAGGGATTGTATAGAAGATGATACATTTATGACCACAAAGCATTGGAAACAATGTGGAGATGTCATTATCAACACATCCATTGAGAAACTTATGGATGCAGACTTGATGCGTTCATGGAAAAATGCACCTTTGATCATTGATATCGCTACACCAGATGTTGTGGATAAGCAATGTGCAAAGGAACTAGGTATTCCATATCAAAAAGAAGGAAATCTGCCAGGAAGGTTCTGTGCAGAAAGTGCTGGGAAAATCATTGCCGATTATGTCAGGGGGAAATTGATAAAATGAAAAATCAGCATATTTTATTTGGAATTTGCGGCTCATTCTGTAATCATGCCGCAGTTTTAAAAGAATTCGAAAAATTATGCGAAGAAAACGATGTACAGGCAGTTGTCAGTGAGAATGTATTTACCTGTAATACCCGTTTCTTTCAACATGAAGATTTTATTTCACGTCTGGAAAAGGCAAGTCATAAGCCAGTCATTCATACAATAGTAGAGGCGGAAAAGGTTGGACCATCCAATGCTTATGATATCATGATCATTGCGCCAATGAGTGCGACAGTTGCCGCAAAGATGGTGCTTGGAATATATGATCATCCGGTAACACTTGCGGCAAAGGCAATGCTTAGAAATAATCGCAATATTGTATTTGGCATAGCCAGCAACGATGGCTTAAGCATCAGCGCAAAAAATATCTTTACACTGATCAATTTGAAACATTTCTTTGTGATTCCATTTGCTCAGGATGCACCATTTGAAAAAGAAAGAAGTATCGTCAGTAAGTGGAATCTGTTAGAAAAAACTGCTGACATGGCTTTAGAAGACCGCCAGATCCAACCAATACTTTACGGGGGTGATTAGATGCAGAAAGTAATGGTCGCTTTGATTACACCATTTACGAAAGAAAATGAAGTGGATTATGATGCATTGACAAAAATCGTCAAACGATTGATGAGAGAAGGATGTGATGGTTTTATTGTCTGTGGAACAACAGCCGAAACACCAACTTTAAGAGAGGCAGAACGCTATGCAGTCTTACAGCATGTTTTATCGATTGTACAGGGGAATTGTGAAGTGTGGTTTGGCTGTGGCAGAAACTGTACACGTGATACAATTCGTTTGATTCGCAAAGCACAAAAGTATGCGATTGACGGTGTTCTTGTGGTAACACCTTACTACAACAAGCCTTCCCAGCGAGGACTATATGAACATTATCATGCAATTGCTTCTGCGATTGATTCCAATATCATGTTGTATAATGTTCCAGGCCGCTGTGGTGTAGAGTTACAATATGATACGATTCGTAAGCTTGTCTATGAACATAAAAATATCGTAGGACTGAAACAGGCAAGTCATGACTTAGATACGGTCGTGAAATTAAAAAAAGAATTCCCATTATTCAGAATCTACAGCGGAGAGGATGGCTATTTTGATGAAGGCTTTGATATTGGCATGGATGGATTAATATCCGTTATGGGACATTTCAATATGGAGAAGCTGCAGCGTTTTATTAAGGAAGGCAGAAAAGACAATCGATTACGCAAAGAGTTATACAAAGAAGCTTCTTTGACCTTTTGTGACGCATCCCCAGCACCGGTGAAATATTTATTATCACGTAAAAAAGAATGTGAAAATATATTGCGTTTACCCATGTGTGCAATCAATCGGGAAAAAGAACTATTGTTATCTTCTTATTTCGACAACGAAGAAGAATAAAACATGATATCCTGTTGCTGGTGATCATATGAAACAGGTAAAGGTGTTTGATGAGGAGCATGAAGATGATTTAAGTGATAGTATCAATGCATTTTTGATGGAACAGGAAGACATTCAGCTTATTGATATCCGCTTCTCTGTGGCGGTCTGTGATTGCGATGATGGACAAATTTATTGTTTTAGCGCTTTACTGCTATATGAGGCATAATCCCATGAATCGCTCACATACTAAGCTTGTTGGAGGTGTGATCAGATGCAGAAAAAAACAGAAATCTTATGCAACGTACATTCCTGTGTTTATCAGAAGGATAACCATTGTGAAGCTGAAACTATCAGCGTTTGCTGTGACAATTGTGTAGAACCAAATCACTGTCATGAAACTGAATGTAACTCATTTCGTTGTAAATGCGGTAAATAAGCGGCCAATTGGCCGTTTTATTTTTGTCACATATTCCAGTTTCATTGTTTAATTTTTAGATATTTGATATAATGTAAGGCAGAGGTGATGTTATGCGTAAAGTTTTTCCATTGATCCTGTGTATGCTGCTGCTTTTAAGTGGCTGTAATAAACGCAGTAAACAGGAAGAAGAAAGTATGAAAAACTATGAAACATTTATCAATGCCGTAATCAATAACAAAGGAATTGAAACCAAAAGTATTCCTTTTGACTATAGATTGGTTCAGCAAAAGCTGGATGATGGTTCTTATGAATATGAAGTACAGATTGACAATCCCCGTGTTGCCATGTATGATATTCAGGCGATTGCGGTCAATCAGGCAAATGATTCTAATACAAATGTTTATCCCTGTATCGGAATTCTGGGAAAAGATATTTCAGAAAGCTTTAATTTGATTCCATATCAGTCTAATCCAAATCTAGATTATTGGAAGGGAATTGGCTTAAATGGAATTTCTAAAGATAAACAATTTACACTAAATGTAATGGTATCATGGAAAGATAGTACCAGAGCAAATAAATACAGTGTATTCTTCAATTGCAGTTATGCTGAAAAAAGCGAAAATGAAGGATAAGTAGAAAGGTTTTGAAGACATGAATAAACAAAAAAATTCCAATAAGAAGCAATCCATGATTGCTGGGGCACTGATATCATCTGCCGGTATCTTTGTTGCAAAATTCATTGGTTTATTTTACGCCGTACCCTTTAATACATTGCTTGGAAATGAAGCCAATGTGGCAATGTATGGGGTTGCCTACAATATTTACAGTTACCTGCTGAATATATTTACAGCGGGTTTTCCCTTTGCAGTGGCAACATTAATTGCAAAGTATACAAGTAAGGGAGATTATCGTACATCTTTATTGGTAAGAAAATTAGCAACCCTTGTCATGATCTGCTTTGGCGCATTTGCCATGCTGTTAGTCATTGTATTTTCTTCACCACTTGCCAAGCTAGTGTTACCGGCATCAGATATCGGTGTATCACAGGCATCGGGAATATTAGAACCTGCGGTTCAAATCGTATCTACATCGGCAGACTTATCCACGATGCATCTGGTATTGATTTTGATCAGCTTTGCGTTATTCTTTGTGCCAGTATTAAGTGCTACTCGTGGTTTTTATCAGGGCTTAAAAGAAATGGAAGTATATGCATTATCCCAAGTGCTTGAACAGATTGCACGTGTCGCATTCCTTTTGATTTTAAGTGCTGTTGCGATTTATATGTTTAACTATGGACATGTATGGAGTGTCTATTTTGGTGTGTTATCCACCAGCGTTGCCGCAATCCTTGCCTTTATGCATTTAAAACTGTATGATCGAAAAATCATGCCACAGATGCGTAAAAAAGCGAAGGCCCAGGAGGATCAGGGTGTTACGGATAAAAAAGCAATCATGCAGGAATTAATCATGATCGCTATGCCATATCTTTTCTCCGCAGTTCTTGGATATAGTGATACCATTGTGAATACAGTTTTTCTAAAAAGCGGACTAGAAGCACATGGCAATACCAGTGAAGAAATCGTTTTAATCACAGGCTGTATCAATTACGGAGTCTTAAAACTGATGTCCATTCCAATGATACTGGCACCAGGATTTTCTAGTGCCATCATTCCACATATCACATCAGCACTTGCCCGTCAGGATTATAAACAGATTCGTAAAAATATTCGTGATTGTTTTGATATCGTTTTATATATTGGGGTACCAATCAGTTTTTGTTTATTCCTGTACGCAAAACCATTATATGATATCTTGTTTCCACCTGCCAATCCGGCAGATTTAGATACGTGTGCACAGATACTGAAGTGGTTCTCTATTGAAGCATTGATCTCCACAATCAACCCGGTTGTGACTGCATTGATGATGGCGGTTGGTCAGCGTCGTTTATGTATTCGTTTCCAGGTGGTTATGGTTGCGGTAAAATTTGCCTTGTCTTATCCGATGTTAAAGGTCTTTGGATACTCTGGTCTTGTATTATCTACTATGGTTGCCATGGGTGGTTATATGATTGCGGGAATGTATTCACTGGCTAGTCAGTATCATGTGAATTGGAAATATACGTTCCATAAGCTGTTGATCATCATTTTAGGTTGTGCGGGCATGTTCTTGATGGCATGGTTGTGTGAATTAATTGGATTAAAAGGCTATGGCATGGGAAGATTAATGGGTGTTGTGCAAATGGGTATATCCGGTATTTTCGCAATGGCTGTTTATCTGGCACTTACAGGTATTTTCCAATTGCCACAAACATTGTTTCATTTTAATATATCCAAGCTAATTTCAAGAAGAAGAGGTTAATATGCGATTAGATAAATTCCTATCCCACGCTGGCGCCGGGACTCGTAAAGAAGTAAAACAAATGATACGCAAAGGCTTTGTCACAATTAATGGAGAAGTCTGTAAGAAAGATGATTGTCATATCGATGAGCTTCAGGATGTGATCTGTTTAGATGGGGAAGAAGTTTCCTATCAAAAATATTATTATATCATGTTAAATAAACCACAGGATGTTGTATCCAGTACCAAAGATGGCATGCATGAAACAGTATTAGATATCATTGATATCCATTTGCCAAAAGATATGTTTCCGGTAGGACGATTAGATATTGACACCACAGGATTGCTGTTGATCTGCAATGATGGTGCACTCTCTCATGAATTGTTATCTCCTAAAAAACATGTGGAGAAAGAATATGAAGTGATCATCGATCACCCTTTATCTGCACAGGATATTGAAACGTTAGAAAATGGCACGATTCTTTTAGATGATGAACCAATCAAAAAAGCACATGTACAGGTTATAGAGCAATGCAAGATTCATCTGATTATTTCTGAAGGGAAATATCATCAGGTAAAACGCATGCTGCATGCGGTGAATAATGAGGTATTACAGTTAAAACGTGTGCGTATGGGCAGCCTTGTGTTAGATGAAGCATTACAAGAGGGAGAATGGCGTTTTTTAAGTGATGAAGAAATCGCTGAATTATATGCATGATCACCTGCATTGTCGCCATGGATGAACAAGCCCATATCGGCTTTCAAGGACATATGCCATGGCATATACCTGAAGAATTATATCTGTTTCAACAATTAACACTTCATCATACAATATTGATGGGTAGAAAAACATGGGAATCCATAGGACGTCCTCTGCCTGAAAGAAAAATGCTTATTGCCTCTAGAACAAAACATGAGTATCCTTATGAACAGGTTCAAATTGTGAAAGATGTTACCGCTATTCTTCAGTACTATCAACACAGTAAAGAAGAATTGATGGTATGTGGAGGAAGAGAAATCTATCAGCTTTCCTTGCCATATGCGCATCGTATCTATATATCCATCATCAAAGGCATTTATCCATCAGATACAAGCTTTCCTTCTTATGATGAATCAGACTTTATCTGTATGGAGCGTATCGAATATGCATCATTTACATGGTATTATTTTCAAAGAAAGAAGGATGTTTCATGCGATTTGTAGATATCATTGAAAAAAAGAAAGAAAATCATCCTTTATCAAAAGGAGAGATTCATGAATTTATCACGTCCTATGTGCAGGATAAAATACCAGATTACCAGGTATCTGCATTATTGATGGCAATCTGTTTTAATGGCATGAACGAACAGGAAACAGCATGGCTGACAGAAGAAATGCTGTATAGCGGGGAAGTCATGGATCTATCAGATATTGCCGGCATCAAATGTGATAAACATTCTACCGGCGGGGTCGGGGACAAGACGAGTTTAGCCCTTGCGCCAATGGTGGCGGCTTGTGGTGTTAAGATTGCGAAAATGAGTGGCAGAGGTCTTGGACACACAGGTGGAACACTTGATAAAGTAGAAAGTATCAAAGGCTTTCAAATCAATATGGATATGGAAAGCTTTAAACATCAAATCGATTCCATTGGATTGGCAATTGTTGGTCAAAGCGGGAATCTTGTGCCGGCTGATAAAAAGTTATATGCATTACGTGATGTGACTGCGACAGTGAATTCGATTCCCTTAATTGCCTCTAGCATCATGTCAAAAAAATTAGCATGTGGTGCGGATACGATTTTACTGGATGTTAAATTTGGGGAAGGAGCTTTTATGCAGACAAAGGAGGATGCTGAAAAGCTTGCGAAAACCATGATTTCCATTGGAAAACATTTTCATAAAGATGTACGGGCAATGATTTCCAATATGAATGAGCCCTTAGGCAATGCAATCGGTAATGCATTAGAAGTGAAAGAAGCCATTGCGACTTTAAAAGGAGAAGGCCCAAAGGATTTTTATGAGCTTTGTTTAAAGGCAGGAAGCATCATGCTGATGCAGGCAAAAAAAGTAGAAAATGAAACTGAAGCCAGAACAATGCTTGAAACAGCTGTTCATAATGGCTCTGCTTTACAAAAACTAATAGATATGGTAGAAGCACAGCATGGAGATATTCAGATGATCAAACATCCTGAAACCTTGCCACAGGCAAAAGAAGTATTAGAAATCAAAAGCAGGGAAGAAGGCTATGTAGAAGCCGTTCATGCATTATCACTAGGTACCCTTGCCATGCAGCTTGGCGCAGGTCGTCAGGTAAAAGAAGATATCATTGATCCATCCGTTGGCATCGTACTTCAGAAAAAAGATGGCGATTATGTAAAAAAAGGCGATATTCTCGCCTATGTACACATCAATCACACATTGCCTCCTCATTGGCTTGATGATTTTTATGCTTCCTATCACTTTACAAAAACACCAGTAGAAAAACATGATTTGATTTATAAGGTAATAAAAGAATGAAAAAAGCATTCTTCATTTCCAGCATATGCTTTATCATCAGCATTAGCTTGTCTATTATGCATGTGATGAAGCCTGTGTTACTGATCATCAAATATTTGACACTTGTCTTTGCCTTTGCATATCTTGGATATGCCTGTTTTCAAACACGCATCAAAAAAGAAACAACGATCCTATACTGGCTGGGGGTAATCATTCTTTTAGAATATACTATCCTGACGATGGATACGTTTCTATTTCACGCAATTAAATTTGTGCCCGGGATCATTCGTTATCCACTGTACTCATTATATGGCTTGCCATATATCGTATTTATGCTGCCTGGGTTTCTATTATGTTTTCAAAAAAAGGCTGGTTAATCCAGCCTTTCGTCGTTATTAATGATAAGCGCCATAAAGACAAGCGGTGTATCTTTAGGATTTTCAATGCCATGACCAAAACCATCTGCTGTAAAAGTCACATCTCCTGGTTTTAATATACGTTTTTTATCATGATCCTGATAAATTGCTTCTCCCTCCAGGATATAATAGCTTTCACCATCTCCATGATGTTCATGGTAGCCTAATGAACTATGAGGATCAATGGTAACTTTGGCATACATCTTTACATGAGGCCCTAATTCTTCAGGAACCAGTAAACGTTCAATATGCATCCATCCTTTACCACCGCACCGTTCAAAATAATCTTCTACTTTTTGTTTCATCTATGCTTCCTCCTTCATAATTTTATAAGACTCACGATAGCGCTCATAAGCCAGCTTTTCACTATCCTGCGCTAGACTTTTCAAATTGCTGGCAACCTTTTCTGGGGTTTCTTTCATATCTGTCTTTACCCAGTTGCCAATGACACCGGCAATGCCAAAACTGAAAAACTCACTATAGAAATTCTTGTCATTTTCAGATATCTGATGATGCAGGTCAAGTGCATCTATGGCAAGAAAAAATATTGATTTTGTCATGGAAAAGATGAATTCCTTAAATACTGTATCATCACAACTGATCGTATTCTGATAAAACGTCTTATCCTGTTTGATATGCGTTAATAAGGCAGCCATATAGCGATGCCAGTTTTCAAAACTGATATGATGATCAAATATCTGTTGTGCATCATGGCGATAAATCCACTCCAACAATTCATATTTATCACGGAAATGATAATAGAAAGTCTGTCGGTTAAATCCACTTGTTTTAGTGATATCAGCGATTGTGATTTTCGCAAAGCTTTTTTTATTTGTTAAAAGTTTTAACGTTTCAGCTAATATTTCCTTTGTTTGTATCGTATCTGACATAAGAAAACACCTCCTGATGTTTGCCTACATTATACACGAATTTGTTTTTATAAGAAAGCCTGTGCATATTTTTTTTGATCATAGACATACTAAGACGGGATGTGATGATCATAGAAAAACATATGAAATGGAAATTATACGCATTAAACTTTTTTGTTTTTGCGGCAATATCCATGGTAAATACACAAATGATACCATATTTAACGAAGTTAGGCTACAGCGTGGTAGAACGTGGCTGGATTTTAGCAGGAAATGCAATTGTATCCATCATTGGACAGTTCTTGTTTGGTTATCTCTGCGATCGTTTTCAAAAAATTCGCCGTTTTTTCTTATTGGCGTATGTCATTTTGATCGCCGCAAGTTTTGCGATGTTTTTATATCAACAGCGCGTATTTTATTACCATATCTTTACAGTATCTTTTATGGGTGGTATGGTGAAAGTCATTATGGGATTAGATGAAACATGGATGTTGGAATTGGACAGTGAACATTATGGTGTGCTACGTTGTTTCGGGGCATTGGGACTAACCATTGGTTCTCCCATCGCAGGCTATCTAGTATCCCATTTTTCATATATATCGTTATTGATTAGTTTTTCTATCATATCTATTGTTTTATTATATTTGATAAAAACAAGCAGTGATGCAAAGAAAAACGGCAGAGCTATGCGTATGGAAGATATCAAAGGATTTTTTAAGAATAAACGCTATCTTCTGCTGGTATGTATATATCTATTTATTTATATGATTGGAACAGCAGATCAATATGTTGTTATTGATAAGATGCTGGATATTCACGCAAACAGTACCCAGATAGGAATCAAATGGGCATTACAGTCTTTTATGGAAGCGCCTTTGTTTTTGATATCCGCAAAAATACTAAAGAGATTTAAACCTTTTACATTATTGTGGTTTGGCACAGTCATGTATGCAGTGAAATTTTTCCTGTATGGCTTTTTTCATTCGCCATGGCTGATCATAGGGACTGCAGGTCTTCAGATTGTGACATTACCAATTATCATGTTGACAAGCAAACTGTTGATTAAAGAAGTAAGCGGGGAAAAGGTGGCAAGCAGTGCCCAGATGTTTGCAATGGCTGTTTTTATTGGCTTTAGCGGCTTGATTACACCATTGATTACCAGTTTTCTGGCAAGCAGCATTGGCTATGATATGACTTTATATTTAGTGGCAATATTCTCCATTGTACCTTTATTGTTAATTTTCTATTATAAAAAGATTGATCAAAAAATATCGTAAAGTATTCATAAAATATTGCTTTTCCTTTTGAAAGTGCTATAATATTCAGTAAGAAGTGTAATCGCTTACAATGGAGGAGAAATAATATGATAAACGACGAAAATGCAGTCTATTTTTTAATGGCTGCAATCTTGCTTGCGTGTCTAGCGCTGGTGTATGCTTTTTTTCTTTTTCAAAATATCAAAAGAGAAAAAATTCACATGCGTATGTTAGACAAGCTTTCAGGATTTATTCATGAGGGAGCAATGGCATTTTTAGGCAGAGAATACCGTGTCATCATTATCTTTGTGATCGTGATTGCAGTATTGCTGGCATCCCTTGGCTTTATACCGGCTTTACAAAATGTAGATGGTGTGGGAATGGGAGCAGCGTTCTGTTTTATTATTGGAACATTATGCAGTGGAGTTGCTGGTTTCTGTGGTATGCAGGCCGCAACCAAAGCAAATGCCAGAGTATCTCAGGCAGCACATGATAAAGGCATGCCAAAAGCTTTACGTATTGCATTTAGTGGAGGAAGCGTACTTGGTTTATGTGTTGTAGGGTTTGGCTTATTGGGATTAACGGTTCTATTTTTAGGATTTTAACTGTTTTCCCATAATTATGCATTATCTGCACATGTGGTATCAGGATACAGCTTAGGCTGCTCCATGATTGCTTTGTTTGCCAGAGTTGGCGGTGGTATTTATACCAAAGCGGCAGATGTTGGCGCCGATCTGGTTGGTAAAGTCGAAAGCGGCATCCCTGAAGATGATCCAAGAAATCCTGCAGTTATCGCAGATAATGTAGGAGATAATGTAGGAGATATCGCAGGTATGGGAAGTGATTTGTGTGAATCCTATGTTGGCGCAATCGTATCCGCAATTTCCCTTGGTATCGTACTTACTGTATCAGGTAAATCGGTAGGCATCGCTGGAAGTGTATTTCCAATTATGGTTTGTGCATTAGGAATCATCGCATCCATTGCGGCACAGGTATTTGTGCGTATGAAAGAATGGCAGAATCCACAAAAGGCATTAAGTATTGCCACATATGTCGCAACACTTGTCGTACTAGTTGGCTCTTTGTTATTATCACAAATGGTATTTAAAAGTGCTTATCCATTCTATTCCATTTTAAGTGGCTTGGTAGTAGGGGTCATCATTGGTAAAATCGCAGAATATTATACAAGTGATGAATATAAACATGTACAGGAAATCGCATCACAAAGTCTGACTGGACATGCGACAAATATTATTTCCGGATTTAGTATCGGGATGCAGTCCACAGCTTTAACGATTCTGCTGTTAGCGGCAGGTATCGCTGCCAGCTATATGTTCTTTGGCATGTATGGTATTGCTTTAGGTGCAGTTGGCATGTTGTCCACAACAGGAATCACAGTATCCGTAGATGCATATGGACCTATCGCTGATAATGCAGGTGGTATTGCGGAAATGGCAGATATGGAGCCAGCAGTTAGAGAAATTACCGATCGATTGGATTCCGTAGGAAATACAACAGCTGCTGTTGGAAAAGGTTTCTGTATTGGTTCAGCAGCATTTACTGCATTGGCGATGATTGTTGCCTATGCACAGGTTGCGCAGCTTGAAGTCATATCTCTGTTAGAACCAGGAGTGATTGTCGCATTGTTAATTGGTGCAATGCTGCCATTCTTCTTTACCTCCTTAACCATCAAATCAGTTGGAAAAGCTGCAAATCAGATGATTGATGAAGTAAGAAGACAGTTTAAAGCAGATCCTGGCATCATGAAAGGAACCAGCAAACCAGATTATGCAAAATGCGTAGATATCTCCACACAGGCAGCCTTGAAAGAAATGATCCTGCCTGGATGTATTGCTGTAATATCACCAATTCTTTGTGGAATCTTATTAGGTACGAAGGGATTAGGTGGTCTACTTGTAGGGGCATTGATGTCTGCCATTATGTTAGCTGTATTTATGGCCAATGCTGGTGGTGCTTGGGATAATGCAAAGAAGTATATCGAAAGTGGACACCATGGTGGAAAAGGCAGTGAAGCACATAAAGCTGCAGTTACCGGAGATACTGTAGGGGATCCATTCAAAGATACAGCGGGTCCGACAATGGATATCCTGATCAAATTGATGTCTGTCATTTCTTTGATTTTAGCTCCAGTCTTAATGGAAATGGAACCACTATTAAGTTTCCTATTTAAATAACCTTGCAAAATCATACAAATTTCCTTATAATGTTTCTGTAAGAAAGACGTATGATGAACAATATACTCATACATGAAGCTCTTGATACTTACCAAGAGCTTTTTTAAAAGGAGGAGCTACATATGCTGTTTACACTTGTCAAGCAGGATGATACATATCAGGTACAGGAAAACGGACATTTGATTTATACCATTGTACAGGAAAAGGAAGGTAACTTGATCAATATCTTATTAAAAAATCCATATGAAGATGTAGTACTAAGTTTTTATCAAATCAAAAAATGGTATCATATTTTGCCAGTATTGAAATCACATGAATTCACAATGTATGAACAGGAAGAAAAAATTGGGGAACTGCGTAAAAGTAAAAACGGATTCGATATGATTTATCATGATGTAACGTATCATATTTATGGAGGCAGACATGCCGCAAAACGCAGTGTTATCATCTTTGATCGTCAGATGCAGGTCGCAGAATTTACGATTGAGGAGAATAGCTGTACCGTGAATTTCTCAAATGGTGTTTTTGGCAGTATTTATGCATTATGTATGTATCTGTTTATGGAGATCATGAAAGAAAACGAATTTGAAGAAGAAGCATACCTTGATCATTATCAGGGCATGTATATGAGGAGTATCTAATATGTCCTGGAAGGATAAAACCTGTTTTATTGATTTAGATGGGACAATGTATCGCGGGGATGAATTAATTGATGGTGCGATTGAATTTATTGATTATCTAATTGCACAGGATATCCCTTATTATTTCATTACCAATAATGCGATGCGTACGCATGCTCAAAATCGTGAAAAGATGGAACGTATGGGATTTCATGGTATACGTGATGAAGCTTTCTTTACCAGTGCCATGGCTTCTGCTGCATATGCGAAACGTTATTTAAAAGGCAATAAAGCATATTATATTGGACAGGAAGGAATGAAGGAAGCCCTTCTTGAACAGGGATTTATAATTGATGAACAGGAAGCGGATCATGTATTTATTGGTTTAGATGTACATGCAAGCTATGAACAGTATTGTAAAGCATTTAATCTGATACAAAAAGGTGCCACTTTGATAGGCACAAATGCTGATCGAAGACTTCCACATGGAGATGGTTATCGAATTGGTAATGGGGCAATCGTCGCAATGTTTCAATATGCCAGTGAATCTGAAGGCTTGATCATTGGGAAACCGAATGAAGCAATGATGAAAGAAGCGTTAAGCTTTGCCCATGTTGACGCAAGTCATTGTGTGATGATTGGAGATAATCTGGAAACAGATATTTTGTTTGGTATACAAAATCAGGTGGAAACGATTTTTGTGACCAGTGGCGTTCATGATGAACATGACGCAAAACGCATGGATATCCAGCCAGATATCATCGTACATAATTTAAAAGAACTCATATAAAAAATTCTGAAGCATATCATGAAATGAGGAGATTTCATGAACATTCAGAATTTTTTTCTTATATTTGAAGATGCAGGATTATTCCTGTATTCAATTTTAAAGGCATTTCTGCCACTTCCATCTTTAGAAGTACTACTTGTGCCATTGTGCTTAAAGAGTCCACAAAAATGGATATGGTATTCTATGATTGGTGCGGCAGGCACCTGTATCGGAGGTGCTATTGGTTATCTGCTGGCTTGGCGTATTGGTTCATCAGTATTAAAAAATATCGCTGCCAAAGAGGATATTGAAAAAGGGGAAGCATTGATGGAGCGTTATGGTGTCATTGCGGTTTTTATCGGTGGCATAACACCGCTTCCTGATTTTCTTTTAGCTTATCTTGCCGGCTTTACGCATATGCCATTTTTAAAATTCACATTAAGTGACGGTATTGCTAGATTATTGAGAAGTTTGTTGGTTACGTATTGTTTAAACCGTCTTCATACCATAATCAATGTTGATCGCTTTGGCATATGGATTTCCATCTTGATTCTGGTTTGGATGATATATGAATGGGTGAAAACTAGAAGAAAACTTCAGGCACAAAGAATATCAAAAAAATAAGGTAAGATCTGATCATCATCCATCTTTTCCGGATGCCATTGTACACCTAAGATAGGCAGCTTTTTATGTGCAATGGCTTCTACATACATTTCTTCACTATATCCAAGGGATTGTAAATCATCCCCTAATTTGCCAATCACTTGATGATGATAACTGTTGACGATGCATGGTGTTTGATATAACTGTGTCAAAACACTGCCACTGGCAAAATAAATAGAATGCATATGATTTTTCGCATGCGTTTTCTCATTCATATGTGTTAATAAAGAACCATGAAAATATAAATTAATGATTTGTATACCACGACAAATACCAAGAATTGGTTTTTTCTGTTTCACAAAGGCGTCTAGTACGATAAAATCAAAATGATCCATCATGGAAGCATAATACGTACATTCCGCTCTTTTTTCTTCTTGTACATAATACCCCTGTACATCATATCCACCAGGTATGATCAAACAATCACATATTGTTAATGCATGAATCAAGGATGTGTTGGATACAATAGGATAAATACTCCATCCAAGTGCTTCTATCGCTTTTACATAAGACGCATTCACAAACCATTTCTTTTGATCCTCAAAATCCTCTAAACGACCTATGATTCCTGCACATTTCAAATGCATCACCCCTATGTTTAAGATATGCATTCATGAATAAAACGTGAAAAAAGCATTATACAGATTTTGTATAATGCTTGCCCTGCCACGTATTGCGGCGTACCATTTCTTTATCAATATCATTTAAAACAACAACCTTTTTTAATGTCCAATCAGGTGCAATCAATTTATCCTTTACACCATCACCCGTTAATCGCTGAATGATGATTTCAGGAGGAAGAAGCTCTAATTGAGATACCACAATATCAATATATTCCTCTTTTGTTAGAATAGGGAATGGATGCTCTTTATACTCTTTAGCCATCTGGGTATCTTCCATAATGTGTAACATATGTATCTTTATGGCATGAATGGGCAGATCTGCGATTGCACGTACAGTATCTAACATCATTTCCTTGCTTTCATAAGGCAGGGAATTAATGATGTGTACACAGATTTTTAAATCCGTATGCTTTAAACGTTGGATACAGTCTAAGAAAGTCTGATAATCATGCCCACGGTTTACTCGTTTTGCTGTTTCATCATGTATGCTTTGTAATCCCAATTCTATCCAGATATCTTTTTGTTTCGTTAAAGATTGAAGATATGTAATCTTATCATCTTCTAAACAATCGCAACGTGTCGCAATGCTTAAGGCTACTACATCTTCACGATTCACAAAGGGATCAAAGGTTTTCTTTAAGGTGTCTAGTTTCGCATATGTATTTGTATATGCTTGAAAATAAGCGATGGCACTGCCATCAGGCCATTTGCGTTTCATCATTGCCTTACGCTCTTCAAACTGCGCAAATAGATCTTCATGAATATCCCCAGCATATTCTCCAGAACCAAGAGAACCACAAAAGCTGCATCCACCAACGCCGCAAGTTCCATCACGGTTAGGGCAGGAGAAATTTGCGTTTAATGCTACTTTAAATACTTTTTCATGATATTGATGCTTTAAATAATAATTCCATGTATGATAACGCTTGTTGTCATCACTGAAAGGGAAAGGATTTACTTTTTTCATATTCATCACCAGATGTATTTTATCATAAAATGAATAGAAAACTAAATGTAAATGATTGTAAGCAAAATATATGATTTTCAATAGAAAAACTTATTCCTTTTTTCGACAAATTATGCGATAATAATAGACACGCATATAGAGATTGAGGATGTTGTTGATATGAGTATAGAAAAGAAAGTCATCCAGTGTAAAAAATATCCGATTACCTATACACTGGTTATCAAACAGGTAAAAAATATAAATATGCGTATATCTCCAAAGGGAGAAGTTGTGGTAAGTGCGAATCCTTTTATACCGATGGAAAAGATTGATGATTTTGTGAGTAGCAAGATCTCATGGATTATTGAACATCAAAAGTCGGTGATGGAACAGAATGCGAAAACCATGATCAGCGATACGCATATCCTATTGTTTGGAAACGATTTAAAGATCAAGAAAAGCAAGGGAAAATACAATCATGTAAGCTATGACAACCAGTATCTGTATGTACAGATGAAGGAAGGCAGCGATATAGATAAAGTCATCAGACAGTTTTTAGATAAACTGTGCAAGGATGTATATACCGATGTTGCAATGATGACACATAAATCTCTGCATGATTATCAGTTACCATTCCCACAGATTAAAATCAGGGATATGAAAAGCCGTTGGGGAAGCTGTACACCGGCAAAGAACAGTATTACATTAAACAAGAAGTTGATTCATTATCCATTTGAGTTTATTGAATATGTGGTATTGCATGAGTTTGTACACTTTATACAGCCAAACCATTCCAAAGCATTTTATCACATTATAGAAAATTATATGCCAGATTATAAAGAGCGTATGAAATTAGTTGGATGAAAGAGAGCAGCCTATGATTAAGATTATTACAGATACGTCAGCCTTATTTACAATTGAAGAAGGAAAACGTATGAACATTGATGTATTGCCACTATGTGTAAGCGTAGATGATCACCATTTGCGTGATTTATGCTTTGACACAAACGAATTTTTAGAAAGTGTAAAGAATGGACATGTGCCATCTTCTTCACAACCTCCGATTGGAGATGTCATTGAAGCATTTGAACGTGCACAGGGGAATGATGTATTAAGCATCTGTATGGCAGATGGTTTATCTGGAACCTATGAAACAGCAACGATGGCTCGTGAACAAATGCCAGAAAAAGAAAGAATTCATGTTTTAAATTCTAAAACATTATGTGGACCACATCGTTATCTTGTGGAAAAAGCAGTACATTTACGTGATGCGCAAGAACCTATTCAGGTGATTATTGAGAAACTGGAAGAAAGTATTGCACATATGCAGTCTTTTCTGATTCCACAAGACTTCTCGTTTTTAAAACGTGGAGGCCGTTTAAAACCAGCAGCTGCAAGTATTGGTGGACTTTTGAAATTAAAACCTGTTATGCAGCAGGTAGATGATGGTAAACGATTAGATAAATATACGATCAAACGGACATTAAGCAAGGCCGTATCTGAAATAATGGAGAAGTTTAAAGAAATGGGAGTCAATCATGATTATATGATTTATGTATCTCATGCGGATGCTTTGGCAGATGCAAAAAAAATCATGGAACAGATCAAAGCTGTTTTCCATGATACAGAAATTCAGTTATTAGAACTATCTCCTGCCTTTATCACACAGGGTGGACCTGGATGTATTGCTATCCAGACAATAAAAAAATAAAGAAAGAATCAACGTTTAAATGCGTTGATTCTTTTTAAATATGACATATTGATCGAGAACAAAAGCCAAAACAGCACCAACTATATAACAAAGTAAATCACTCATCAAAAAGCCCTGACCTAATAATAGGCATAAAGGTGTTTGACGTAAAGCATTTAACCATGCTACATCAATCATTTGAGAAAACTCAATCATAAAGGAAAATATGATAGTGACAATCAAAATGAAAGATGCTTTTCTATCTGGCAAGAGCCATAAAAAGATAAAGTAAAACATGGATGCCCATAATGTATCTCCACCATATGCATGAAAGAAGGTGGGAAGGGGAAGACTACTTCTTGATAATAGGCCTAAAAGAATACAGAGGATGATCCATACAGATATCCATCCTCTGTTTCTTTTGGTATTACATCTCTCTGCCAATAACATTGGCAATTTTTCTGCCTTTACGAATAACTTCCGCAAAACGTTCTGGTTTCAATGACTGGGCACCATCACTCCATGCGTTTTCCGGATCATTGTGTACTTCAATAATCAAACCATCAGCACCTGCAGCGATAGCGGCAAGGGAAGCACTCTCAACAAGTTTCCAGTCACCAGTCGCATGACTTGGATCAATGATGATTGGTAAATGCGTTTTCTCTTTGATGATTGGCACAACACTTAAATCCAAAGTGTTTCTTGTATATGTTTCAAATGTACGGATACCACGTTCACAGAAGATAACATTTTCATTTCCTTCTGACATGATGTATTCCGCAGCCATGATCCATTCTTCAATTGTGTTGGCAAGCCCACGTTTTAAAAGGACTGGCTTATTGGTCTTACCAACTGCTTTTAACAGATCAAAGTTTTGCATATTACGGGCACCAATCTGAATTAAATCTACGTTTTCAATGAATTCATCCAGTTTATCAGCGCTCATGAGTTCACTAACGATAGGAAGTCCATAGGTTTCTCTTGCGTGAACCATACAGTTGACACCTTCTGTGCCCATACCCTGGAATGCATAAGGGCTGGTTCTTGGTTTATACGCGCCACCTCTTAACATATCGCCACCGGCTTCTTTGACAGCTTTTGCGATTTCCATAATCTGCGTATCACCTTCTACGGAGCAAGGCCCGCCAATCACAACGATTTTTTCATTGCCACCGATTTTGATGCCGGCAACATCAACAATCGTATCAGCCGGGTGAAATAAACGGTTGGCTTTTTTATATGGTGCCGCAATACGTGTTACATTTTCTACAAATGGATGTGCTTTTACCAGCTTTTCATCCACCTTGCTGGTATCACCGACCAACCCAAAGACATTGTAGTTGTCACCATAAATCATGGTAACAGATAAGCCTTTGTTTTCAAAGCTTTTTACAAGCTTATTGACCTCTTCCTTAGGTGCATCCTTCTTTAATGTAATAATCATAAGTTTATCCCTCTTCTTTCTTTATAATTTTTGACAATATGCATCAAACATTTGTTTGATCATTTCTATGACAGTACCAAGATCGTTATTGTTGTCGATACAGATATCTGCAGCTGCTTCATATAACGGCGCTCTTATATCCAGCATTTCCTGTATGGCAGCTTTACTCTTTGATAAAGGACGTGCATCGTCTACTAAAAGTTTGTCGATATCCCGTCTGATATAACAAAGCATACCATTTCGCTTTAAAGCATTAACGTTCTGTTTTCTTAAAATGCTGCCGCCACCTGTTGCAATCACAGCCTGCTTTTTCTGTGACAGCTGCAAGATTACTTTGGTTTCCAAATCACGGAAGTATGCTTCACCTTCATCCTGGAAAATGTCTTTGATTGATTTTTTAGCAATCTGTTCTATTTGTGTATCTACATCATAGAATTCTTTATGCAGATCTTCTGCTAATTGTCTGCCAATGCTGGATTTACCGCTGCTTGGCATTCCAATCAATACAATGGATGTCATTTCCTTCATCATATCACGATATATTTCGTGAATAGCATGATTTTCTATGCTTGTTGATAAAAAGTGTTCAACAGCAACTTTTGCCTGCGCTATCAGCATTTCTAGACCACCAATGGAAGGTACATTCTGATTGTTTGCCTGTACACAAAGGGAGGTACGAAGTGGATTATAGATAATATCCACCACATATTTTAAATCTTTGAAGGCAGTTAAATCAAGTGGGCAATCATCATCATGGGGATACATCCCACTTGGAGATGTATTAATGATGATATCTGCATCCATATGCTGCTGATAGACTTCATCATAACTGATGGTATTTGCACTTTTTGAACGGCGTACCTTTAAAATTTCTTTTGCATGGAAATCTTTTAAAACTTTTGTGATTGCTTTAGCGGCACCACCATCGCCAATCATCAATACCTTTTGACCTTGGATGGGAACACCATGGCGTTTTAACATATAAGCGAATCCATCATAATCGGTGTTATACCCATATAATCTGCCATCCCGGTTGACAATCGTATTCACACTGCCAATAGCCTGCGCTTTTTCATCAATTTCATCAAGATAAGCCATACAATCAATCTTATAAGGAATCGTCACGTTGATTGCCTTGAAATCATGCTGCTTCATGAATACTGGAAATTCTTCTTTTGTTAACGGACATAAATCATATGTGTAATCTGCCAGCTTTTCGTGGATTTCTTTGGAAAAACTGTGCGATAAATGTTCTCCAATCAGTCCATATTTCATAACTTCACCCCTTTTTTCGGAAAGTATCATGATATAAAAAGAAAAGCATCATGGTCATTTGCCTCGATGCTTTGTTACGCCCTGATAAATACAAAATAACCATTTGTTACATGGCTTTATCAGGGCTATCTAAAGTAAAAATAAAATTTAGAAGATGTTTGTTTCATCATAAATACCACTCCAATTGCCTCTAGCATACCGTATCTATTGAAAAAAAGCAAGTGTTTTTATGTAATTTTTATGAAAACAATGTAACAAAAAATGAAAAATCTATCAAAAAGAATAGACGAATTGACAAATTTCGACTATAATGTTCTAGTGAAAGGGGCATGTTGTATGTTGAAAATCAAAAATCTTACGATTGGTGATGGCATACCGAAAATCTGTGTACCTATGTGCAGTGCAAATGAAGAACAGCTGATAAAAGAAGCTGATGAAATTGCCGCAAAGCATGTGGATATCGCAGAATGGAGAATGGATCATTATGAAAATGTATTTGACATAAAGCGTGTGGTTTCTTTTGCGGAAACGCTGAAAAAGCATTTAGCAGATACACTTTTGTTATGTACCTTTCGAACAGGTAGAGAAGGCGGCAATCCGATTGCATTCGATGATAATCTTTATTTTGATATGAATAAAGCTTTGATTAAAAGCAGACACCTGGATATGATTGATTTAGAATTGTTCATGGATAAACTAAGATTAAAAGAATTGATTGCGACTGCGCATATCTATGGCGTTCATGTGATTATGAGTAATCATGACTTTCATCGAACACCGGGGAAAGAAGAATTAATGACACGATTGATGACCATGAAACGAATGGAAGCAGATATTTTAAAGATTGCGGTTATGCCAAAAAATGAAGAAGATCTGTTAACACTGTTAGAAGTGACACAACAGATGAAATCCAGAGTGCCAAAGCAGGCATTAGTGACGATATCCATGGGCAAACAAGGATTATTGTCAAGAATCAGTGGAGAGATTTTTGGTTCATCCATCACATTTGCTACAATGCATGGACAAAGTGCACCAGGGCAGATTCCATATGAAGAGCTTCAAAAAGTTTTACAGATGATCCATCAAAATCTAATGTCAGATGATATTTAGTAAATCGGTTTACTAAATGATGGGTTTGTGGTATATTACTATTGTATTCACTTAGTGAACATAGTAAAATAGTAATAGGAAAATTGTAACGGTTTACAAAATGTAGAGCTATAGAGAGGAGAAACCATGTACAAGATTATTAAGAAAGAAATTTTGAATCCTACGGTTACAAAAATGGTCGTAGAAGCTCCAGCGGTTGCAAAGAAAGCATTAGCTGGTCAGTTTATTATTTTGCGTGTTAATGAAAATGGAGAACGTATTCCATTGACGATTGCTGATTATGATAGAGAAAACGGTACAATCACAATCATATTCCAGATTGTTGGAAAGACAACCATGCTGTTGAATGAATTAAATGAAAATGACTACATCCAGGACTTTGTAGGTCCTTTAGGAAAACCATCTAATATTGAAGGTTTAAAAAAGGTCTGCGTTATTGGTGGAGGTGTAGGATGTGCCATTGCGTATCCTACAGCAAAAGCATTGCACGAAAATGGTGCTGAAGTAACTGTTATCACTGGCTTTAGAAATAAAGACCTTGTGATTTTAGAAGATGAACTCAAGAATGTCAGTGATCATGCATATCTTGTCAGCGATGATGGAAGTACAGGTACCAAAGGACTTGTGACAAACGTGTTGGAAGATTTGATTAATCAAGGTGAAACATTTGATGAAGTTATCGCGATTGGACCATTAATCATGATGAAATTTGTTTGCCAGTTGACAAAGAAATACAATATCAAGACGACTGTATCTATGAATCCAATTATGATCGATGGTACAGGAATGTGTGGAGGATGTCGTTTAACCGTTGGCGGAAAGACAAAATTCGCCTGTGTAGATGGACCTGACTTTGACGGTCATGAAGTAGACTTCGATGAAGCAATGAGTCGTGGAGCAACATATCGTGACTTTGAAGCAAGAGAAAGAGAAGCTACATGTAATCTGTTGAAGAAAGGAGATGCACAATAATGCCTAATATGTCTTTGAAAAAGGTAGAAATGCCTGTACAGGATGGAGAAGTAAGAAGAAATAACTTTGATGAAGTTACACTTGGATATACAAAAGAAATGGCGATGGAGGAAGCAGAACGCTGTCTGCATTGTCCTACAAAACCTTGTATCAGTGGATGTCCAGTATCTGTCAATATTCCTGATTTTATCGAACAGGTAAAACTGGGTGAATTTGAAAAAGCTTACCAGATCATTCACCAAACAAGCTCTTTGCCTGCTGTTTGTGGACGTGTATGTCCTCAGGAAACACAATGCGAGAGTAAATGTGTGCGTGGCGTAAAAGGGGAAGCAGTAGCGATTGGACGTTTGGAACGATTTGTTGCGGACTGGCATCGTGAAAATGTAAAAGAAGAAATTGTGAAACCAGAAAGCAATGGTCATAAAGTAGCTGTTGTTGGGGCAGGTCCTGCAGGGCTTACCTGTGCTGGTGACTTAGCAAAAAAAGGTTATCATGTATCTGTATTTGAAGCATTACATGTTGCAGGTGGTGTATTGATGTATGGTATTCCTGAATTCCGTTTACCAAAAGCAATCGTACAAAATGAAATCGAAGGCTTAAAGAACATGGGTGTAGATATTGAAACAAACATGGTAATCGGACGCAGTGAATCTGTGGATGATTTATTTGATGCAGGTTATGAAGCTGTATTTATCGGTAGTGGTGCAGGTCTTCCTAACTTTATGAATATGCCTGGTGAAAACCTGAAAGGTGTATATTCCGCAAATGAATTCTTAACACGTTGTAACCTGATGAAGGCTTATAAAGAAGGCAGTGATACACCAATTCAGCATCCAAAACGTGCTGTGATTGTTGGTGGTGGTAATGTTGCTATGGATGCTGCACGTTGTGCAAAACGTTTAGGCGTAAAAGAAGTAACAATTGTTTACCGTCGTAGTATGGAAGAACTTCCTGCACGTAAAGAAGAAGTAGAACATGCGATGGAGGAAGGTATTGTCTTTAATCTGTTGACAAATCCTGTACGTGTACTTGGCGATGAAAATGGCTGGGTTAAAGGTATGGAATGTGTGAAGATGGAGCTTGGAGAACCTGATGAAAGCGGCAGACGTCGTCCAGTTGAAATCAAAGACAGCAACTTTGTATTAGATGTAGACTGTATGATCATGGCAATTGGAACAAGTCCTAATCCATTGATCCGCTCTACTACAGAAGGCTTGGAAACAAATCGTAAAGGCTGTCTGATTGCAAATGAAAACGGAGCGACTACACGTGATGGCGTATTTGCCGGCGGGGATGCTGTAACAGGTGCCGCAACGGTTATCTTAGCTATGGGTGCAGGTAAAACAGCAGCGAAAGCAATTGATGAATATATCCAGAATAAATAACATAGAAAGCCTAGCAGGAATGCTGGCTTTTTTTTGGTTTCACAGAAAAACAAAAATATACATATATCATTATATTTTAGGAATCTTGCGAAATTTGTTATAAGAAAATCACTGAAAATTCAATGGAAGGGTTTACAGTTGGCAACAAAAATGTTATTATATTTACAGAAATAAGTACCTTATTTCTGATATCATAATATTGGCTCTATTATGATAAGAAGAAAGATTGTGCATTCTTTACATTCCTTCCTTTAATTGTTAGATTGCATAAGCTTTCTGAATTTATTCATATCGATTTCCTTTCGATAACCTAGTGAGAAGAACGTGATTCCTGTCACGTTCTTTTTACATCAAAAAACCAATGTGATTTCATGTGAAAATAAAAACTGGTGATTGTAAAATTAAAAAATACATGATATCCTACTAATGGTGATAACATGAAAAAGAAATACAGAAAATTGATTATCTATGGAGTAGCAGGCATCCTGTTCTTCTTTCTGCTGTCTTTGGTATTCCCAGGACTAATGTTTATCGCAAAAACAGGTGCTTTGCTTGTTTATGCCGGTGTTAGTTTTACCCAGATCTTAATGATGAGAAATATGCATGAGGATGTAGAAAAGCCAATCATCTTTACCATTGCTGTCACATTGATTATGGGATATTTACTGTTTTTTGTTTAAAATCCATTGACAAATATATGTGCATTTCGTTATACTAAACAAGTAAAGGCGATGAAATAAAGTAGTACCTGCGAAAGTGTTTTAGAGAGCAGCTGGATGGTGGAAAGCTGTACATGGAAACGGGGAACTCGTTATGGAGCCGATAGCAATATCCGTCTTACTTCGCGTTAAGAAGAAATGAAGGGCATTTTTCTTTTGTGAAAGATGAACTAAGGTGGTACCGCGTTAATACAACGTCCTTAGATACAGGGACGTTTTTTTTATGAATGTAAAGGAGAGAATTAGTATGGCATTCAATCATGTTGAAATTGAAAAGAAATGGCAGAAGTTCTGGCTGGAAAACAAGACATTTGCTTGTGATACCCATGACTTCAGCAAACCTAAGTACTATGTACTGGATATGTTCCCATATCCAAGCGGCAATGGTCTGCATGTAGGACACCCGGAAGGATATACTGCTACAGATATCATTGCACGTATGAAACGTATGCAAGGCTTTAATGTATTACATCCAATGGGATGGGATGCATTTGGTCTACCTGCAGAACAATTCGCAATTCAGACAGGAAATCATCCTGCTCAGTTCACAAAGAAAAATGTAGATCATTTCCGTGAACAGATCCAATCATTAGGTTTTTCTTATGACTGGGATCGTGAAATCTCTACTACAGATCCATCTTACTATAAATGGACACAGTGGATTTTTATTCAGTTATACAACAAAGGTTTGGCTTATGTAGATGAAATTCCTGTTAACTGGTGTCCAGAACTTGGAACTGTACTTGCCAATGAAGAAGTAATTGACGGTAAAAGTGAGCGTGGAGGATATCCGGTAATTCGTAAACCAATGCGTCAGTGGGTATTAAAAATCACGGAATATGCAGAACGTTTACTGGAAGATTTGGAATTATGTGACTGGCCACAATCCACAAAAGAAATGCAGATCAACTGGATTGGAAAATCACAGGGTGCCAACGTTATCTTTAAAATCAAAGATACCAACAAAGAATTCACAGTATTTACAACACGTTGTGATACATTGTTTGGGGCTACGTATTGTGTTATGGCACCAGAACATCCTTATGTAGATGAAATCTGTACACCTGAACAGAAACAGGCAATTGATGAATATAAGAAAACTTGTGCCAGCAAGTCTGATTTGGAACGTACAGAATTAAACAAAGAAAAGACGGGTGTATTTACAGGTGCTTATGCCATCAACCCGGTAAATGGAAAAGAAGTTCCAATCTGGATTTCTGATTATGTATTAGCATCTTATGGAACAGGTGCAATTATGGCTGTTCCTGCACATGATACACGTGACTATGAATTTGCTAAGAAATTTGGTATTGATATCATTCCAGTATTAGAGGGTGGCAATATCGAAGAAGAAGCATTCACAGAAGATGGTGTACATATCAATTCTGAATTCTTAAATGGTATGGGTAAACAAGAAGCAATCGATACCATGATCAAATGGCTGGAAGAACACAAATGTGGATGTGCAAAAACAACCTATAAATTAAGAGATTGGTTATTCTCACGTCAGCGTTATTGGGGAGAACCAATTCCTATCATTCATATGGAAGATGGTACAATGCGTACAGTTGATATCGATGAATTACCACTTGAATTACCTGAAACAAAAAACTTTAAGCCAAATGAACACGGAGAATCACCACTTGCACACTGTTTGGATTTCATCAATGTGGAAATTGATGGTGTTAAAGGAAAACGTGAAACCAACACTATGCCACAATGGGCTGGAAGCTGCTGGTATTATTTACGTTATATCGATCCTAAAAACAATGATGCAATCGCTGATCCAGAGTTATTAAAACACTGGCTGCCAGTTGATTTATATGTAGGTGGTGCAGAGCATGCCGTACTTCACTTATTGTATGCTAGATTCTGGCATAAGGTATTATATGACTGTGGTGTAGTCCCTACAAAGGAACCATTCCAGAAGTTGTTCCACCAAGGTATGATCTTGGGTGAAAACAATGAAAAAATGTCCAAATCAAGAGGCAATGTTGTAAATCCTGATGAAATCGTAGAAAGCCATGGTGCAGATGCACTACGTGTATATGAAATGTTTATGGGACCACTTGAAGCTGCACTTCCTTGGAGTACAACTGGCTTGGATGGTGCTAGAAGATGGTTAGATCGTGTATGGCGTTTATATACAGAATATGATAAATTCACAGATACCAATGATGGTAAATTAGATCGTGTATATCATGCGACAATTAAAAAGGTCACAAGAGATGTAGAAACATTAAATCTGAATACAGCAATTTCCCAGATGATGATCTTTATCAATGAATGCTATAAAGTGGACAGCATTTACAAAGAATATGCTATTGGCTTTTTAAAATGCTTTGCATGCTTCGCACCTCACTTAGGAGAAGAAATCTGGCAGAAGGTATTCCATAAAGATACAACGATTACGTATGAACCTTGGCCAACATATGATGAATCTAAACTGGTAGAAGATGAAGTAGAAATCATCGTTCAGGTAAATGGCAAGCTGCGTGGTAAATTTAAAACCGCAAAAGATAGCAGTGAAGATGTCATCAAAGAAACTGCAATGCAGATGGAAACAGTAAAAGCACAGATTGAAGGCAAAACCATTAGAAAAATTATTGTCGTAAAAGGCAGAGTTGTTAATATCGTAGCAAATTAATATATAAGGTGTGGTGATTCATCACACCTTTTTCTAAAAGGATGAAGATATCATGGATGCAAAGAAAATCGGGGCATTCATCAAAATGATGCGAGAAGAAAAAAAGATGACAATTGATGAATTTGCGAAAGCAGCTAATCTTGAATCAAAGGCAATCATAGAATATGAAGCAGGGGTAAAAAAATTAAACAGCAAAGAATTAACGAATATTTCCAAGGCATTACAAGTGCCGCTGATCAGTGTGATTTGGGGTGAAAAACCTAATTGGGAACAAAAACCGGCTATTCATAGAAAAGAAAAGTTGTAAAAAATCATGCCTGTAATATAAGATATTGGAAAAATACGGTGGTTTCATGCGGTTTCTGTTGCAAGCCCCTTGTTTTTTATGCTATACTAACTAAGGAAATTTGGAAGGTGATTAAAATGGGTAGACATTTTGAAGTACGTGCCGCTTCTATGGCAAAAACCGCAGCAGTAAAGGCAAAATTATATTCAAGATATGGTAAAGAAATTCTGATGGCAGCGAAAGCCGGTGTGCCTGATCCAGAAATGAATGCATCTTTGAAAAAAGTAATCGAACGTGCAAAAGCAAATCAGGTACCTGCAGATGTTATCAAAAGAGCAATTGATAAAGCAAAAGGTGGAACAACAGAAAACTATTCACCAGCTACATATGAAGGGTTCGGTTCTGGTGGAGCCGCAACTGTAATCATTGACTGTTTGACAGATAATGCAAACAGAACAATCGCTGATTTACGTGCTTGTTTCAATAAATCACACGCAAAATTAGGTGTTGCAGGATGTGTATCTTTCAACTATGAACACGTTGGTTTGTTATCTATCGCATACGAAGATGAAGAAGCGATGATGGATGCTTTGATTATGGCAGAAGTTGAATTAAAGGATATCGAAGTTGAAGATGGACAGATGAATATCACTGTGGAACCAACAGATTTGAATAAAGCAAAGGACGCAATTGAAGCATTGATTCCTGATGTAACATTTGACGTATTGGAAGATACTATGCTTCCTAATGAATATGTTACATTAGAAGGAGAAGATTTAAAATTGTTCCAGCGTTTGATCAACCTGTTGAATGAAGTAGATGATGTACAGCAGGTATATCACAACTGTGGAAATATTAACGATCCTGCAGAATAATGAAATGAAACGGGCAGAAATGCTCGTTTTCCTATATCACAAGGAAAAAGGATGTGAGCATAATGGGAAATAATCAAATGCTGGTTTTTCAGGCAATCACAAAGTATCATCATGCGACGATGGTTGAGCTGGTAAGGGAAAGCAATCTTTCATCTCCTGTTGTAAAACAGATCTTAGAAGAAATGGAATCACGGGGATATGTTGAAAAACAGATGTTGAATACATCTTCCAAAGGTAGAAATGCCAATGTATATAGTTTAAATCATAAGAAATTTATGATTTTGGGATTATTTATTGATGAGCGAACAGTGGATATATCCATACGAGATGCTTTATCACATACGCATTATGAAAACCATCTCTATCTGAAAGAAACAAAAGAACTGGAAGATTTTATTGTGACACTGGTAGAACGTTTTGCGGTGACATGTGTCAGTGTTGCGGCTGCCGGTATCGTGGATGGTCTGTATTTTTATCGTAATCAAAAAGGAACGCTTGGTCAATTTGGCATATGCGAACAACTAAGCAAACGTTTGTCAATTCCTGTCATAATTCAAAATGATGTAAAAACGATGATGATGGGATATGTTGCCAATCATACAATGAAAGATCTAGCATATGTATATTTTAGTACGACAGGTGTAGGAAGCAGTTATTGTTTTCATAAACAGATGATACAGGGGGTTCATCATTACAGTGGAGAACTAGGAATGATTCCATTTTATGGAAAAAGTATCAATGAAATCATTCAATCTGGTGTAGATGATCAGTTAATGAAAAATATTATCACACAGATCATCACCATTGTATCGGTAACCATTGATCCACAATGTATCGTTATTGCAGGTAAAAATATTCCTTTTCATTTAGAAAAAGAAATCAAAGAAAGTTGTAAAACATATTTAGGGGATCGATATGATCTGCACTTAGAATTTCGCAATGTTCCATTACTTGATGTAATGGAGGGGGTTCATTATCTAGGAATCCAGCGTTTGTTTGAAGAATATGTAAAACAAGGTAAAAAAGCGTAATTTTCAGTTGACAAAGCGATACGAAATGAGTAAACTAAAAGTACATCCGATGAAAAAGAGCATGTGCATGGATGTTTAGATAGAGAAGAAAACCTTGGCTGGAAGTTTTCACTAGACGATTGCATGATGGACACTTTGGAGGAGTTATCAGGAAATGGATAACCGTAGTTCTTGCGTTAAAGATAAAAGTGCATTCGTTATGAATGAAGTTAGGTGGTACCGCGTGAACAACGTCCTTTCATGTAAAGGACGTTTTTTTTAGGATGAACGTGGTGATAACATATGATAAAAAGGAGGAAATCAGTATGAACTATCAGGTCCCAAGAGGAACACAGGATGTATTGCCAAAGGATATTAGTAAATGGCACCAGATTGAAGAAATGATCCGTCAGTTTTGTTATGTATACAACTTTGAAGAAATCCGTACACCAATTTTTGAGCACACTAACGTATTCAAAAGAGGAAATGACTCCAGTGATATGGTCAATAAAGAAATGTATACTTTTACATTGGAAAACAGCTCCACATCATTGACACTTCGCCCAGAAGGAACAGCTGGTGTTGTCAGAAGCTTCGTGGAAAATAAAATGTTTGGATATCCGGATTTACCAATGAAAATGTATTATGTCGGTCCACAGTGCCGTCATGAACGTCCACAGAAAGGCAGAATGAGAATCTTCAACCAGTTTGGTGTGGAGGTCGTCGGCGCAAAAAGTCCAATGCTAGATGTAGAAGCCATCGCTTTAGGGTATTCATTTTTATCTGCTGTTGGTTTACAGGATATGAAGGTATTAATTAATACTTTGGGTGATGATGCATCACGTGATGCTTATCGTACGGCATTAAAAGAACACTTTAAAGACGGTATTAAGGATATGTGTGGAGATTGTCAACGTCGTTATGAACAAAATCCTTTACGTATCTTAGATTGTAAAGTCGATCATGATTCTGAATTAATGAAAACAGCGCCTAAGATGAGTGATTATCTTACAGAAGAGAGTAAAGCTTATTTTCAGGCAGTATTAGATGGCTTGGATGCACTGGGTATCCCATATGAAATTGAGGATACATTAGTACGTGGGTTAGATTATTATACACACACCGTATTTGAAATCGTAAGTGAAAATAAAGAAATGGGTGCACAGTCTACTGTACTTGCTGGTGGCCGTTATGATGGACTGGTTGAATATTTTGGTGGTCCTGAAAAGATGAGTGGTATTGGATGGGCACTAGGTATTGAACGTTTGATTATCGCATGTGAAGCAGAAGGTATCGTATTAGGTGAAGATGAAGGCTTGGATGCTTATGTATTATGTTTATCACCAAAGGTACAAATTGAAGCTTTACAGATTGTTACAGAGTTAAGAGCTGCCGGTTATCGCAGTGAATGTGAATTCTTAAATCGTTCATTTAAAGCGCAGTTTAAAACTGTAGAGCGCAAGAAAGCTAAGACTGCAATCATCGTTGGTGAAAAGGATATTGAACAGGGTACCGTCAATATCAAAAATATCGCTACACAAACACAACAGACAGTTGCATTAGATGGTGTTGTGGATGCAATGGATGCATTGTTTGGTGAAGAAGAACATGAACATGTTTGTACATGTGAAGATGGAAACTGTACATGTGGACAGCATAAAGAATAGGAGAATAAGCATGAAAAGAACACATACAAATGGAGAATTAAGATTATCCAATGTGAATGAACAGGTGACACTTATTGGTTGGGTCGCAAAACGCAGAAATTTTGGCGCACTTGTTTTCATTGATTTACGTGATCGCTCTGGTATCACACAGCTGGTATTCAATGAAGAACTGGCAAAACAGATCAGTGACGTACGTAATGAATACATATTACAGGTAAGCGGCATTGTTGTGGAACGTAAAGATAAGAACCCAAAACTTGCGACAGGGGATATCGAAATCCAGGTAGAAGAAGTTACCATCGTAAATAAAGCAGAAACTACGCCAATCATTGTTGCGGATGAAACAGATGCATTGGAAGATACACGTTTGAAATATCGTTATCTTGATTTAAGAAGAAGTCCGATACAAAAGAATCTGATGCTTCGCCATCAGGTCACAATGATCACAAGAAACTTCTTGTCAGATCATGGATTCTTGGAAATTGAAACACCAATCCTATGTAAGTCTACACCAGAAGGTGCTCGTGACTATTTGGTCCCAAGTCGTGTAAGTCCTGGAGAATTTTATGCACTTCCACAATCACCACAGATTTATAAACAATTATTGATGGTGGGTGGATTAGAAAAATATTTCCAGATCGCAAGATGTTTCCGTGATGAAGATTTACGTGCAGACCGTCAGCCTGAGTTTACACAGATCGATATTGAAATGAGCTTTATCGAAGAAGAAGATATCTGGAATATTACAGAAGAACTGATGCGCAAGATATTTAAAGAAATCAAACATGTGGATCTTCCTGAATTTGTACGTATTCCATATGATGAATGTATGGAACGCTTTGGAAGCGATAAACCTGATATGCGTTTTGGTATGGAATTGTGCAATGTAAATGATATTTTTGCGAACACAACCTTTAAGATTTTCGCAGACGTATTAGAAAATAAAGGCGTTATTCAGGCAATGGTTGTGAAAGGCGGCGCAGATAAATTCTCACGTAAAGATTTAGACAAGCTGCAGGAATTTGTAAAAGTATATGGCGCAAAAGCGCTGGCGTATTTAAAACTTGCGAATGGGGAATTCAGTGGCTCTGTCGCAAAAGTTGTAAGTGATGAAGAAAAAGCTGTACTAAAAGCACAGCTTGGTTTAGAAGATAATGATTTATTGTTCATGGTTGCGGCTAAGAAAAAAGTTGCCCAAACATCACTTGGTGCCTTAAGAAACAAGCTTGGTCATGATTTAAATCTGATCGATGAATCAAAATTCGCCTTCCTTTGGGTCACAAACTTCCCAATGTTTGAATATGTAGAAGAAGAGGATCGATATGTTGCGGCACATCATCCATTCACTTGTCCAAATTTAGAAGATGTAGATAAACTAATGAGTGATCCGGCAAATTGCTATTCTCGTGCATATGACCTTGTATTAAATGGCTATGAACTGTTAAGTGGTTCTATCCGTATTCATGATCAAGAACTTCAAAAGAAAGTCTTTGAAGCAATTGGCATGTCTTTAGAAGAAGCTTATAATAAATTTGGATTCTTCATTGATGCATTTAAATATGGTACACCTCCACATGGTGGTGTAGGTATTGGATTAGAGCGTTTGGTCATGATTCTGGCAGGAACTGACAATATCCGTGATGTTGTCGCATTCCCTAAAACAGCTAGTGCATCTGATCTAATGAGTGAAGCACCAAGTCCGGTATATGATGAACAATTGAAGGAATTGCATATTGGTATTACACATCCTGTAAAAGAACACTAATGAATATAAAAAAAAAATCGGTTGAAAAATCGATTTTTTTTATTTTTAAAATGGAGTTTATTGAAAAATGGTTAAAGATTATCTTTTAATTTCCAAAATGATGACACGACATACATATATAATCTATTTTTTTATTATATTTCAAAAAAATGAAAACGTTTGCTTTTTTATTAAAACTGATATATTATTAATTATATGGTAAGCAAAATCATATTAGATTAATATTTAAAGGATTCCACAATGTAAGAAAGGAGATTTCTATGATTTCATTAAACAACATAACAAAACAATTTGGAAAGCATGTCGTTTTACAAGATTTAAGCCTTGAGTTTGAGGCAAACAATATGTATGCCATCACTGGTGTAAGCGGCTGTGGCAAGAGCACCTTATTAAATATCATTGGAAAATTGGATAAACCAACACAAGGAGAAGTTTTATATCATCAAAAGCCAATTAAGAACGTAAGAAATTATTTACGAAGTGAAATTGGTTATTTGTTTCAAAATTATGCGTTGATCGAAGAACAAAATGTAGAAAAAAATTTAAAAATCGCTTTGGCTTATCAAAAAAATAAAGAAAAATCTATATCTCAGGTACTCGAAACTGTTGGACTGAGTGGCTATGAAAAGCAAATGATTTATGAATTAAGTGGTGGAGAACAACAACGAGTAGCATTGGCAAGAATTTTGTTAAAGCCATGTAATGTGGTATTAGCAGATGAACCGACCGGAAATTTAGATGAAAAAAATCGTGATGAAGTTATCGAAATATTAAAAGGGATGAAAAAAGAAGGAAAATGTGTGATTATTGCGACTCATGATCCATTTGTGGCAAATGCATGTGATCATATCATCACATTGGAAAAACATAAATGAAAAAAGTGCTGATTCTTGTATGGCTGTTCATATCTGCAATTATGGGGTATATGTCTATACAAACAGTTTCTAAAATAGATCAACAAAGAAGTTTTTCCTTCCTTTATACGAACGATAATGTGTGGCGATACAATATCGCTAATGATACAAATAAAGATATCACTAATCAATTACAACAATTCGCCAAAGAAGAACACTTAAATATGTTTTTTACAAAAACGAAAAAAATATTTTATCCTAATATGCCAGTGCAAGAAGAATTTGAAGCCATTGTGGGT